>DATJAK010000197.1:0-2380 GCA_035516375.1 Bryobacteraceae bacterium
GCTAAGCTGCCGGGCCGCTGACGTCGTCCGCCTCGTCTTCCTCCGCCAACTCGTCGGGAGCGGCGCGGAATTCATCGATCACGCGTCGCGCCTCTTCCGCATCCTCGGCGGCCACACGGATCACAACCCCGCCCACGCCGGGCAGCACTTCCTGGGGCGCGTCCAGCGAGACGATCACCGAATCGATGCCTGCGGAATCGAGCAGTCCCTTCACCACCAGCGCCTCGGACTCTTCCTTGGTTCCGAAGACCTCGACCAGGGGTTCGTGAAGAGACTCAGGGCTGGCATCAGGAGCGCCTGGCGGTTGCCGCTTGGGATCCATGCGAACACCTCCGGAATTGCGCGGAAACTAGATCCAGTTACTATTGTAATCGCGGAGACACACCACGGGTACGGGGACAGGCGCGTTTCCGGTATATGATGCGCGCAGAATCTGCCGGGGATGGCATGAGATCGGCGGGCTGGCTTCGCGGCCGCAACATTGGTGTCGTGACCGGCATCTAATGATGAGTCCGCCGTGGGCGGATTTTGTTATCTGAGGCTTGCATGGACGCACCGGAGTCGAGACCAGTGGAACCGCAAAGTCAGACCGAGATTGCCGATGAAAATCGAAGACTGCGCCGCCTGCAGATCATGATGAGCATGGTGATGTCGGTCATCAGCCAGGACCCCAGCCTGACCATCGAACAGGCTTCCGAACTGGTGGCCAATACCAAGCGTGCCGCCCTCGCCATGTTTCCGGACAAGGAATTTGCCTACGACATCCTCTACAAACCGCGCCTGCAGCGGCTCATGCGGGAGCGGTTCCGATTGCACTAAGCCGGCTTACTTCTTTTCCACCCGCGCCAGGCGCAAGGTAATAGTCCCCCAGAACAAGCGGGCGCGCATCTGCACCGGGACATGGCCGGCATCGTCGGAGTACCAGACCCAGATCCTTCCCTTGTTCTTGACCACGCCGCTCGTGGCCTCGGGCTGGACCCGCAGAGTGTGGAAGGAGCCGGCGGGTGTCTTGAGGTCTTCCCGCGCCTCCACGCGCGCGCGCACGTCGTTGGTTTTGCCGCCGTCGTTGAGCGGGAAAACATAGGTCTGGCCGATCGCAAGCGGCCGCGAGCCCACGTAGAAAATTGCCGAGATCACATCGGTCACGCAACCGGGAATATCGTTCTCGTCCTGCTTGCTGGCGCCGCTCTTCAGGTTCTTTTCCTGCAGCACACTTTTGTGCCGTGCATAGTCGAAGCGGATCGTAGTATCCACCCGGCGGAAGCCCTCCTCGGTGTGCTTGGAGAGGCGGGCGGAGCAGAAAGTCCGGGGATCGAGTACGGCTTCCAGCCGGTCGTGGACGGGATAGAGCACAGAAAAAGCGCCGGTGGAATCAGCGGTTGCCCTTATCCGCGCTTCATTGCCCGAGGCATCCAATCGGAAGGTGGCGGTACCGGCGGTCAGCAGCCGCCACTCCACATCGTAGGCGAGCGTTTGCCCGGCAGGAAATGAGTACGGCGGCGGTGGCGGGGTGACGTGGGATTCGGATTCGATGACAGCCCCGGTTGGCACTTTCGCCGGCGTCGTCTGCCCCAGCAAGATCGCAGAAACGAGAAGCGCGACTCCCCCCGCCCAAGTTCCTCTCACGCGCGGTTTTCTGGTGATGGGACAGACGGCGCGGGTTGTTGGCCAGAATGGTGTCACCAGGTTAAACGATCAACTCGATAACCACACCAGTTTGAAAATCAAGGCCGCCAGCATCGCCGCCGCCCCTAAGGTTGCATTGTACTCGCGATGCCGGCGATAGAGATCGAGAGAAAACTCACCGCTCGCTCCGGCCTCGGCGGAAAGCCGGGGCACGAGCCGTGGCACGCGCCGGGCATAATCGTCGAAGCCGGGGAACTGCGAGCGCAGCAACTGTTCCTCGAAACGCATCACCGGCAGATAGATGGCGAGGAAAATCGCCGCTGCCACCAGCGCGATCAGCAGGCTGCGCGCCGCCACCGCGAATCCGGCAGCGATGATCAGTGAGCCAAGATAGAGCGGATTGCGCGTATAGGCGTAAGGGCCGGTGGTGGTCAACTCGCTGGCCTTGCGCACGTATCCCGAGGCGTAGGCGCGCAGCGCCAGTCCAATCACGACGATGGCCCCGCCCGCGGCCATGCACCTCCAGGAAGGACGCGCACGCCACAAATAGAAGGCCGCGAACACGAATCCGCTGGGCACGCGAATGCGGCGCGCAATCCGGTTCCAGCTAGCCATCGCCGGCCCCCAGCAAGCGAAGAGCGGCGCGCACTACTTCCTGGACGGGAATCGAGTGCAGAGCGACGTCCGGCCGGTCGTGGTGCGAATAAGAAGTCGCGCTGGCCGGGCTTCGCAGCACGGTGTTGCGTGTGCCATA
>DATJAK010000198.1:0-4542 GCA_035516375.1 Bryobacteraceae bacterium
CGGGCCTGGACGCCTCCGGCTACCTGGTGGTGCGCCGGGACGACGGAACCGATACCCTGATCCTTGCAGGAGGCGTACGTGCTGCTGGCACTTGATGCGGGCAACAGCAATATCACCATCGGCGCTTTCGAGGGCCGCAACCTGATGGCGCATTGGCGGCTGCGCACGGTCCACGAACAGACCGCGGACGAATGGGGCATTCTGCTGAGCAATCTTTTCGTGCCCGCCGGCCTGGCGATTGGCGGCGTTCACGGCATCATCATCTCCAGCGTAGTGCCAACCATCGACAGCACGCTCGCCGCCATGGCCCAGCGTTATTTCCGAACGGAGGCCATGTTCGTAACGCCGCGAACCAACCTGGGGATCCAGGTGTGTTACGACAACCCCAACGAGGTGGGCGCGGATCGCCTGGTGAACGGCGTGGCTGCGTTCAACAAATACGGCGGCCCGTGCGTGGTGGTCGATTTCGGCACTACTATCAACTTCGATGTGGTCTCCGAAGCAGGCGAATATTTGGGCGGCGCGATCGCCGTGGGAATCAAAATCGCCATCGACGCGCTCTTCACCAAAACCGCGCGCCTGCCGCTGGTGGATTTTCGTCCGCCGAAAGATGTGGTGGGCACCAACACGGTGGCCAGCATGCAATCGGGCTTGTACTTCGGCGCGGTCGGCATGATCGACGGCATTCTGGAGCGCATTATCCAAAAGCTTGGACCAGAGACGAAGGTGATCGCCACGGGCGGGCAGGCGCATCTGATCGCGTCGGGCTCTCGCTATTTGAAAATCGTCGACGAGCACCTCACACTCGAAGGCCTGCAAATGATCTGGGAACGGAACCACCCGCAGTGACAGAGAGTCAGGACTGGGTCTACAACTACTTCAACTACTTCACCGAAATCGAGGAGCACTTCCAACGAGCGCGCGGCACCGGCCTGTTTCTGCTGTCGCCGCTCGATTGGGCGCTGATTGAAAGCTGGAAGAACGGAGGCGTGCCGCTCGAAGCCGTGCTGCGCGGGATCGACACTGCGTTCGAGAAGTGGCGCAGCCGCAAAGTGAAGACGCAGATGGTGAACTCGCTGGCCTTCTGCGCCCAGGCGGTGCTGACGGAAGCGCAGGTGATGGCCGGCGCGGCATCGGCGAACACGCCGCGCAAACAGGCTGCTCCACCGTTCAGCGTGGCAGAGCTGCGAGCGTACCTGAAGAGCAACGCGGCCGCGCTGCCCGCGGGCAACGAGGAGATTGCCGCCGCGCTCGACCGCCTGGCCAATGACGTGGAGCGGTACCACGAAGATCTGGAATCGTTGGAGCAGCGGCTCACGGTGTTGGAAGAGAAGATGATCGCGGCGGCGCGCGCACGCCAAAGCGAAGAAATGCTGCTGGCTGCACGGCAGGAGCTCGATCGGCAGCTTCGCCCGTACCGCGGCAAGATGACCGCCGAACAGCTCTCCATGCTGGAAAAGCAATACCTGGAGCGCAATCTGCTGGAGCAGTCCGGGCTGCCGAGGCTCAGCCTGTTTTATATGCGGTAGCGGTGGCCTCCTGGCCTGTGTCGGGCAGTGAATGCTGTTAGCTCACAGGGGCCATAGGCGTTGGGGCGGAAAAGTGTTAAAAGTATAAAGGACCTTGTTCGTCTATGAAACGCGCCCGATGGTTTGCCCTGGCTACTCTGCTGGGCGCAGGGTTGGCCGCAGCTGCTCATATCGATGAGGTAACCTATCTCCCCAACGATCACCCCGCCATTCAATACGCCCAGCAGCCTCCGGATGATGCGGTAGCACGATTAGGCAAGCGCATCGAAGCCGGCGAGGTAAAGCTCGATTATTCCCCCGAGTTCGGCTACCTTCCCGCCCTGCTCAAACAATTCGGCCTGAACATCGACTCGCAAGTGCTGGTGTTTTCCAAGACCAGTTTCCAGGCCACCAAAATCTCTCCCCGCGCGCCGCGAGCTCTGTACTTCACCGACGATGTCGCGATGGGTTATGTGCAGACGGGTGATGTGCTCGAATTCGCCGCGCTCGATCCGAAGCAGGGCTTCAACTTTTACACGCTCGATATAGCCAAAGCCGACAAGCCCGAGTTTGTGCGGCGCGATACATGCCTGCAATGCCACCAGGGGTTGAGCACGCTCGCAGTCCCCGGCATCCTGGTGAGCTCCGTCTACCCAGGGCCCGACGGCATGCCGGCCTTTCGCGGGAACGCGATGATCACCGATCACCGTACGGCGCTCGACCAGCGCTGGGGCGGATGGTATGTGACGGGCACTCATGGCTCGCAGTCGCACATGGGAAACGCGGTGGCCCACGATTCCTCGCAGCCGCAACTCTTGGATATCCGAGGCTCGCAGAATCTCACCAGCCTGGAGAAACGATTCGATACCTCCAAATACCTCGCGCCGACCAGCGACATCGTCGCGCTGATGACGCTCGAACACCAGACGAGGATGAGCAATCTCATGACACGCATTGGCTGGGATACGCGCATCGCGCTGCACGATGGCAAGCTCGACGATTCGGCCCGCGACCGAATCAACGGCGAGATCGAGGACATGCTCACGTACATGTTGTTTGCGAATGAGCGGCTGCTGACGGAGCCCATTCAGGGCGTTTCTGCGTTCACCAAGACGTTTCCGGAACGCGGCCCGCGCGATCACCAGGGGCGCTCGTTGCGCGATTTCGACTTGCAAAAGCGGATGTTTCGCTATCCGTTGTCGTACATGATCTACAGCGCGGCGTTCGACAACATGCCCGAGATGGTGCGCGAACGCGTCTACCAGCGCCTGTACGAAATCCTGACGGGCAAAGACCAAAGCCCGGCATACGCGCGCCTCACGAGTGACGATCGCCGCGCGATTCTGGAAATCGTCCGCGACACCAAGCCCAATCTGCCGGGCTATTGGGCCGCCAAGTAGACCATACTTCAGGTCTTCGCAGCCGGGCGCTTCCTGCGCGGGCGGATGTAGTGAAACCGAATCAAGTAGATCTTCTCGCCCCGGCCGTGCTTGGCCACCTTCAGCAGATCGATCACACCCAGGAATCCGGACTCGCGCGCCAACTGCGGCGTGATATCGGGAAAACCGATCGGCTGGATGGAGTCGATCTCAATCTCGCCTTCTTCCATCTGGTAGCGGTTGCCCACTTTGACGTGAGGGCGCGTCCAGATGCGCACGCTACAAGTGATCTCGCCCCGTCGAACCCCGTCGCGCAGGCGCTTGGTGAACATCATGACGAGAGTTTACCGTGATACGCTGCGACTATGGCCTCGACCCGCCGCACATTCCTGAAAGCCGCGACAACCGGGTTCCTAGCCGCGAGCCGTCGTGCGCCTGCTCAGAATGGAGGGACTGTGTCCGCCCGCTCGATCGATACACCAGCGCTCACGATTGGGTATGAAGAGAGCGGCGACCCGCGCGGATTCCCCATCGTTCTGCTGCACGGCTTTCCCGATGATGTTCGCGCCTATGACGACGTGGCGCCGCCGCTGGCCAAAGCGGGACACCGCGTGCTGGTGCCGTACCTGCGAGGCTATGGGCCGACACGGTTCCGCGATCCGGCCGCCGCGCGTATGGCCGAACAGGCGGCCATCGGACAGGACGCTATCGATTTCGCCGACGCCCTGGGGCTACCACGGTTCGCAGTGGCCGGATATGACTGGGGCGGGCGCGCAGCCTGCATTGCCGCCGCGCTGCATCCGGACCGCGTGCGCGCGTTCGTTTCCATCGGTGGCTATAGCATTCAGAACACCGTGGCACCTGCACCGCCGGGACCGCCCGCGGCTGAGCGAGCGATCTGGTATCAGTGGTACTTCAATACCGAGCGCGGACGCGCCGGGCTAAAAGCCAATCGGCACGCGCTCTGCCGGCAGCTGTGGCAAGAATGGTCGCCCATGTGGCACTTCAGCGACGAGACCTACAATCGCACCGCGCCCTCGTTCGACAACCCTGATTTTGTAGACGTGGTGATTCACTCCTATCGGCATCGGCACCTCAATGCTCCCGGCGAACCGCGCTTCGAGTCCGTGGAACGACAACTGGCCGAGCGGCCCAAGATCCAAGTCCCGACCATTACGCTGCACGGCACCGATGACGGCATTGCCCGTCCACCGGCCGATTCACCCGCGGAGCGCGCGTTGTTCCCCGCTCTGAAGGCGCGTCGCCTGGTTGCGGGCGCGGGGCACTTTATGCCGCGAGAGAAGCCGGAGGCGGTTTCGGCTGCGCTGCTCGATCTGCTGGCGGCGACACGCTAGCGCTCTGGCCATATAATGAGACGCATGTTCCCACGAGCCGGCCTCTTTCTTTCGCTTGCCGTTGCGCTGCCCGTGATGGCGGCGGATCTGGCGCCCACCGGTACCCTGCGTGCCACATTCCTTCAAGACAACCCCGTCCAGGGGAAAGTCGACCCGTCCACCGGTGCGATCACCGGCCCCGTCGCCGATCTGGTGAAAGAATTGGCGCAGCGGTTGAACGTGCCATACACCATCCTGCCTGTGCCGAATGCCCGCGCGGTGATGGACAATCTGAAGTCCCACAAGGCCGATATCGGTTTT
>DATJAK010000199.1:0-33058 GCA_035516375.1 Bryobacteraceae bacterium
CGATACCAGTGTTGTGGACGATTCTTCCGTCGACGATGGTCATCGCGGAGCGAACCTTCTTGATCTCGGTGTCAGGCACGCTGAAGTAGTCGCGATCGAGCACTACCAAATCTGCCAGTTTACCGGTTTCAATCGTGCCGATTTTGTCCTCCATTTTTAAGAACCACGGGTTGTGGCGCGTGAACAGGCGAATGGCTTCCTCGCGCGTCAGGTGCTGGCCCGGATTCACTTGGTCGCCGAACGAATTGACGCCGGTAACGGCGTAGTAGATGTGCAGCCACGGGTTCAGCGGCGCGATATGCACGCCGTCCCCATGCATTCCTACCTGGATGCCGTGGTCCATGATGGTGCGGAACGGCGGTCCGGCAACTACCTTGGGATCAGACGAGGTCACCCACCGGAACGCTCCCATTTCCACGCCGCAGCCCAGGTTCTGGAGGCGCGTCAACAGATCCGCATTCACTTCCGGAACATGGTGCACTACCCAGCGCCGCTTCGTGATGTCCGATTCCTTGTTGACGGCCTCCCATGATTCCACCACCTGCTTCAGTCCGGCGAGATTCTGCACCGCATTCTCATTGCGCCAGCCCGCGCGGCCCACGATCCGCTGCGCTTCTTCCCAAACCGCGCCCGCATTCAGGGGCGCGGCCCACTCGCCGATGGAACCCGTTTGCATCATATCGTCGCCGAAGAATTGGAACTGATTGCGCAGGCGCTCTTTTAGCTCGGGTAGGGAAGGGTCGTTTTGATTCTGCAAAAAATTCGTCTGCAGGCGAACGATCGTGCGGCCTTCCCGATGCAGTTCCAACCATGCGTCGTACATGCGGTATTGATCCAGGTTCGACAGGATCTGGTTGGGATGTAACGGGCCGGGCGTCGGAAACAACACTTGATCCAGACACGCGGTCAGCCCGACGGACGCGGAGTAGCGCATGGCATCACCGGTGCTCCGCTTCTTGTCTTCCAGGTTCTGCATCTTGCGCAGCAAAAAGAGCGCCGACGCCGCTGGACCTCCACCGCCAAAACCAGCCGCGCCGATCGCCCCCGTTGCCGAAACATTGATCTTCTTGATGTCGGGATGCGCGGGCGCACCGGCATCCGCGGCGTCGAAGAATTTCTTGCCCAGCGAGTTCGTTGCTGCCGGTCCCGTAAATCGCTCATACAACAACACCGGGCGATCCGGCGCCGCGGCGTCTAACTCCGCCAGGGTTGGATGGCGATGTTCCGCCCACTGATTCGGATGCCATCCACCCATGGAAGTGATCCAGCCGCCCTCCGGCACATCTTTGCGCCGCCCTGCCAGCGCCTCCTGCACTTCGTGGATCGACGCCGTGTTCTCCAGGATTGTGTGATAGCCCGGCCGGTTCGCCAGGCTCACAATGTGAATATGCGGTTCCACCAGTCCAGGCACTACGGTTCGTCCGCCCAGGTCGATCACGCGCACACCGCGCCCGGCTTTGGGCACGGCTCCCCCCACCGCAACGATGCGGTTGTGCCGAATGGCTACGGCATTCACCACGGAGTCTGCCCGATCCATCGTGTGAATCTTGCCGTTGGCGAGAACCGTGGTGCTTTCGTCGACCGCCTGGAGCGGTGCGGTCTGCGCATCTCCAGTCTTCGCGAAACCCAAGGCTCCCGCCCCCAGTGTTAGAAATCCCCGGCGTGCGATTCCCTGCGAGTGCTTCTTCGACATGCTCATTCGCTCCTTTTGATCAAGATTACTCCGTCAGACGAGGAGGGACAAAGACGGACCTGTGGATTATTGTGGTCGTGGTGATTGCCACCGTGGGGCGGGCCTTCCCGGCCCCACACCGCAACATGGCTATCGATAACACCCGTCGCTCTGGGTTCCCCGCCGAATTGGCTTCGTTTCGCAACCGTTCCTTCCAACACCCCAGAGCACCGCCACTGTCCGAAAATGGGATTTGGCTTGATTTGGCTTCGTTTTTCAATCTTTGTATCGGCTGCGCAACCTCTTGTTAACCCCGCGCTTTTCCCGCCACCCGCTATAATCGAATTGGCCACGTCGCCGTTCGCGTCATGCATAGTTTGTTGGATGGGGTGGATTTTCGGGACCCGTTGCGGGCCCACGACGCCGTACACCGGCTCGGCAACGGCTTGCCGGAACGCATCGCCACTCGCATTCGCCTCCTGCTGGCTTCCGTCCCCGACCCCGATGGCTCGCTCCGTTACCTGGAACGCCTGCGCAATACCGTTCCTTCCGCGTTTGACCGGATCAGCAGCTCTCCCGCGGCCTTGCGCTGCGCGGTGACGGTATTCTCTTACAGCCATTTCTTATCGGATGCCGTGTTGCAAAACCCGGAGTGGATCTTGCAGGTTTCGAACTCCGGCAGCTTGTATCGCGTGCTCTCCGAGGAGGAATACGCCGAGCGGCTTTTCGAATTCCTGGGCTCCGATCGGCAAGGGGTTCCATCCGCCATCGATCTCGCTCGTTTCCGCCGGCGGCAGATCCTGCGGATCGTGGTGCGCGACATCCTGGGCATCGCCACGCTGTCGGAGGTCACCGAGGAGATTTCGCATCTCGCCGATGCCATCCTCGACGTGACCTACCGCCGTATCCGCGACGAGTTCGTGGCGCGCCATGGCGAACCGCGGCTCGCCGGCGGTACGCCCTGCGGTCTTTCTGTGATCTCGCTTGGGAAGTTGGGCGGCAACGAACTGAATTACAGCTCCGACATCGACCTGATGTTCGTCTATGGCGGCAACGGCGAAACGGACGGTCCACAGCCGATCAGCAATAAAGAGTTCTGCAAGAAAGTGGCCAACCGCTGCACCGACCTGCTTTCCAGTTACACCACGGATGGCCAGTGTTACCGCGTCGATCTGCGCCTGCGGCCGGAGGGAACGCTCGGAGAAGTCTGCATCTCGCTCGACGGAGCGCGTGCATATTACGAGCAGCGCGCGCGCGACTGGGAAAAGCAGATGCTCATCAAAGCCCGTGTTTCGGCCGGCGAGCGCGAGCCGGGAACGGCGCTGCTCGATTTCGTCGAGCCCCTCATTTACCAGAGCTCGCTCGATTTCCGCGCGGTGGAGGCGGTTTCGGAAACGCGCCAGCGCATCCGGGAAAAGGTTTCCGCCCGGCGCCACTCTGCCAACGGCCTCGATATCAAGCTGGCGTCCGGGGGCATCCGCGATATCGAGTTTCTGGCGCAGTGCCTGCAGCGGTTGCACGGCGGCCGCGATGCCTGGGTCCGCCACGGCGGCACCATGCTGGCGCTCTTCCGCCTGCGTGACAAGGGCCTGCTATCCGGGCCGGAATATGCGCGACTGGCGGCGGCTTATCAGTTCTTGCGCCATCTCGAACACCGCTTGCAGATGGAGGACGACCGGCAAACCCACGCGCTTCCTTCCGATCCCGAGGAGCTGGATCTGTTAGCCCGCCGCATGCCACCCGAGCAGCCCGCTGGTGCGGTTACCGGCGAAGGTCTGATCGAGAGGCTGGAGCAGCACCGCGCCGCCGTCAGCGAGATCTATGAACGGGTGATCCACGCTCAAAAGCCCATGTATTACACGATTCCGGCCGAACCCCCGCCCATCGAGGAGGAAGTCGAAGCGCTTGCTCCCGCCAGCAATTTGACGCGTTTCCTCGATCAGCGCGCTCCGCAACTGGCGGCCCTCGTTCATGGCGCCAACCTGCACCGCGGACGTGAGCGCTTCGAGCACTTTTTGGAAAAGGCGTTTGCCAGCCCCGATGTCCTGGCGCGGCTCAATGCCGATGCCTCGCTGGCGGTGGCGGTACTCGACATCTTCGAACATAGCTCCTACTTCGCCGATCAACTCTTGCGGCGTCCGGAGCTGCTGGACGAAATTGGACGGCCGCTCGAACTCTCCGGCGAAGCGCTGCCGGATGGCGCTGCCCTGCGGCGCTTCTATCTGCGCCAAATGCTGCGCATTCAAAGCCAGAGTCTGATCGGTTCCGAGGAGATCTTCACTACCCTGCGGAAGACGTCGGCCTTGGCGGATACCGTGATTGAAGCAGCCTACCGCATCGCCTTGACCGAAGCAGCTCCGCCCGCCGACCCTTCCTACACGCCGCACGAACAGATGATGGTGATCGCGCTCGGCCGCCTGGGTATGGGCGAATTCGATTTAGGCTCGGACGCGGATTTGGTCTTCGTCATCCCGGATGCCGACGCCGGGGAGCACGAATACTGGTCGGGCGTGGCCGAGCGTATCGTCCAGACGCTCGGGTCCTACACCGGCGAGGGCGTGATGTTTACGGTCGACACACGCCTGCGCCCCAGCGGCCGGGAAGGCGACCTGGTGCAGACCGAGGGGGCCTACAAAACCTACTTCACCAGCCATGCCGAGGCGTGGGAAGGCATCACCTACATGAAGTCCCGCGCTGTGGCAGGGAATCAGGAGCATGCCACCGAGTTCCTGCATGAGCTGCAGGAGGCGGATTGGCGGCGCTACGGCCAGAGCATGCGGTCGCGCAAGGAATTGGTTGAAATGCGCGCGCGCCTGGAGCGCGAACAGGGTCCCCGCAACCCGCTCAAAGCCGGGTTAGGCGGATACTACGATATCGACTTCGCCCTGATGTATCTGCGGCTCAGGGGCGCGGGCATCTTCTACAAAGTTCTGAACACACCCGAGCGCATCGACGTGATCGAAAAGATGGGACACCTCACCCGCGAGGATGCCGACTTCCTGCGTGGGTCAGCGGGATTCTACCGCGCCATCGATCACGGCCAGCGAATCATTTCCGGTCACGCCGAGGGCAGCCTGCCGACTTCCCAGGCCCAATTTGAACTGCTGAGCGATCTGGTGAAGCGCTGGACCCCCGAACACCTTCACCAACAGCGTCTCGACGTGGCGCTGCGTGAAATCCGCACACGCACTCGCGAGTTCTTCAACCGGTTGTTCGGCCGGTCCTAGAATCAGTAAGATTATGGATGCGATGGGGACCACTACTCTTCTCTCATTTGAGGAGTTCGAACAGCTGCCGAGCGAGCCCGGCAAGATGGAACTCCTGGATGGAGAATTGATCCGCTTGCCTCCAGCCAAGTTCAAACACGCGAGTGCAGCCCACAGGCTTCGCGATTTGCTCAAGCCGTTAGTGGCGTCGGCTGGGGCGAGCCTCGGCGAAGCCTATGTGGAAATGGGTTACAAGCTCGGCAAGAGAACCTGGCTGCAGCCGGATGTCAGCATCTCGTTCTTCAACCAACCGTGCGGGGATTACCTCGATGGCGCACCAGCACTTGCTGTCGAGATTATTTCCGAGTCCAATCGTGCCGAGGATATGGACCGGAAAGTGAAAGCATATCTCGCCAGCGGCGGCATCGAAGTCTGGGTTATCTACCCCAAGACGCAGAGTGTCTGGGTCTTTCGGAAGGGACCGGCCGAAGAGTTCCGCGGCTCGTTGCGCTCGGAAATTACTCCGGGACTCGTGATCGACCTCGATCAGCTTTTCTCCTGATGCCCAACATCGATGCCGTCATCGCGGCTGCCCGGCGAGGCGACGTAAAGCGTGTGTCTGCTCTGCTCGATGAAGACCCCGCCTTAGCGGCCGCTTACACCCTGGTGGGATCGCAGCCGATCCACGCGGCCTATTTCAGTCGCCATCCGCCGGTAGTCGAACTGCTCCTCAGCCGGGGCGTCTCGTTGGATGCGGGACTCGCGGCCGAATTAGGCATGCTCGACCGCGTGGAAGCTGCGCTCCGCGCCGATCCCAATCTGGTCCAGTTGTTCGGCCCCAACGGGAGCACGCTTCTCCACCGCGCCTGTTATTGGGGGCAGGTTGCGGTAAGCCGTTTGCTGCTCGGGAAAGGCGCCGATGCCAACGCACCCACCCGCGACAACTTTCTCGAAATTCGTCCCCTCGGCTGCTCGGTCGCCACGCCTGATGTGCCGAATCCCAGCGACCAGGAAGGTACCGTCCTCGAACTGGTGCGCCTTTTGCTCGAGCATGGCGCCGATGTAAACGGCCGCCGGCGCGACGGGCTGACGGCTCTGCATAGCGCCGCGTACCGCGGCCACCTGTGCGTCATGCGCTACCTGCTCGATAACGGAGCGGATCCAACCATCCGGGGGCACGAAGGTTCCGCACCGCATGCCGGTCAAACCCCTGCAGATCTGGCACTTGCGCAGGGCCAGCAGGACGCCGCCGCGCTGCTCGCTTCCGTAGCCTGACGCGGTGACGGGCCTATAATGAACCCAGAGACCATCGGAGTTTTACTCTAGTCCCGTGTTCCAGAGGCCTACGACGACGGCGGGCTCTCGCGGCGGTAAAGATAACGCCAGCAAGCCGATATGAACTATAGTATGCCGGAGCGGCGTTCGGAAGTTCGCATGATGTGCGCAGATCTGATTGAGATCTGCTGGCAGGATGGCGTGGGAAAGACGCAGAAGGCGCAGGCTGTTTTGGAAGACATCTCTGCTTCCGGCGCGTGCTTGCAGCTGGAGACCCCGATTCCTCTGGGGGTGACACTGCGCTGGCGCTCGCCCAAGAAGGAATTTTCAGGGTGTGTGCGCTACTGCGTATACCGCGAGATTGGATATTTCGTGGGAGTGCAGTTCGACGCGTCGTCGAAATGGTCGCGGAAGGAGTATCGGCCGCAACACCTTCTGGACTTGCAAAAGCTGATGCCCCGCCCGCGCCGCTAAGCGCCCGCCGCCGCGCTATCGGAATCGCCGCGCCTCCGCCAGGCCGCACGCAGGAAATCGCGATTCATGCGCCCAATCACCTCCAGGCGGATCTCCTTCGGACATACCGCCTCGCATTCGCCGATGTTGGTGCAACTCCCGAAGCGTTCCTGGTGAGCCTGAGAAACCATCGCCATGACCCGGCTATCCCGTTCGGGCTGCCCCTGCGGAAGCAAACCGAGATGGGAAATCTTGGCGCCTAGAAACAGTGACGCTGACGCATTCGGACACATGGCCACGCAGGCGCCGCAGCCGATGCACGCGGCGGCGTCCATGGCGCGATCGGCATTCTCCTTCGGCACTAGGATGGCATTGCCATCGGGCGCGCTTCCCGTGGAGACCGAGATGAACCCGCCGGCTGCGATCAGCCGGTCGAACGCGCTGCGATTCACGATCAGATCGCGGACAACCGGAAAAGCGTGCGCCCGCCATGGCTCCAGATAGAGCTCCTGCCCGTCGCGGAAGTGGCGCAGGTGGAGCTGGCAGATCGTGGTGCCCCGCAAGGGACCGTGCGCGACGCCGTTGATCATGAAGCCGCACATGCCGCAGATGCCTTCCCGGCAGTCATGATCGAACGCTACTGGTTCTTCGCCCTTCTCGATCAACGCCTCGTTCAGCACGTCCAGCATTTCGAGAAACGACATGTCTTCGTTGGCATCCGGCACTTCGTACCGCACCATCCGGCCCTTCTCCGCCGCGTTCCGCTGCCGCCAGATGTGGAGAACGAGCCGCATTACTTGTAGCTCCGTTGCGTTGGGTGGACGTACTCAAAGGTCAGTGGTTCCTGGTGCAGGGCGGGCGCGTTGCCTACTCCGCAGAACTGCCAGGCCGACACGTGGGAGTAGTGCGCATCATCGCGCGCCGCCTCGCCGTCCGGTGTTTGATACTCTTCGCGAAAATGGCCGCCGGCCGATTCATTGCGATCGAGCGCATCCTGGCACATCAGTTCGGCCAACTCGAGAAAATCGGCCACGCGGCCGGCCTTCTCGAGCGACTGGTTCAACTCTTCGCCGCTGCCCAGCACCCGCACCTCGCGCCAGAACTGCTGGCGCAGACCCGGAATTTCCGCCAGGGCGTGCTGCAGCCCCTGCGCCGTGCGCGACATGCCGCAGTAATGCCACATCAGGTTGCCCAGTTCGCGGTGGAACAAATCGACCGAGCGCGTTCCTTTAGCTTCGAGCAATCGCTTGGTGATGCACGCCACCTCCGTCTCGGCGGCGCGAACTTCCGGGTGGTCCGCGGGGACCGGTGGAAACTGCTGAGATGCCAAATAATCGCCAATCGTATTGGGCAAAACGAAGTAGCCGTCGGCCAAACCCTGCATCAGCGCGCTCGCCCCGAGACGGTTGGCGCCGTGATCGGAGAAGTTGGCCTCGCCGATCACGTAGAGGCCGGGAATGGTGGACATCAGGTTGTAGTCCACCCACAGGCCACCCATGGTGTAGTGAATCGCCGGGTAGATGCGCATCGGTGTGGCATACGGGTCTTCGCCCGTGATGCGCTGGTACATGTCGAACAGGTTGCCGTAACGCTCGCGAATTAGGTGCTTGCCCAAACGCTCGATGGCATCGCGGAAGTCGAGATACACGGCGAGGCCGGTTTCGCCCACGCCCCGGCCTTCATCGCACACGGCCTTGGAGTTGCGCGAGGCGACATCGCGCGGCACCAGGTTGCCAAAGCTCGGATACTTGCGCTCGAGGTAGTAATCGCGATCGTTTTCCGGTATCTGGGCCGGCGGACGCGGGTCTTGCCGTTGTGCCGGAACCCAGACGCGCCCGTCGTTGCGCAGCGATTCGCTCATCAGTGTCAACTTCGACTGGTAGTGCCCGGAGACCGGGATGCAAGTCGGGTGTATCTGGGTGAAGCAGGGATTCGCGAACCATGCGCCGCGTTTGTGGGCCCGCCAGATCGCCGTGGCGTTCGACCCTTTGGCGTTGGTCGAGAGGTAATACACGTTGCCATAGCCGCCGGTGCCCAAGACTACCGCATCGGCGATGTGCGACTCGACCTGGCCCGTAATCAGGTCCCTGGTGACGATACCGCGTGCCCGGCCATCGACCACGATGAGATCCAGCATCTCGGTGCGGGGGAACATGCGCACCTGACCCGCGCCCACCTGGCGCTCCAATGCCTGATAAGCGCCCAACAGCAGCTGCTGGCCGGTCTGGCCGCGCGCGTAGAACGTGCGCGAAACCTGCGCCCCGCCGAACGAGCGGTTGTCCAGATAACCGGAATACTCGCGCGCGAACGGAACGCCCTGGGCGGCGCATTGGTCGATAATGTTCACGCTGATCTGCGCCAGCCGGTAGACGTTCGATTCGCGCGAACGGAAATCGCCGCCCTTGACGGTGTCATAGAACAGGCGGTAAATGCTGTCGCCGTCATTGTGATAGTTCTTGGCAGCGTTGATGCCGCCCTGTGCCGCGATACTGTGGGCGCGGCGCGGCGAATCCTGAAAACAGAAACACTTTACGTTGTAGCCGAGCTCTCCCAGAGTGGCGGAGGCGGAGGCGCCCGCGAGACCTGAACCGACAATGATGATCGTATGCTTGCGCTTGTTGGCCGGATTGACCAGCTTGAGCGAGAAGCGGTGCCGCTCCCACCGCGTTTCGATCGGTCCACCGGGAGCTTTGGAATCCAAAACCATGCTTCCTCAATTCACCAGAAAACCGGTCATCACGGCCACCGGGATCGAGATGTTGCCGGCGGCAATCAGCACGGCAACCGCGGCCGCCAGCCGCTTCAATCCCGGCGTAAACCGTGGATGGCTGAAACCCATGGACTGAAACATGCTCCACAGCCCGTGGTAGAGGTGCAGACACAACAGCAGCATCGCGACGATGTAGAAGGCCGCTACTGCCGGGTGCTGGAAACCCGCAATCAGGTTGGCCCGGACGTCCGGCTGGTTCGGGCCCAATTCGCGTAAAGGAAACACGCTGCCCACTGTCAGATGCAGCACATGGAAGATCACGAACGCCGCAAGAATGGGGCCGCTCCAAATCATGGTTCGCGCCGCATATGAGGACGGCACGTCAGACTTCGTCCGGTAACGGACAGGCCGTGCGGTACGGTTCCAGATCCAAAGCTGGATCGAAGCCGTGATATGCAGCACGACTGCCGCCAGCAAGAAAGCTCGTACTCCCCAGAGCAGCGCTGCGCGGCCGGGGTCATGCAAGAAGGCAGCGTAACGATTGATTTGATCGCGATCGGGTGAATAGATCTGCAGATTCCCCAGCAGGTGTCCCAACGCGTATCCGAACAGGATCACGCCGGTCACGGCCATCACGGCCTTTTTGCCGATCGGAGCTTCGTAAAAGCGGACGGCGCGGTGACCCTGTGGAACAGCCGCAGAACTCATTTTTGATTTTGTCTCCATGCGGACAGGCGCCGCACAGAATCGATGCCACTCCCCAATTCATGGGATGCACAAGAGGGATTTCGAGCTTCCAGAATTCCAGTATACTCGCCGGCGCTTCCACCTATGGACATGCCGTCGTTACCGTTTGACCGCATCGCTCAGGAAACCGATGGTGTGCTTGGGCTTGGCGGGTGCTGCAATCAGGCGTTGGAGGATTTGATAGACGCCGTCAATGCGCGAAGTGGTGCTCGCATCAAAACGCACCTCTTTGCGCGGAATGACCCGGAAACGATTGGCTTCGCCGGGATCAGCGGGAATATAATGACGGCCACGAGGAAAATCCAATGAAAGCACTCAGTCTGATGGCGATATCGGCGCTACTCTGCGCATGCGGACTTGCGGCAGAGATGCCAAAGAAAGACGTCGATCTTAAAGCTCAAGATGGAACGATCTTGAAGGCTTCGTACTTTTCCCCGGGCCGCCCTGGACCGGCGATCCTGCTGCTTCATCAATGCAATATGGACCGGCACGCCTGGGACGGGCTGGCGCAAGATCTTGCCAGTGCTGGTTTCCATGTGCTGATTTTCGTGGGTTCGGGGAAAGCGGCGGTGACCATGCAAACCGCACTGCCGAGCGGGAGAAGTGGCATGGCGACGTGGACGCTGCGTACGCATACCTGATGGACCAAAAAGGGGTTGAAAAGACGCACGTAGCGGCGGGCGGTGCTAGCTGCGGTGTTGGCCAGGCATCCGATCTCGCGACTCGGCACCACGAGATTAAAGCTCTGATGCTCCTCTCTGGCGGCGCGAGTGACGCTGCAAAAGCCTACCTTGCTGCCAGTCCAACCGTCGCGGTGTTCGGCGCCGCCAGCGAAGGGGATACGAATGCGGCGAAAGGCATCAAGGAGGCGGTGGAAGCATCCAAGTCCGCGCAATCCAAACTGAAGCTGTATCCAGGCACAGAACACGGGGTGCCCATGTTCGCCAAGAACTCGGAGTTGGAGCCGATGATCGTGAAGTGGCTCAAAGCGGAAGTGGCTGGGAGTATCTAGCCTGACAAGAGCGCGGTCTTATTTGCTGATTACGACCGCGCTCGGCTCACCATGTACCACTTGATTCCGCGAGCGCGCGGCTGCCTTCATGAAGGCTAGTGGGCGGCGGCCATTGCAGGCCGGACGCGCGGCAGAATGGGAGCAGATCAAGCGTCAGATCCGGGCGGACCACTATCGGAAGACGGGATTCATCGCCGCATTTGAAGCGCGTGCCGTGCCAAAAACCGTTGGACAATGAACGGAGGCCACCGCTCATGAAGAAGACCAGCCCGGACCTGGTAGACCTGGATGAACTCATCGACGAGATCACCACAGACGCGAGCGGTGAGGACGAACAGCTTTGGGCCTTCAGACAAGCATTCGAGGACGATGTAGCTGTGCCCTGTCAAGCGACGGTTGTGGGCGCGCCGGTTCAGGTGTTGAAGTTCGACTACGCCGGCAACACGCTACGCGGATTGACCGCAGTGTGCCGTGGCGCCGATGGCAGGAAACACACCGTGGCGGCGTCAGAGGTTGAGATTCCCGTGAGCCTTACGGCTGGGCGCTACCTGGCTGCTTATCGAAAATGGATGGGGATCGCGCCGTTCCCATCTGATGTTCGCGGCGGGAACCGGGCGAAGACTGCTGCGGCTAGTTCCAAGGTTGAAGGGCCAATGGAATTGGTGGTTCTGTCGGTCAAACAGAGAGCCGCGCGTTGCTGCCGTTTGGATGGCGACGAGATCGTAACCTTTCGTGCCGCGCGTCTCCGGGATGTCGTGCCTGGCGAGATCGCCGTGATCAGCCCGGCAAAGCAGTGGACCTATGCGGGCAATCCCTATCTCTCCGGCGCCATCGTCTCGACGCGGCTCGATGTGAAGGCGCTGCGACTCGCGCCCCTCCGATTGGAAGAAAGGGGAATCTGGAATCCGGCGGAGCACTACTGGGGTGAACAAGGGGAACCGATCGACGATTGGGCCAAGCCCATCATCGCCCGTGGACCACGGCAGCAATTTGAGATGGAGCAGGTCCTGCCGGGAGCCGACCCCGAAGACCCGTTTTCCGATCCGATTACCGAAGCCAATGACCGCAAAGACTCCGGCGACAGGGAGGGAGCGTACAAGATCCTGATGGATCTCTGTCAAGCGGACCTTCGCTGCCTGGACGCCCATGCGCATCTCGGGAACATGGTGTTCGATGGCCGGCCCGGGGATGCGATGCGACACTACGAAGTGGGGTTTCAGATCGGCGAGCTGTCTCTGGGCAAGCGCTCCGACGGCCTGCTGCCTTGGGGCATGGTCGACAACCGGCCATTCCTTCGCTGCATGCACGGGTTTGGGTTGTGCCTGTGGCGGCTCGGGCGGTTTCAGGAGGCGGCAGGCATTTTCGAGCGCATGCTATGGCTGAACCCATCCGACAACCAGGGCGTGCGGCTTGTGATCGGCGACGTGCGGGCCAAATCGGTGTGGAGACCTGATTAGCAGGCTGCTGAAAAATCCCAAGAACCGCTTGCGAACCGCGCGCGGCTCTTTAATAACCGGCTCACCCAGGGCGAATGCGTTCCCACCTCTATCGCAATGCGGCAGTGCTTCATCGGACCGAACATCTGTACCAGCGCTTTCTTGGTCGTAGCCACGCTGGTTTCTTTCACCACATCGCCGCCGTTATCGAGCACGCACACGCGGCTCCTGTCCGATCCTTTGGTCTGCCGGGCACGTTGGCCCGCTGCGGATTCTGTCGACTGTTGCTATGCTTCTTCATGGCCGGTTCTCCTTTGCACCTAGAGTGGTATCCATTGGGAGCTTAACGCATCCCGCCGGGGACCGGCCTTCTCATCCATCTCGGAAACGCGGCGTCGAGTTCCGTTACCGAGCCGCAACCGTTAGGGCGCGGAGGGCTTTTTCAGCCGCCTGACCAGTGCTACTTGAGCGGCCCGCCGCCTGCCCCTGCCGCGGTTCGTCCGAATGTCCGCAACAAAGTGGATACGGCGGCAATCAGGCGTTCCTGAGTAACCGATTCCGGGAGAGGTATGGACAAAACCGGACGGTTGGTTCGGCCGTCTCGGGTGAACAGCCCGGCCAACGCGTCGCCGGCGGAGTCGGCTGAAGCCATCGACTCCACGAACTTGAGTCCAGCTTCCATGAGGGAAGCAGCCGCGCCTTCGACTGCGTTATGTGCCGAAGCCGGGGAGGGCGAAGCTTCCCGAGCAGTTGCAGGCGTCTGCGTTAAGGCAACCGGAGCGGCCGGCACAGGGTCGACGACGGGTTTAGGCCGGCCCGGCTGGTTGGTGAAGATCTCTTTCACCGCCTGGAGCACGGTCTTCCGGCCCAGCTTCTCGAAGCTGACCTCACCGGTTGGTGAGTCGAATACTCCCGCAAACAGAGACTTTTTCAGCCTCAGCGTTTCCCATACGCGCTCCTCGATGCTATCGGAGGTCAGCATGTGAATCACATGCACCGGGCGGGACTGGCCCAACCGGTGCACTCGGCCGATTCGCTGCTCCAGGCGGGCCGGATTCCAGGGCGGCTCGAAATTCACGACCGCGGAAGCAACTTGCAGGTTGAGCCCGACGCCGCCGGCATCCGTCGAAAGGAACACCTTACAGGCGGGATCGTTCCGGAACTTCTCCATCAGCGCACCGCGCTGGCGTGAAGGAACCCCGCCGTGCAGCGACACGAATCCGATCCCGAGCTGGCGCAGTTCTTCGCCTGCTAAAGACGTCATCCGCTCATACTCGCTGAACACCACCACTTTGCGGTCTTCCTCGATGGCGAGCTCCCGAATGATTTCGCGGAATTCCGCCAGCTTGGGCGAATGGTGGGTCTGCTTGTCAAAAAGAAACGTCGAGTTGCACAACATGCGCATGTTTTGAATGCAGCAGAGAATCCGCTTCTGGTCGATTTCGGACAGCCAGCCTTGCCGCTCCCACTTGCGCATCAATTGCGCCAGGATATCGCTCTGTTCGAAATACGGCTCCGCTTGCTCCGGAGTCAGTGGCACGCGGAAAATCTGATCGGTCCGTTCCGGCAGTTGCTTGAGTACTTCCTGGCGTGTACGCCGCAGCAGGATGGGCGACAACTGGCTGTGAATGCGGTCGAGACCGCGGTAACCGACGAGGCGCCCTCCCTCATCTTCGACGCGGTGTTCGTGCACGAAGCGAAAGGCCGGACCCAGCCTGCGCCCGTCTACGAACTCCACTACGGAAAAGAGTTCCTCCAGTTTGTTTTCGAGCGGTGTGCCCGTGAGCACGAAAGCGTAACGGCTCTTCAGTTGTTTGATCGTACGTGCGGTGGCGGTGGTCCAGTTGCGTATGCGCTGCGCTTCGTCCAGAACGATCAGGTCGGGCTGTAACTCGTGCATGTACTTGATGTCTTTCAGGATCAGTTCATAGCTGGTGAGGTTGAAGAACGCGGGCGACGCATACAGAGCCCGTCGCCGGGGCAGCAGGCCGTCGATGACCTGCGCCTGCAGATTGGTGAACTTCTCGATTTCTGTTTTCCACTGATACTTAACCGAGGCAGGCGCAATCACCAGTACTCTCTCGATTCCTTTGCGCCGGCGCAAAAGTTCGGCCGCGGCGAGCGCCTGCACGGTCTTTCCCAGGCCCATGTCATCGGCGAGAACCACGCGGCCGCGACACGCGGCAAACACCGCGCCCTGGGCCTGATACGGCAGCAGCCTGGTTTTCAAGAAACCTGCCATGGGGTCCTGCCCGCGCTTGAGCCTGGCCAGGAACTTACGTTCCAGCTCCAAGCCGTCAGCCAATTCATTCTCCCGATCGATGTACTCCAGAACGTCGCTATAGATTACCGCCTGGCCGTCCGCGTTCCGGAGCGCCTCCAGGAGCTGGGCAAATCGCCCGTACTGCTCGTGGCGCAGCACTCCCTCGCTGTCGAAAAACTCCGCCGCCAGCGATCGTAGAGCGGGCGAGGGCGTGCCGGGCATGTGAAGACGAACCTCGATCGTCTCCCCATACTGAAGCGCGATGGAGGCGCGAGTGCGCTGGTACTTTGCCCTCGCCAATGCCGTTTGGCGGCGCCGCCGCAGCGCCGCGAGCATTGCCTCAACGTGCTTGCAGGTTCCCAGCGTGTTCACCGCAAAATCCGGGCAGGAGCAGTAATTCTCAAATAGCCCCGGACCTCGGACGGCCACGCGATATGTCTTTCCACTTGCTGATTTCACGGTGTAATCGCCATATGGACCGTTGGCGGGCCGCTTCAAAACCTGCAGTTGCATCGCGGCCGCCCGGTCCCGCCGCTCGGCGATCTGTTGTTCGATTAACATAGAGAGGCCTTATCCTTGTCTAATAAAGCACACCGCGTGACCACACGCCGGACCTCTCGCTGAGATCCAATAGATGGCGTAATCGGATCGGCCTCGCAGCAAGGGCGCCTCACCCGCTGCAAGCTGCGCATTCCCTGCCTCAAATGGGGCTGGTGCGGGATGTGCGGAAGGCGCGCGGAGCCGGGCGGTGACGCAGCTTACTTTCGCCACTGGTCCAGGATCGCTTCGACTTGATCCGCTACCCTCTGGCGGGCGGTGGCGCGATCCACACCTTTCGCCAACAGCTCATCGTAGTTGGTGTGGTTGTGACGGATCGCGGCGATCACGGCAAGAGTCAATGCTTGCTCCTCGAGCTTTCGGCCAGCCTCAGTCCGGCCCACGCGCCCGCTTCCGCGGCGCGCCGTGTGTTCCGCGATGGCCGCGGCTTCGCGCATTGGGCAGCCGGGGAATAAAGTACCGATCTGCTGCGCCATCCGGGCAGCCAGCGCGCGATCCTCCTCGCGCCGCCGTTCGGCCCCTCGCACCCGCGCGGCTGCGCGCTCGTCGGCATCCTCCGTACATTCCTGTTCGGCCTTCTCCAGCGCAACCGGTTCCACCAGGATGCCCTGTCTTTCGTAGCGCTTCCGCGACCGGCTGAACCGGACTACCACCGCCACGCGCCCGCTGTATTTCGTCGCTCGTCGTGTCAGGGCCGTGTCGCCGGAGGGAAGCAGTTCGAGGTCGTCGAGACGGCCGCACGGCAGGCACAGCGGCTGTCCGGCATCCATCAATAGAAACGAGTCCTTTTCGATTTCCGCGCCGCATTCCGAGCATTGGGAGTTGCGCAGAATCTGGAATACGACCGTCTGCGGAGCTTGGTCAAGCTTGGCTTGAAGCTGCTGCTGCTTGCGCTCAGAGAGTGCCGGCGAAACGTAGTGCGTGCGGTAATTCTTCTCGATACCGGGATCTCCACTCTTGCTGAATCGCAAGTCGATCGTCGTGTTTCGTGTACGTCGAACGTAGCGAGTTTCGCTGGGATTGAGGCCGTTCTCATGCGCCCACCGGCGGAACATCGCCATAGATGAAGAAATCTTGTGGAGGTTCCCTTGAATTACTCGCTCCAGAAAATCGATACGCCCTTTCCGCCATGACTCGACGTCCCCGGGCTGCAAGAGCCCTATTCCGCACAGCACGTCGATACAGGAAACATAGGAGTGACCGGCAAGAGCGGATTCGGCAGCCCTAACGACCCGGCTCAACAGGTCTCCCTGAGATTTCCGGCGCGAAGACTCCACGGCCGGCGGACCTGTCAAGCGATCATCTTCCAAGTTACCGTCCTTTGTCATTATCGTGCAGGCGGCTGCAAACAGAATGATCCAGGATTTCGAATAAGGGGCGTGTATGGAGTGGATTTCGGCGCGCAGAGAGCGCAGCCGGGAGGATGCCATCATCCTGCGTGGTTGTAATTTATTGAATTTATTGGGTTTGGCTCGTCAGGCAGGACTCGGACCCACAACCGTTCCTAGATTTTTGGCCCTTTCAGCATTGCTGGGAAGTGCTATTAGGGCCAATGGGATAGATCGGAACAGCACCTCCACCGCGCAGATGCCATCCAACGGCGGAGACGCCCAAGAACGACGTCGACACAGGAGGGTTTTGGCGGCCGACGTCCGCGCGTAACCCCGAACAGTTCTTCGCTTCCCTTGCACGAACCTCAGCTCGCTCGGGCTGCGGCTAGCCCTCCAGGCCAGGTCCTTTACCGTAGATGCGGCCACCGGGTTTTCTGAAGGAACAGGCCAAGCCGAGGAGCAGAGGAGGAATCGAACGGGATCTCACTCGCCGTCCTTCCGAAGCTGGCGATGAGTACATGATGACCCGGTGCGACTTTCTGGATATCCAACCCGTCGCTAGAGATTGTTCCGGCGGGTTTCCCATCGACTATTGCTACCGTCCTCTCGACACTGCTGTACATACGGATACCCGGCCCGCATCCCGCAATGAGTAGGGCGCGCAACCCATGTACCTCGACAGGTGCAATTAACCTGGGTGGGACGCCGGCGGAGATTTCAAACGCCAGTGCCGCACTGGCGCCGCCGTACTGAACCTGCAACCGGTGTGTACCTAGCGGTATATCGGGGATCTCCATTCCGCCGGCCGGAACCGTAAACCGCACGCGGTCGTCCAGCGTTATGGTCCCGTCCATGAGGTCCGTGGAAACGCCAACCTGAGCGGGCAGAGGCGCCAGCTTGAGTGACACTTCGCCAGGGCCGCCCTTCTTCACCCCAATCGTGAAAATGGCGGCCGCGTCTGCGTAGCCCGGCAGAGTGGCACGGGCCTCGTAAGCGCCGGGCTCCAGTTGCGCCGCACAAAATGACGTGCCACATGGTTGATCGTTGACGGTGATCGCAGCACCGTGCGGGGACGACCGGAAGGCCACGTGGTATTCAGCGGAAGGAGACGCCACCGGCTTCCCGCGTTGCGCGACGTGGCGGCCCGCCAGGAGAACCGCCAGCAGCCCGGCGAAGCCACTTGCTACATAGAGAATCTTCCGCCGTCCCACCGGGAACTTCAGATCGTGCCAGCGCACTCGCATTTCCGCTCGATGGAGAACCTGTCGCCACCTCGCTAGCTTCGGTTCGAGGTCCTCCACCAGCGCGGCCGGGGCGACCACGGTGGGAGCGGCCGGCGGTGGTGCAGCTGTTTCGCTTTCCGAAACTTCACTCGTATCCGTCGGCGCCGGGGCTTCGGGCACAGGGCCGCCGGCGTTCTCACACGTTTGCACGGCGCCTTGCGCGCGCTCCAGCGTAGATCGTATCTGCAGCAAGCGCGGCTCTTTCGGGTAGACTTCCAGTCCCTGTGCCACCAGGGCCCGCGCACTCTGTATCTCGCCCTCGGCCTGCCACCGCCGTGCTTGGGCCAGGCACCAGATGGTGAACTCCTCTTGGTCGTGATCGCCCAACTGGGCAGCCAGGCTTTCTGCGGCCGGGTGGTGCGGCTCGATGGAAAGCAGCTCTCCGAGTGTGGCTTCCGCGCCCTCCCATTCGGCCTTGGCCACCAGCCCATGGGCGCGTTCCAGCAGTGAGTTCACCAACACCGTGCGGATCACCGAATTCCGCGGGTCCAGTTCGAAGGCGTTCCGTAGCTGCACGAGGCTCTCCTCCCCGGCAGCTTTTTCGCTGAGTTCCCGCGCGGCGGCGAGGAGTGTCTGCGCCTCGGTGGCGCGTGACTGGCTTTTGAGCACCAGCTGGTGCAGTTCCAGCAGCTCGGGTTCACCGGGAAATTCGGCCAGCGCGCTCTCGACACTTTTCAACGCGCGGCCGTAATCGCCGGCTTCTAGATAACGGTCCGTCTGTGCGACCCAGTCCGCCTTGGCTTGCCGGCGCGACTGCTGATCGCGCTTCTTCAGCAGCCGCTCGATCTCAAACTCCAGCCCAGGCTGCTTTTCGTGAATGGACCTCATGATCTGCCATTGGTCCAGAGCCTCATTGAATTGACTGCGCTCCTCGAAGAAATGCGCCTTCGCGACGATGGAATGGACGAGGTCGCGCTTATCGCGCACCAGTTGGAGGGCGCTTTGGAAGTGCGGCTCGTCGGGGTAGAGCTTGAGGACCTCACCCAGGATGGCGATGCGGCGATCCAGATCGGGCTCGTCGTCCACCTGGCGGTCGGTGTCCGCGATGAGCGCCGAGAGGCTCTGGCGGCGCCGGTCCTCAACATCGAAGCGAAGCGCCTGGAACAGCGCGTGGTTCGGATACTGCGCCAGGTAGTGGTGGCAAGTGGCCAGCGCTACTTCGAAGTTGCCGGCCGCGAGGTTTCGGCGCGCTTCCTCGTACGCGTTCTTGATGGCGTCGTGTTCGGTATGGACCTGGTTATAGAAGTTCTGGTAGATGCTGCTCCGCTCGCTGTCCGTCTCCGGCAGATCTCGTTCCAGGTTGACGAGGTTCTCCAGTTTGCTGAGCGCCGAGGTGACCTCTCCGTTTTCCCAGGCCTGCATCGCCCCTTGATAGAGGCGCGCCTTCTCCTCGCGAATGCGGCCGAATTCCTCCTCGCCGCGGTCCGCCTCGGCCAGCAGTTGCAGGGCCTGGGTGTCGTTGGGCTTCAACCTGGTGACGCTGTGGAGCGCGTCGCGTGCCTGCTGAAACGCCTGATTGGCCAGATGCTGGCGCGCCAATTGGATCCATTCCTCGATCTTCCTCTCGCGCCGTTCCTTCTCCACCACGGTTTTGAACGCCAGCGTATCGGGTGCTTCGGGGTCGAGATCGAGCGCCTCCTGGATCTTGCGCAGCGCGAGAGAATGCTCGCTGGCTTCTAAGAAACGCCGCGCATTCCCCAGCAGCTGCTGGATGCGGGTTTGCCGCACGGCCTGGTTGAGTTGCCTGCGCAGCATCCAGATGCCCTGGTCCAGATGGCCTTCCGCTTCCAGTTCGGTGAGCAGTTCCGAGGCGATACCGTAGTCACCCTGCTCGAAGGTGGAGCGCGCGTGGTCCATGCGAGGAGCCAGCCGGGAGCGGTCGAAGCAGTCCAGCGGTTCATTGCGCAGCGCTTTTTCTAGAGCCTCGCCGAAATCTTTCGCAGTGAGGAACCGGTGATACGGCTGTTTAGCCATGGCCTTGTGGACCACCTGGCTGATGGCATAGCTCACGGTCTGGTTGATTTCGGCGGCAGGCGGCGGGCTATAGAAGCGGATGGCATCCAGGACTTCAGCATCCGAGGAGCCATCAAAAGGCCGCCGGCGCGTGAGGGCTTGGTAAGCCACAACGGCCAAAGCAAACTGGTCCGACAGCGGAGTCGGTGGTTTCATTTCCAATTGCTCCGGAGCCAGGTAGTAGAGTGTGCCTTTGACCTTGGTTTTCGCGGTCAGAGAAGCCACCCGCGCAATACCGAAGTCGATAATCTTCACCGTATCGTCATCCATCACGAAGATGTTGCTGGGCTTGATATCACGGTGCACGCGCCCCTGCTCGTGAGCGGCGTGCAGCCCGCGGCTCGCCTGAACGACGATGTGGACCACGTTCTCCACAGTGAGGCGCGGGCTGGCATCGCGGATCAGCTTATCCAGCGTGGCGCCGCGGAGCAGTGGCATGACGAAGAACGGTTTTCTCACGCCGTTCTCTTCGAATTCCCCAATATCGTAGATCTCGACGATATTCGGGTGGCTCATGGCTGCCAGCAGGTTCCACTCTTTGTAGAAGAGATCGAGCGCATCCGGGTCATCGACGACCAGGATGGTTTTGAGAGCGACCTCGCGCTTCATCGCCCAATCGACGGCCTGGTATACGACGCCCATGCCCCCTTTTCCCAAAACTTCGCCGAGGCCGTAGCGGGATTGCAGATTGGTTCGCGTGGTCATTAGTTACGGCTCTCCTTCCTCGGGGTCTGTCTTCGTAAGGTGGGCGTCATAGCTCGAATCGATCCAGGGATTGCCCAGCAATGATGAGCGATTTGGCGCAGGAGGCGGGGGTTCGTAATTTGGTTCCGTGCCCGGGGCCGGCGGTTCCCCGGAATAGGGCGCGGAAGGCCCAGGATAGGAATGCTGCACCGGGACCGGCTGTTCGCCAGGATACGGCGCGAACTGTGCATCGTGCAGGGGGTCCAGCCCGCCGGCGCCGTTCACGCCCGGCTGTAACGGATCTGACGGTTTGGAGGACAGCGCGCCCTCCGGCACGCCCTGCGCGGAGTTGATCCAGATCGCCGGGCCTTGGGCTACGATCCCGGCAGATGTGACATCGATAAAACTACTGCCGCCAGACCCCAGGAACGTGACACCTGCACCTGACTCCAAAACGATGCGCCCGCCTGCCTTGATGTGGATCTCACCGGCGGCCTCCAGTAGCAGCTTGCCTCCGACTTTCTCCTGAACATTTCCGCCCACCTGAACCGACACATCCTTCTGAATCGACTCGCGAGCTTCCCCGCCTACCGTGGAATGCCGGTCGCGCAACACCGTTTCGATGCTGTCGTTCTTTACCGTGATGTGCATGTCTTTTTCGGCCTGCATCGCGAACAGCTCATTGCCCCTGGTGTCGTCCAGACGCAGCTCGTTGCAATTCTGCGGCTGGCCGCCCTTGGTGCTACGCGTCTTCACGCCGCTCCAGTTCTGATTCGCGGGCAGATCCCAGGGCGGCCGGTTGTCCTCGTTGTACAAGCATCCGGTGATAATGGGCCGGTCCGGATCGCCTTCCAGAAAGTCCACGATCACCTCCTGCCCGATCCGCGGGATCCAAATGTGCCCGTAGCCCATTCCCGCCCACGCCTGCATGACCCGGATCCAGCAAGAGCTCTTGTCGTCCTGCTTCCCCTTGCGGTCCCAGTGAAACTGCACCTTCACGCGGCCCAGGTGATCGGTGTACACCTCCTCGCCCGGCGGACCGACCACAAATGCGGTCTGGCTCCCGCGCATGATCGCTTTGGGCGTGTCACGATCGGGCCGGTACTGGGCTTTAGAAGGGATCGAGGTGAACGAATTCTGATAGCTTGCTTCACTGGCGTCGGTTCCGGGCAGAAGCGTTCCCTCATGCGCCGCGTGCGTCACGCTGGTGATCAGGAAATTAGTGTCCAGCTCCTTGCGGGGATGATCGGAGAGATCGAAGCGATAGCCCGCTGCCAGCGATCGGCAGTTCCCGCTGCCATTGACGGTGACGTGATCGTCCTCCTGCTCCTCCTGGCGCAGGTCCGAGTAGTCCTTACCTTCCAGAGGCGTTTCATATTCGCCGGGGTAGTCGTACATCTCCAGTTCCAGCTTGGGGCCGAGGCCCGCGCTTTGGTCCTGGCCGGATTCGAAAAGCAACGGATCCTTGGGAATCAGGCAATTGAACTCCTTGAGCGTGTATTTGGTGGGCCGCACCGATTTCTCCATGCTGGCGGCGAAAATCGTGTCCTCGTCGCGAGCGACTCCTGCGCCGGTGTCGTGCTCGAAGCGGATACGGGGCTGGCTGGGAAGCGGAAGATGCGCGGAGCGGTCGTCTACCATGACCAGCGTATGTTTCCCTTTCTCCTGCGCGAAGTAGTAGTAGATGCCCTCGGCTTCCATTAAGCGCGACACGAACGCGAAGGAGCTTTCACGATACTGGCAGCAGTATTCCCACTTCTCGTGTTTGCCGCGCAGGTTCATCTGCCAGGTATCCGGGCGGAAACCGTATCGCCGGAAAGTCAGATCGATGACTTCCGGCACGGTCTTCTCCTGGTAGATGACGCAATCCCGTGTGAGCGTGAGAAACCACGGCCAGGGCACCATCTCCGCGCTGTAGTACGCCAGCCGGCCTTCGTGCCGTATGGGAGCGAATTGGCTGATCTGTCCGTTGAAATATCGAAGGCTCGTTTCGTCCCGCTGCCGGATGCCGACGGTTACATTGCGGCCGACGATCTGGTTCCACTGGATCGAAGGATCTTCCGAGACCAGTTCCAGCTCGAAGCGAAAGAGCTCGTCGAGTTGTTCGCAGCCGCGGAAACTGTTCACCAGCAGTTTGTCTTCACCGAGCGGCGAATCGAAATGAAAGAGGCGATTCTTCTGCTTCACCGCCACACTAGTCTCCGGCTTCCCCGGACCGCTCCCTTTGGTCGCGGCTCTGAAAAGCAGTCGCATACTGAGCCGCGACCAAAGGGAGCAGTGGTGACATTTCCAAACCTCATATCAGCGCTCCCATAGCCGGATCACGGTTTCGTCCGGATCGCGATCGAGCGGGCTCGCGAAGATCCACGAGGTCCAGCCCAACTTCGGCGCTGTGCCATCTCCCAGCCCGAACCGCGGCGCCTCCTCGCGCTGGAGCACCAATTGCAGTTCCACGTCGAGGTCGCACCCGCAGAAAAACCGCGCCACCGCCTTGAGCGGCCCGTGGGCGCGGCCGGCCGGCAAAAACTCGGCATATTGAGCCCGCGTCAGCGGCCCCAGGCGAACGCGTACCACGGACTGCTGGTCCCACACCTCATCACCCAGCGCCATTCCGATGCCCAACTGCTCGGTAGAAGAGAAGCCCTCGTTTAGCTGCGTCTGGGAACTCGCATCCAACCGCCGCCAGGCTCCGGCGAACTCCACGATCTCCACGGGCACTTGAAAGAAGTGGCAAAGGATCAGCCGGAACGCCGTGGCCGAGCGCGGACACTGCGCCAGCAGGCCGGTATAGTAGACCAACGATTGGTCGGCGATTGGCTGCCGGTCTTCGAGCCCTTTCGAGCCCAGCCCGATCAAGTCGAACAGGTATCCAGTAAAGCGATCCTGCCGCTCGCGCTCGTACGTCACCGGAAACCGGTACTTCTCCCAGGCGCGGTACAGCAGCGAAATCATCCTGTGGTTGAGAAGGTCGAGGAAGTCGCGCAGCGTAGTGTCGCCCGCGTAAAGGCGCTCCAGTACGGTCTCGGTGTAGCGGGTCGGAAGCACGCCCAGGGCCCCGTCGAGGCCGAAGAAGTTCACGGTCATCTTGGGCGGCCGGCCGCCGCTCTCCTCCAGCGAGCGGATTTCGGAAGGCGGAAAGCTCAAGGATGGTGAGGTGGCCAAGCGCACCGGCTCCGCGCGGGGCGCGGTGAAACCACCGATGGTCGGGCGTCCAGGAGCCAGCAGTTGCAGCAGACGGACCGCCTGAAAAAACGAGAACTCCTCGGGATGTTCGCGCAGCCGGGCGAAATCCAAGCGCTCGTCTATAGCAGGAAGCGATTCCCCGCATGTGGCGGCCATTCGCGCAGCACCTCCTTTCGCTGCAGCGTTCGCACGGCAAGCTGGCTGAAGCTGTTCATGGAAACGTACTGCGCCAGGAAATGCTCCAGTACGCTGGCAAACAGATAGACCCCACCGCCCACGAACTTGGTCTCATCCATTTCCACGTCGACATGCATGCCGCGCACGTACGTGATTCCGTGATCGCCGGTGACGCGCGCGAACCGGCGCTCGCTGGCCACACGGGTGATGCCTTCGATCTGCTGCTCCAGGTAAAGCTGCGAAGAACCCTGATAAAGCCGCAGAATCTCCTTCAAGGCATCCCGTCCTTCTTCGACCAGAGAGAGGTGGTTCAGCGAAAGATGGGAAATGAGGCGCCACAGAGACGCGTGCCCCAAAGCCGGCGGAAGGCTGGGCGTAGGCCGGTGCAGGGCGATGATGCGGTCGATCGCTGAGCTGCCTTCCAGGCGAAAGTCACCGTTCTCATCGCCGAAGGCCAGTTGAGCGGGCAGGTCCGCGTTCGAGCAGGTACAGCGCACCGTCAATGTGTCGAGGTCCAGTTTGGCCGGCTGGCCCGACAGATCCACCAGCGAAAGGCGCATCTCCGTGGCGCCGCCCGACAGCGGTCCGGCGGGCATCCGGACGGCATGCCAGAACGCGGGTTCCTTCTGTTCCACGCCATGCTGGAACGAGAAAAACGGTTGGAAGCGGCGGGGTTCTCCAGCTCGTTGATCGGTAGAAACGACCTCGTCGATCGAGAACACTTCGAGCGACCGGCGCCGCCGGAAGTCCGCGACCACGGGGTACTCATACTGCGCCTGATCGAGCTGGATCGGTTCCGCAATATACGGAAACAGATTGACGATGGGAGTGCAGCCGAGGCGCAGAGTTCGGTCATGGACTCCGGCTTCCAAGAGCTCATGCCGTTCGGCGCGCTCAAAGGGAGACATCAGGAATACGATCTCCGCGCTGCTTTGGAAGCCCGCCGCCCCAAGTGCGCTGGCGCCCTGAAGGTCGAAGAAAAAGAACTTCTCGGGAAACGCGAAGTATTCCTGCAACAAACGGTAAGGAGTAAACGACTGGTTCGGGAACGGGAGCATGCTTTCTTCGCACGCAAACCCGGCTGGGCGCAAGGCCCCGGGCACCAGCGGTATGAGACGCATGCGGGATTGCGGATGCGGGTCTCGCAGAAGGATCGAGGCACAGTTGTTCGACAGCAGCTCGTAGAGCGCATGGACCAGGTTGGCTTCGCCGTTCAAGTAGAAACGCAGCGTGTCCAATGACAGACCGCTGAATTTTACGTCGCGCCAGCACTCCAGCCGCACACGCAGCGCCGCTGCCGTTCCCGGCGCTTTGACCGGCGGGTCGAGCCGATCGACGGTGGTCCACTGCGCCTCGGTGATACGCAGCGGCCACACGTCGGTGTCGTAACACGTGCGGAACGTGCAAGGAACACCGTCGGCCGGTTTCGAATAGAGCATCGATGCACGGGGAATTCGCAGACCGGCCGTCATACCCTGGCGAAGCGATAGCTCGACCACCGCCATGGAGGGCATGGGGCGGGTGTAGTGGGGATAGACGATATTCAGAATCGCCTGCGTGATCTCGGGGAAGTCATCGTCCAGCCGCAGATGGATACGCGCCGCCAGCAGAGCGACTGCCTCGATCAGGCGCTCCACGTGGGGATCTTCGCAACGCGTAGGTTCCAGCAGCAGACGGGACGCGACCTTCGGGTACTGACCGGCAAACTCCTCGCCCATCTGGCGCAGGTAACTCAGCTCGCGTTCGTAATAGCCGAGCAGCTCATCACGCATGCCGGCCGCCTCCTACCCCGTAAGCCCCGCTGGTCAACTCGAGCGTGGTGTCGAAAACTACCCGAGCGGGCGCGGGCTCCAGGCGCAGCAGCGCCGCCACTTGAAAGCGGAGAATCCGATTCGCGCTCAGGCCAGGCAGCACGGTCACCACCGGATTGAGAAGGCGCGGCTCAAAAGAAGCAATCGCCGTTTCGAGCATCCTCGCCAGTTTCTGATGATCCTCGGTGGAGCTTAATGCAAGCCCCGTGATGTCCGGCAGCCCATAACAGTAGACCGAGCCCCACAGTTCTTTAGCGGAGTCCGGCGGTTCGAGCGGAGGGCGACGCGAGTTGAACAGCCATTCCAGATGGCGGCGCACGGAATCCTTGAGCGCCTCCATCGTTTGTAAGTGTGCCGTTGGGGCTTCGGCACGATTCCGCGGCTCCAGGTCGATGAGGCGATCGATGAGCGAAGGGAGGGCTGGCCGCGGTGCGTTCTTCCCTGCCATCATCCCCTCACCAGCGCCAGTGCCCGCGCGGGCGCCAGACGGCAAATCTGCGCGTACAACTCGCGTCTCCGGTCATCCCGCGCTTCGGCGTTGGAGAGGCTCTGGTACAGGAGAGCTAGCGGGTGTGCGACGACGTCGTGGTTCTCCCAATTCTCCAGGCAGTGTTGTTGGATTTCGTGAGCCAGGTCTTCGAGAATGGGAGCGCCGATTTCGGTATTGCCTGTTTCCACGCAAAGCTGTGCCAGGCGAATCGTGGCGAAGAAGCGTTCACGACCAGATCGCTTGGAGGCGATATCGCGCTCCAGAAGATCGAGCGCCTCCGCGATTCTGCCGGATCCCGCCGCCTGCTGCGCCAGTTCATAAGCGGTGGGTTCCGCGCCGTCGGATTCGCCGCTCTCGATTGCAGGAGCATCCGTAGGGATCCGAATTGCGGCCGTCGGTTGCGGAGGAGCAAGGCTCTTGAGCCAGGCACGCGTCTCCGGATTGGCGTTGGGGCCGCCATCGACCAACCGCGGAAACTGATCCAGCAACGCTCGCAGTTCGGCCGTGATCGCGTCTGCAGCGGCATGGTTCCCCACGACACGGCAGGCGGTAACGACGTAGTAATCAAGATCGAGCCAGGCCCTCGCATAGGATTCGTGGGCGGCGCTCTCGGCGATTTCCAGCGCTTGGCCCCAAGCCCTTTGCGCCGCCAGGTGTTCGAGCTCGGTCACCAGGTGGGTGGACGGCGTTGCCAACGAAGCTTGGTCCGGTTGCAAGCGCAACTCGCCCCACCGCACGGCGCGTGTAATCAGGTACGACACGGGGCTCCACGGCGCCTCCCGGCGCAAGTAGCGCGCCAAGGCGAGGACGCGTTCGATGGCATCCTGCGGGCTGGAGGGTTCGTTGGAGGAAAGATTGCCGGCAGAGGAACCCACTGGGCTCGCCAACATGGGTTCCGCTCGCGGCGCGGGTCCAGGCTCGGGGGGCGCAATCACCGCAGCCGCCTCGCTGCCTTTCTTTTTCCCCAGTACGCGCGCCGTCTGCTGTACCTCTTCGAGCGACTGGCGGAGAGATCCGAACTCGGGCGAATCGGCCCCGAACTTCTCATCGCACAGGCTGCCCAGAAGCCCCACCAATTCCAGCAGTCCACTCAGATCCTCATTGAGCTTCGGGTAAAAAGCTGGCGGCGTTGCATCCAACGCTTTTTCGAATTCCTCGGGCGGCACGGCCCCGTCTTCCAGGGCAGTCTGGCGCGCCTCGTGCTTGGCGGCGTCGGAGTTGGCCTGATCCTCAGTGGGAACCGAGCAAGACTGCCGGTATTGGAACCAGTCGTGCCCAGCGTGAGTGAGTGGAACGGAACGGATCCCCGTATCGAGCTGCGACCCCACCCAAGCTACCGCCGCAGCGCGCAATTCGAGATTTCCGTCTTCTTCCGCCAGCGGATGAACCGAATCCCAGAATTTTTCCAGCAGGCCGCGAATCAGTTCGAGGCCCTGGCGCAAACCCGCAAACCCCTCCTGGAACAGACAGGCCTCGGTGAGCCACGCAGCGATTTGCAGGTCCTTGCTGCGCCGGGTGAGGGCCTCCGTCGCCAGACGAATGACCCGCACATAGTCGGCGGTCTTGACCTCGCGCTTCCAGACGCCCGGAGAGAGAGCTTCCTCTTGACGGCGGGCTTCCCGGATTTGCACCGTGATGGGCTCGTAACGGATGTCCGCCCCGCCGGGTTCGGCGTCGGAGATCGGTTCGAGCAGCGACTGAATATCGAGCGCCATGAGTGTGATTGGAGAGCGGCCAAATGTGGGGCAGCCTTTCAGGCTGCGGAACCCGCTTTCCAGCGGGTCCAGCCGGCCGGCCCGGAACGGGTCCGCACACCGGAATGGCCTCCCCACAATCGTTCAGATCCATCGGGCGCGCCCGCCCGGTATCGCTCTCTGTCCTTGTAAGCCCGCTAAGCCGCGGGCGAGCGGTATTCGGTGCCAGCGCCGACGTCAAAGCCGCTTTGCTGAGGTGGCTGCAGGGCGCCCTTCGGATCTACGGACTGATACGTCTCGGTGATTTTAGTGAACGCCAAAGACCAGGTCTCTTCGGGCAAACCGCCCGCCCCCGGAGCGCCGGAGGTGTGATATGAGGAGACAATCACGTTCTCCATCAGGTAGGTTTCGGCTTCGAACGGACCGCCAGCCGAGCCGGCACGGCTCACCCGAATCGCCATGTTACTGAGCGGATCGCCGCTGCATAGGTAGCTCCAGAGCAAGGGTGTGCTCTTATCCATCACCTTCGTGATGGTCATGGCCCCAAACCTGGCACCGCCAGCTACCATCCCCGTTCCCACGGAGCCGGAAGGGGTCTGGGAGATGGTGTAATTCATGGTCTCGAGTTGGATTTTCTGATTCCACTTCTGGTTCGGGCTTTGGCTCTCTCCCGCGATCGCGGGGGCCATCACATCCAAGTACATTGCCATCGCGTTTCCTCGTTCCTCCCTTAAGCGGCTTGGTTCGCCTTGGCGTCGTAGGACTTCTGGAGCGGCCCCTGCAGCACGCCATTCACCACCTGCCGATAGCTCATGGTCACCTTCTGAAAGGTGAGCGTGACTTCTTCCGTTTTCTGGCCCTCGTCGCCAGATAGGTTCCGGCTGCTGATCACGCTGTTTTCGAATATCAACTGAAAGTAGCAGTTGGTGGTCTTTTGGCCAGCGCCCGCGACGACTTGCAGTCCGCCACGCTCGGCTTCGAAGGTGATCTTATCCGGGATGGCTTGGCCCTTGGCGCAGGCCATGAAGATCGCCGGTCCGTTGTGCTTAACGCTGAAGGAGAACGTGCCCGTGGCCGCGGTTTTACTGGGACGCCCTCCTTTGACGTTGACGTCCGCCACTTGGTTCATCTTAAAATCCCAGCTGTCGGGTTCTATCCAATCTTCGTGCCCCTTCTTCGCAGAGCCGCCCTTAACATTGGCCGCTCTCAAATCCAGAAAGAAAAATCTTTGCTGATCCGCCATTCTTTCTCCTTTTTGTAATCGTCCCTCCACCGCTCCCTTCGGTCGCGGCTCTGAAACGGGCCTCATATAGAGCCGCGCCAAAGGGAGCGGTTAAGACATTTCCCAACAGCTAGCGGGCCGACCTCGGCAGCTCCGCCACCAGCCGGAGGGAAACCGAAAGTTCCTCCAACTGGAAGTGCGGCCGCAAAAACGCGATGGCCTTGAACACGCCGGGTTTCGACTTATCCTCAATCACTTCGATGCGGGCTTCCCGCAGCGGAAATTGCGCTTTCACCGCGTGCGAGGCGGTGTCGTCTTCGTTCACGTAGTTCACAATCCAGTTATTCAGGAAAATCTCGCAGTCCTTACGCGATGTGAAGCTGCCGACTTTGTCGCGCATCATGGATTTCAGATAGTGCGCAAACCGGCACACCGCCAGCATGTACGGTAGTTGGGCCGAAAGCCGGGCGTTGGCGTTGGCCTGTTCCGTGTCGTAGGATTTCGGCTTTTGGCAGGTCTGGACGCTGAAGAACGCTGCGTAGTCGGTACCCTTGCAATGCACGAGCGGAGCGAATCCGAGATCGGCCAGCTCTTTCTCCCTCCGGTCTGTAATGATGGTCTCGGTGGGACATTTCAATGCCACATCGCCGTGCTCGGTCTGGAACACGTGCGAGGGCAAACCATCCACCAGTCCGCCGCCTTCCACGCCGCGGATGGCCGCGCACCAACCGTATAGCGAGAAGGCATTGGTGATGCGCGCGCCCAGGGCATACGCGGCATTACCCCAAAGGTATTGGGAGTGGTCGTGGCCGGTGACACCCTCCTCGTAGCGGAACGCGTCCACCGGCTTGGTGTCTTTTCCATAAGGAACGCGCATCAGCACATGCGGCAGGCTGAGGCAGACATAGCGGGAATCTTCCGACATCCGGAAGCCCTTCCAGCGCGCATATTCCGTAGTATCGAAGGCTTTGGCCAAGTCGCGCGGCGCGTCCAGTTGCGTGAAGCTCTCCAGGTTCATCAGCTCGGGCGATGCCGCGGAAAGGAACGGAGCGTGTGCGGCTGCAGCTACCTGGGAGATGCGCTCCAGAAATTCGATGTCTTCCGGACCGCGGCCGAACTCGTAGTCTCCCAGCAAACAGGCGAAAGGCTCACCACCGAAAACTCCGAATTCGTGTTCATAGACCTTCTTGAACATCTGGCTCTGGTCGAACTCCGGCACGCGCTGCAGATCCCGCAGAATGTCCTTCTTGGTGCCGTTGAACAGCTTGAGTTTCAGGTTTACGCCGGTTTCGCTGTGTTCCAATAGGTAGCGTATACCCCGCCAGGTGGCTTCCAGTTTTTGGAATGTCGGATGGTGCAGAATGGCGTTGAGCTGCAGCGAGAGTAAATGATCGATTTGTCCGATGCGCTGTTGGATCATGGCTTCCAGATCGGGGGAAACCGTCATCTGGCCGTCCAGGATCTGGTTGACAAATTCGGCAACCATGTCCTTGCCCCGCTCTCGTGCGGCAGGGTCGCGGCCGATGCGCCCCTCTTCGACAATCTGATCCAGGAGACTCGGCTCCAAGACTTCGGTGGCGTTTGGAGATGTATCGCGTGTCGATGTTCCGGCGGGTTTCTTAGCCACGCTCGCCTCCGTTGGGCTGCCTGTTGGCCGCTTCGAACTTCACTTTCTTGAGCTTGTCCGAGTCCGAAATGATGTCCTGGAGAACCCGTTCCAGTTTTTCGTTGCCCTGTAACGTGCCCACCAGGTCGGAAAGTTTGGTACGCAGGGCCAGAAGATCCCGCAACGGTTTCACGCGCTGTGCCACCCGCTCCGGGTCGAAATCTTCGAGGTTCTGAAACGAGAGATCGACACCGAGCTTGCCGGCGTTCGGATCCTCACTCAGTTTATTTTCGACCGCGAATGCGACGCGCGGTTTCATGCTCTCCAGCACGCCATCGAAATTGTCCGGCGTAATCTCAACAAACCGCCGGTCCTTAATTTTGGGCAGGGGATCGGCAGGCTGTCCGCTCAGGTCGGCCAGAACTCCCATCACGAAAGGGATCTCTTTTTGCTCGATGGCGTCGCCGATCTCGACGTTGTACGTAACGTGGACCCTGGGCGGCCGAACGCGTTCCAGCTTCGTATGGACGCTTTCACGTGCCATGTAGGCTGCACCTCCAATGTGGTTTACGTCAATTAAGTTGATCGAGGCTGGAATATGTTTCCACTATATTTTCAGAATCATAGGTACTTAGTGCGACCGCTCCCTTTGGTCGCGGCTCTGTAAGATGCTGTCACGTTACTGAGCAGCGACCGAAGGGAGCGGTCGGCCGTGAACGGAGTCGCATGCGCATTTTGCAGCCGGTCGTCTGGTCGAAAGGGACATTCCTCAGCCCCCAACATCTTCAGGTAGAGGACCGGTTTGTCGAAAGTATCATGCAGTTCCGGATGGAAGCTCTGGAGTTCCGTCCGTGGGGATTCAAACGGCTGCAAGTCCACCAGGAAGCCCTCGCCGCAGGCGTTTTCTCGATCCACGAAGCGCATGGCCTGTTCCCCGATGGCCTGCCTTTCGACATTCCCGCATGCGACCCGGCGCCAGCCGCGCGCCCTTTGGCCGGCTGTTTCGATGCCGGCCAGACCACGCTCGATATCTACCTGGCCGTACCCGACTACCGGGAAAGCGGGAAAAACGTCTCCATGCCTCAACGCGACTCGGAGACGCGCTACATCGCCGAAGTGGCGACCTTTCGGGATGAGAATACGGGCACGTCGGAAAAGCCGATTCAACTGGCCCGCAAAAATTTCCGGTTTCTAACCGAAGGGGAATCGCGACGCGGAGCGGTGGCCATGCGAGCGGCACGCGTGGTGCGCTCAGAAGGCGGCGTCTTCGAGCTCGATGCGCAGTTCACGCCTCCCCTGCTCGATTTCACCGCCAGCGGATACTTGATCTCCGTCGCGCGGCGGTTGATCGAGATCTTGTCGGCCAAGAGCAGTCTGCTGGCCGCTGTGCGGCGCCAGAAGAATCAATCGCTAGCGGAGTTCACGACAGCGGACATCGCCAACTTCTGGCTGCTGTACACCATCAACTCTCACTTTCCCCTATTCCGCCACCTCTTCGAGACCAAGCACGGCCACCCCGAAGAGCTCTTCGCGGCGATGCTTTCCCTGGCCTCGGCGTTGTGCACGTTCTCACTCGATGTCTATCCGCACACGCTGCCAGTCTACGATCATCAGGAACTGGCGCACTGCCTGGGCGAATTGGACGAAAAGCTGCGCCATCTTCTGGAAACGGTGGTGCCGAGCAATTTCGTCTCGCTGCCCATGAAACTCATCCGCCCATCGGTCTACGCCGCCTCGGGCTTTGAGGACCGGTACCTGGAAGGCACGCGGATGTTCCTGGCAATCCAGGCGGAAATGGACGAGGCGGAGTTGATTCAAAGAGTGCCCCAACTGGTAAAGATCTGCTCGGCCAGCCACATCGAGCACTTGATCCGGCAGGCCTTGTCGGGACTGGAGCTAACCCACGTGGTCGCGCCGCCCACTACGATTCCCATAAAGGTCGACTATCAGTATTTCAGCCTGAATCAAGCAGGGCTGGCCTGGGAGGCAATCGGCCGGGCCCGCAATATCGCAGCCTATATCCCGGGCGACTTTCACAACCCTCAGGCCGAATTGATCGTTCTTCTGCCGCAGGACGGTTGAGGGCGCGGGCTGGTACCACGCCACAGTCGGTGGCGCGGAAATGCCAGGTGGTCCTGCTGGCCTCGGCGGGGGTAGCCAACAACTCCATAGCTCAGCAGACCGGCGTGTCGCGGCCCACCGTGATTGCCACGCGGGCGGCGTTTGGGCGCG
>DATJAK010000200.1:0-7472 GCA_035516375.1 Bryobacteraceae bacterium
CCGAGTTAGACACAGCAAGCTACCCGTTGGGAACTGCGGTCTCGGACCAACAGTTCGCCGAGATTCACCTACGGCCTGACAGGTTCCACGGTGACTGGAACTACGAGATTCGGCCTCGCAAACCCCAGCAATAGTGGTCACGTTATTTCTAGACAGGCCCTAAGTGGCATTGGGTTGACAACCTGGTTGCCAACCCGCCCTGCTGCGCGCGATTTTCGTGCTTTCGGGTGAAGCTCGCGTCATGACCCGGCTGCCCGGCAATTCTGTCGGGCGGCTTTCTACGGGTACAGCCCGCGAATCTTTACCGCGTCGGCAACCCGCCCGATTCCCAGGACGTTGGCCGCCAGGCGCATGCTCGCCTTGCGGTCCATCTTGATCTTGAGCACGTCGCGGAACGCGCGGGTCATCACTTTTTCGAGCCGCAGGTTCACGTCCTGCTCGTCCCAGAACAGGTGGTTCTCGTCCTGCACCCATTCGAAGTACGATACCGTGACTCCGCCGGCATTGCACAGGATGTCCGGAATAAGAAACACGCCGCGCTGGTCGAGGATGCGGTCGGCTTCCGGTGTCACTGGCCCATTGGCCGCTTCGGCGATGATCCGCGTGTGGACGTCGCCCGCGTTCTCTTCGGTGATCGCGTTTTCCAGCGCCGCCGGAATCAGGATCTCGCACTCCATCGCCAGCAGTTCTTTGGGCGTGATCTCCTCGGCCGCCGGGAAGCCGCGCAACGACCCGGTCCGTTCCTTGTGCATCATCAGCTTCGGAATGTCGAGCCCGTGCCGGTTGTAGATCGCCGCCGTCGAATCGCTCGCCGCGATCACCACCGCCTGCGCGCTGTCGAGCAGGTGCGCCGCGATCGACCCCGCGTTGCCGAAGCCCTGCACCACGACGCGCGCGCCCTTCACCGGAATGCCCAGATGTTCGCAGCTCGCCAGCACCGTGTAGTACACGCCGCGCCCGGTGGCCTCATTGCGGCCGAGCGACCCACCCAGGCCGATCGGCTTGCCCGTCACCACGCCCGGAACCGTGTAGCCTACGTTCATGCTGTAGGTGTCCATGATCCACGCCATCACTTGCGGGGTGGTGTACACGTCCGGCGCCGGGATATCTTTGTCCGGCCCGATCACGGGCAGAATCGCGCTGGCATAGCGCCGCGTCAGCCGCTCCAGCTCGCCCATCGACATCGCTTTCGGGTTGCACGTCACGCCACCCTTGCCGCCGCCGTAGGGGATGTTCACCACGGCGCACTTCCACGTCATCCACGTGGCCAGCGCCTTCACTTCGTCCACCGTCACGTTGGGGTGGAAACGAATGCCGCCCTTGGCCGGGCCGCGCGTGGTCGAGTGCTGCACCCGGTAGCCTTCGAAGCGCAGGATCTTCCCGGTATCCATGCGCACCGGCACGGTCACCGTCAGCACTCGCTCCGGATACTTGATCATTGCCCTCACACTGTCGTCGAGCTCCAGCGCATCTGCCGCCAGATCGAAATTCTCCAGTGCGACTTGGTACGCGTCCTTTTCTGCCACTGCGGTTGCTAACATGGCAGGCCTCCTTTCGAGTAGGCCGGGTCCGGTAAGACCCACCGCTTGCATGATATTGCGAACGCAACACCACGTCAACGGGGTGCTGCGAATCGCTGTCGCTAGTATGTGAGTTGTCCGGTCGAGTTCACACGTGATCTGTCCGCTTTGCTCGGGACGGGGGATGCTGGGTAGTGGACGAAACCCAGCAGTACTCAGCCGCCGAGATGGAGCGGATGATGAAGGTGCAAGACGTGCTGCTGAAAGCCATGGCGAAGAAGATCACTTGGTGGACGGCGGCAGAGATCATCGGGGTCACGGATCGGACGATGCGCCGGTGGCGTGAGCGGTTGGAAGAGGACGGCTACAGCGGATTGGCCGACCGCCGCAAAGGGAAGCCGAGCGCGAAACGAATCCCGCTGGACACCGTGGAAAAGGTTCTGGGCCTGTACAAGGAGACCTACTACGACCTGAACATCCGGCACTTCCAGGAAAAGCTGCGGGAGGAGCACGCGATCCAGTTGAGCTATACGTGGGTGCAGAAAGCGCTGCAAGGAGCCGGCCTGGTGGCCAAGCGGCACAAGCGGGGCCCGCACCGGCGGAGGCGGCCGCGACGGCCGATGCCTGGGATGCTGCTGCACATCGACGGTAGCAAGCACCGCTGGCTGAATGACGATCGCTGGTATGACCTGATCGTGATTCTGGACGACGCCACCAGCGAGATCTACTACGCGCAACTGGTGGAGGAAGAATCGACGCGCACGGTGATGGCCGGCTTGCGCGAGGTGATCGAAAAGCAGGGGTTGTTCTGCGCCTTGTACAGCGACCGGGGGAGTCACTTTTTCGTGACGGTGAAGGCGGGCGAAAAGGTGGATAAGCACCGCCTGACGCAGGTGGGGCGGGCCATGAAGGAACTGGGGGTGCAGATGATCGCGGCCTATTCGCCGCAGGCGCGGGGCCGGTCGGAGCGCAGCTTTGGGACTTGGCAGGGGCGGTTGCCGCAGGAACTTCGACTGGCGGGGATCCGCAGGGTGGATTGCGCCAACGCATTTCTGCGCGAGAAGTACATCGGGGAGTTCAATGCCAAGTTCCAAGTGCCCGCGGCGGAGAAAGGCACGGCGTTTCGGCGGACGAGTCGGAGCGATCTGAACTGGATCTTCACGGTGCAGACGGAGCGCGTGGTGGAAAAGGACAACACCGTGGCCATCCGAGACCGCTGGTGGCAAATCGACAAAACACGATTCCGCAACAGCTTGGCGGGAAGCACGGTCACGATCCACGAACACCTGGACGGGACCGTCTCGATCCGCTACGGCCCTCACGTCGTAGGACGCTACAGCCGCACGGGAGAAAAGCTGATCAGCGCAAACGCCAAAGAGCACGGTGGAAAAGGCGGGAGCGTGGAAGCCGGCGAAAACCAAAAGCAGGTTTCCACCGGCTCCCCCACTCCCTTGGAAATCTCGCCAAAGGCGCGAGATTCCCACTTTCCCACCGCGCCGACGACGGCTTCTGTTTTGGGCAAAACCAAAGCAAAGGCCAAACCCAAAACCCACAAGGCGGCGGCCTAAAGGCCGCATCGCTTTGTTTCACAAAGCGGACAGATCACTAATTATCAAAACCGGACAACTTGACTTGTTAACTACATCGCCTGTAATAATTAGCAGGGCTCAGCCTCCGCGGGCTGTGGGCCGGGCCGGCGTTTCGGGGCGTGCCGGTGCCGCAGCCTGAAACGGCCCATCAAAATAAAAGAGGGGAGCCCGAAGGCTCCCCGGATACTGCGATTCAGCCCGGCAGGCGAAGGGCGGCCCGCCGGCTCCCAAGCGAGGTATATCTAAAAGACGATCTTGGCGCCGAGCTGGAGGTTGCGGTTGCCGTTGAAATAGCCGTCCGCGAACGGGTTCTCCACTTCGGTGTCCGCGCCGTAGATGAAAAAGTTCGCGTGGTTAACCGCGTTGTACAACTCCAGGCGAAGTTGGAGCCCGACCCTCTCGGTCACCTTGGTGTTCTTGTACAAGCCGAGATTGAGGTTCCAGTTGCCCGGCGCGCGGAAGGTGTTGCGGCCGATCATGTTGGCCGGCCACGGACCGTCGTCGCTGATGCCGAGCTTGGGATTGTAATACGACAACGCGCCAGTGGCGAAATTGGTGAACTGGTAGTACTGGAAGTCGTCGGGCGTGCCAGGGGCAGGCACGTTGGTGACGCCGCCGGGCGGCGTGGCGCTGACCTGCTGCGCCCGCGGGCAATAGCTGTATGCGTTGGTGCAGTCGTACATCGTGAACGGGTTGCCGGTATTCGCGGTGAAGATGGGAGCCAATTCCCATCCGCCCAGAATCCTGTCGGTCAGCGAGTGCCCCTTCAGCACGGGAATCGCCCAGACGGCGGAGATCGATACTCGCTGCTTGGCATCGAAATCGGAGTTGCCGTAATCGAGTCCGGGGTGGAAGGGATCCATATAGCCCAACTGGAAGTTGCCCTGCTGGCCGTCGGTGAAGGCGCTGCTCAGGTCGTCCATGGCGTGGGACCAGGTGTAGTTGGCTTGCAGTGTGACGCCGCTGTGCGCGACGTCCTTGAATGTCATCTGCGCGATCATCGAGTTGTAGCCGGAAGTGCCATTGCCGCCGCGCAGGTTGATGCCGGTGTACTGTGAGTTCAGGCGGGCCCCGCAGGTGCCGATATTGCCGTAAGTGCCCGGCGTGCAGGGAGTGCCCAGGTACTCAGGGCCGTATCCGTTGTCGTTGTCGTGGGAAATGTCGTAGAGACGCTCGCCGTGCGAGCCCGAATAACCCAGGCTGGCCAGCACGTTGTTGGTAACCTGCCGCTCCAGGGTGAGGCTCATCGTATGGGCGTAAGAGTTCTTGATGTTCGGGTCCACTCCGCGGAGGCTCACGCCCGGCAGTACCTTGCTGCCGGTGTTGCCGGCCAGCGGACCGGCGTTGGAGACACTCACCGGGATCTGCGGAAGGTCGGAGCCGGCGGTGAGGGCGATTACAGCATAGGCGGGCGGGTTTTGGATGACGTTGAAGGTCACGTTGCCGAAGTTGCGCTCATAGCCAATGCCGTAGCCACCGCGCAGGCTGGTCTTGCCGTCCGCGGTCAACGCATAGGCAAAGCCGACGCGGGGAGAGAAGTCCTTGTAGTCCTTCTGCCACAGACCGCCGTTCGGGTTGCTCGGCGTCGGCTTGACGGTCGCAGTCGAGATCAACTGCGCGAGGTTGGAGAGGCTGAAAGGCCCGGAAAACACGATGTTCGAATCGAGAGCGTCGTTCTTGTTGTGCTGCACGCCGAAGTACTCCCAGCGCATGCCGTAGTTGATGCTCAAGCGCGACGTGACCTTGAAGTTGTCCTGCCCGTAAAGCGCAAACTCGTTGTAGCGGTTGCTACGCGAGAAATTCGGCGGCCCCACCGGCAAGTTGATGGTCCCGCCAGGGTAGTTGCCCTGCGGGTTGACCGCCGCCTGGAACTGGTGCAACTGCCCGTTGAGGAAGTTGTCGAGCGAATTGCCCGTGTTTGAGCCCAGGCTTTCCACCGCTTCTTCGTAAGCGCCGAACGTGCGGTTGTCCTGCTCGTAGTTGACCATGCCGCCGAAGCGGATGTTGTGACGGCCGCGCACCTTGGTTACGTCTTCCGAGAGAACGCCGAAATTCTGCGGGCCGCCGAACGGGATGGCGCTTCCGGGCGTGTACTCGTTGTAACCGGGGAACGCGATCAGTTGCCCGTTGACGCGCGGGGCTGAGCTCGAGTTCATGTACAGGGTCGGGCCGACCGGCGCCGTACCCAGCGGTTGCAGGTTGTTCAGGCGGTTAAAGCTCAAGCGGGTTTGGCTGACCAGGCTGGGCGAAAACGTGTGCGTCAGCGAGAAGGTAGCGTGGTTGTCCACGTTGGTCTGGCCGGTTTCATAGCCTTTGTACGGGCTGGTATTGACGAAGCCGGCGAAATCGTCCTCGTTGTAGAGGGCGTACTTGAACGACATCTGCGTTTTTTCGCTCAGGTTGAAGTCCACGTTGCCGACGATGTCATACGTGTTCTGCGGAGCGCCACCGCCCGAATCGTTCGGCGTCTGGTAGGTCACTTCATTGAACATCGGCGTGCTGGCGGAAAGCGAGGCGCATCCCCCGGTCGCCGAGCCGCCATTGCAAATGCTGGGGAGGCTCGCCTTGGTGAACGTGGCGATGGTAGACAGGTCGCTGCGCAGGGTACCGTAGGCGCTGAAGAACGCCTGCGTGGCGGGAGCCGCCGCGGCGATCAACTGCGACGTCGGAACCACCGCCACTTCGTTGGCGTAGCTGCGAACGCGCGTCCACTCCGTGTTCTGGAAGAAGAACAGCTTGTTCTTGATGATCGGGCCGCCGATCGAGTAGCCGAAGTTATTGCGGGTGTAAATGGGCTTTGGCAGCTCGTTGGCGTTGTTGAAGAAGCTGTTCGAAGCCAGCGCGGAAGCGCGATTGAATTCGTAGGCAGTACCGTGGAAATCGTTGGTGCCGCTCTTGGTCATGACGTTGACCACGCCGCCCGAGGCGCGCCCGTATTCGGCGCTGAAGTCGCTGGTGACCACCTGGTATTCCTGCACCGAATCGAGCGGAACCTGCTGCCCGGTCTGAGCCGTGAAATCGTCGTTGTTGGCCACGCCATCGAGCATCACGTCGGTGCTAGAGGAACGCATGCCGTTGATCGCGTAACCCACCCCGCGGCCGCTTTGCATATCGGACGTCACATTTGGCACGGTGGCCACGAAATCGTACGGGTTGCGGGTTAAGGATGGGAGTTCGGTTACCTGCTGAGTGCTGATCGTGTTGCTGAGCGTCTGCGATTCCGTGTTCACCCGCACCGCGCCGGCGCTCACTTCCACCGTAGTGCTGGTCTGGCCGACTTCCATCTTGGCGTCCAGGCCCACCTGAGCGCCCACTTCCACCGTCACACGTTCTTTTTTCGTAGCGAAACCGCTGGCCGAGAAGGTGATTTCCCAATCGCCGGCCGTCAGGTTCGGGATTACGTACACACCGGCCGCGTTCGTCGCCGACGTTCGCATAGTGCCAGTCGCGACGTTCTTGGCCGTAATCGTGACGTTCGGCACCACGGCGCCGCTGGCGTCCTGAACCGTTCCGACGATCTGGCCCGTCTCCACCTGGCCCCACAGCATCAGGGCGGCCAGCATCAGGCCAAAAACGATCGCGAACGATCCTCGAAATCTCTTGAGATTGCTCATATCATCTCCCAATTTGAAGGTTGAGAAGTTTGGAGTTGTGTTTCTCCCGGTTGGCTGAAAACACATCCCGTATTTGTCGTGCGTTTCAACACTACGTGGTGAGGGCTTTCTCCGCACGCTGATTACCAAATATAACAATTAACGTAATTTCGTGGAAACGAAAACCGTCGACGGTCGTCTAATCGCCGTATATCCCCACGAATCTCCCGAAAACGGGGCAGCAGCCCCATCTGTTCCGCATATCTCATTACTGGATAATACCTTAGCTGACTATGGGAATACGGACGCAGAATACGCATTTGTGGATTTATTGGACGGCGGAACGGGTTGCACCACCTCCATGGGTGTGTATAAACCTACCAAACGACCGCAGGGTGGGTCATTTCACACATATGGCTACGGGATTTGCCCCGAATTCTGCCTTGGTTGAGCGGCCGCGTCTAGAGAAAGCGCAGCAGGTGAGAAGCGCCAAAGGCGAGCAGGGCACCGATTGCCGCGCCGGCCAGCACGTCGCTCAAAAAGTGCATCCCGAGCAGCACACGGGACGCAGCGACGCTGACGGCGCAGAACAGGAGCCCGACGGCCAGCTCGGGATAGAACGCGGCCAGCGAGAGCGACACGGCAAAGGCGGTGATGGTGTGGCCGGATGGGAAAGAGAACTGGTCGGGCGGCAGGAGGTCGGCCCAGCAGTGGGGCTCGCTGGGACGTTTGCGGCGGGCGGTTTTTTTCAGCTTGAGGAAGAGCGCGAT
>DATJAK010000201.1:0-6602 GCA_035516375.1 Bryobacteraceae bacterium
CCGCAGGTGGACTTCGAGGCCGGACTCATCACGCTGGAGAAGGGCGAAACCAAGAACGACGAGCCGCGCTCGGTGCCGATCCTGGAGGGCGACATGCGAGAATTGCTTGTGGCCGCGAAGAGGGAACATGATGCCGAGTGGCCGGAATCGCCGTGGGTGTTCAGCCGCCGCGGCGAACGCATCGTCGATTTCCGTTGGGCATGGGATGAAGCCTGCAAGCGGGCAGGGGTCCCCGATCTGAATTTCCACGACCTGCGCCGTACCGCCGTGCGCAACATGCGCCGCGCCGGCATCCCGCAGGTCATCCGCATGAAGATCAGCGGTCACAAGACCGACAGCATGGAAAGGCGCTACAACATCGTCGATGCCGACGACCTGCAGATGGCCAAAGAGCTTCTGCAGAACCGCCGCCGGACCCCTGAAAATAAAGGCGACGGTGTAACCGAAACTGTAACCACGCCGGGAAAATCGGCGATACCGGAGGATACTGCTCCTCTTATAAAATCAGGTACTTAGGCCATGAGGATACCCGGCGAAACAGGCGCTTTTGGCTTGAGGTGCTAGCGGGAGCAATCTCGTGGGGGTTCAAGTCCCCCTCTCCGCACCACTTTAGGGGCTGCAACTCCAATCGGTTGCAGCCTCTTTTACCTGCTGTACCCAAGATGTCCCAAAATCGCGGGAACGCACTGTCACGCCTGTTCGCGATTGCTCAGGCGTGTCGGGTCTGGTGCGAATGCAGCATTCGCGTAATGTCCCGAATTGGCGTCATCATGGTCGAACCCGCGTGCGATGCCCATGCCTCCACTTCGTGCCAGCTCCGAAAACGTATCGTCAAATAAATCACCATCGGTGGCGTTAACAGGAGCAACAAAAGCAATAACAGCCACCCTGGAGGAACAACGAAGCCACGCTGCAGATCAGTACCTGCCATGCCAGCCATTGAAAACATGATCGCCTCCTACTCAGTTAGATGAGACTGCAAGTAGGTTCGACCCCAACGCTGGGATGCGGCGCGTCGCGGGCTTCCATCTGAAATAGCGCGCCTGCCCCGGTCTGCGTTCGCGGACTGGTGTTATATTATTCGCGATAGGAGTGCAGCAAGTTCGTGCGTACCAGCTTTTCTAAACCAGCTATCATCACTCTGTTTCTGTTCGCAACCGCTCGCGTCTGTTCGGCACAACTGATTGCTCCCCGCGGCATCGTCAACGCCGCGAGTTTCATGCCGGCGGGATTGCCGGGCGGGCCGATCGCGCAGGGTTCGCTTTTTTCGATCTTCGGCGTGAACCTCGGTCCCAACTCGAGCCCCCCGCTCACGTTCCCGTTATCGACGTCGTTGGGCGGAGTGTCGGTAAAGGTGACCCAAGGAGCAACGTCGGTGAACGCGATCCCGGTATTTGTCAGTCCCGGACAAATAAACGCCATCATGCCCTCCAACGCGCCGGTGGGACGGGTCTCGGTTCGAGTTATAACCACCGTAAACGGCCAACCGGCTACCGGGCCGGTGTCGCCGGCCACGGTGGTGGCCGCGAGCTTCGGTATTTTCACTGCAGGCAACGCAGGCTACGGTCCGGGTCTGATCCAGCAATATGTGTCCCAGCAGCAGACGCCTGTGAACTCGCCGTCGGCGCCGGCGCAGCCAGGCCAGCTCATGATCCTGTACGGCACCGGATTGGGGGCGATTCAAGCTCCGGACAACCAGGCGCCTCCCAACGGAAATCTTGGGCAGGTGGAAGTCTTCGTAGGCGGCCAGGCAGCTAATATTCTGTATCACGGCCGAAGCAGCTGCTGCTCGGGCCTGGATCAAATCAACTTCCAGGTTCCGAGCGCGGCACCGGTGGGGTGCTGGGTGCCCGTGCAGGCTCGCGTCAACGGCGCAGTAGTAAGCAACACGGTAACGATGGCGATTTCCGCCGACGGCTCGCCTTGTTCCGACCCGGCCAACGCGCTCTCGCAGCCGTTTCTCGGCGGTCAGAAGATCGGCGCCATCGCGCTGCTGCACGCCGACGTGACCGAGGACATCGGTTACTCGTCGCCGAAGAGCGTGGTGACCGAGACCGCCATGCTCACCTTCCAACAGGAGCAGACCTCCACTTTCGGTCCGTTCCATCCCATCTTTTCGCTACCCCCGGCGGGCGCGTGCACTGCATACACCGTGCCAGGCGACCTGCTGGGTGGCGACCCGTTTCCGGGCGCGTCCACAACCGGAAGTTTTCTGGATGCCGGCAGCTCGTTCAACCTCAACTCAACCGGCGGCCAACGAAACATGCAAAGGCCAACCACCAACGAACGAAATTTCCAGCCGCTCGGCGACTCGTTCACCGGCTCGCTGGTTCCTTCCACGCTGTATCTTGTCCCGAACAACTACGCGGTGGTTGGGAAGGGCGGCGCCGATGTCGGTCCGTTCACCGCCAGATTCCCGATCGCCGCGCCGTTTGGGCTCACCTGGACCAACCGCGATCAGACCGAAATCGTCAGTCGCGGTCAAGCGCTCACTCTGAATTGGACCGGGGCGCCGAGCGGCCAGCCAGTGATCATTTTCGGCGCGGGCGTGGATGTTCCTACCAACGCGACGGCCATGTTCGTGTGCGTGGCGCCGGCCACGTCTTCGAGTTTCGCGGTGCCGTCTCAGATCCTTGCAAATCTACCGCCGACGCGCCCGAACCTGCTGCAATCGAAAGGCGTGCTGTACGTGGGCGCGCTTCCGATTTCGAGCCCGTCTTCATTCACCGCAACCGGGCTGGATGTTGGCGCGATCCTACCGGGAGCGTTCTTCGGCAAGACGGTGATTTTCCAATAGGAGGGCGGCCATGAGATTTTCTGCAAAGTCCCACGCTGTATGCGCTCTGATGATCGGTTTGAGCTTTAGCGGCGTCGCCGCCCGCGGCCAGTCGCAATACAATCCTCCGTCGAATCCGCTGCCGGTCGTCATCCCGTACGTGAATGACCCTCCGGACTTTTTTGACATTCCTTTCTATACGTCTGGGATCCCGGCGCCCTTGGATATTCCGTTTCCGCAGGAAGACCCCCTCCACGATCCGTCTCTGAACGTGGCGGTCCTTCCGGCCCTTAGCATCGTCGACCCGTTCCCTTCCATGGCTTCTCAATTTTCGGGCGAGCTCGGACTGGGCGTTGGAATTGCGTCTTTCCTGACCAATCCGAATTCGGCCGCCGGCGCCACCAACATCGTGACGGAACTGATGCCGTACCCCATGTGGCTGCCATTTCATCCCGCCTATTCGGGAGTCAATCCAGGGCCCACGCCACGCGTCTGCGATTCGTCGGCGGCGTCCAGGCTAATCATTCCGGAGTCGGGATCGAACACCGTGGCCTTCGTGAACACGTGCCCCTATTTGGTGACCAAACGCCTCATAACCGGCACAACCCCGGCGGCGGTGGCGGAGACTCCGGACGGTGCAACCGCCATCGTGGCCAACGCCGGTTCGGGAACGTTGTCGTTCATCGATGTAGCCAGCCAAACCTTGACCACGACCCTCACGCTCCCGGCGAGCAGTGGCCTCAGCCCGCAACCAAGCGCGATCGCGATCCTGCCAGACGGATCTCGTGCCTACGTCAGCAACTACAGTCCGGTGCCGGGCTCGGCCGTGTGGGTGATCGATCTATCCAGCCGAACCCTCATCGGCCAAATTCCCGTGGGGCCTTTGCCGGCTTCGATCGCCGTCTCTCCGGACGGCTCCCAGGTTTGGGTTACGTGCCATGGCAACGACACCGTCTACGTGATCGATACTCTGACCAACTCCGTGGTGACATTCCTGGAGAACATCTATCAACCCAACGGGATCGCCTTCACTCCCAACGGCGCCACAGTTTACATAGCGGAAGGATACCTGACGGGCGGACAGATCGCCGTCACCGATCCAGCCACCTTCACCGTTGAGACCACCATTCCGGTGGGCAATCTTCCGCACGCGTTGGCGGTTTCACCCACCGGCCGGCACCTTTTCGCCGCCAATGCTCTTTCGAACTCGATTTCGGAAATCGACACGGCTACCAACACGGTGATCAGGACCATCAACCTGCAACAACTCCAGCACCCGTTGGGAATCACGTTCATTCAGTAAGCGCGCCGGCATCACTCCTCAGCGGAATCCCATCTCTTGTTTGATGATTTCCATCCAGTTGTAGACGATCGGGCAGTAGGTTGCTCGATCCACAAGTTGCCACATGCGGCTGGCGATGGAGCCGTCGCCGCGCACCAGGTTTGGAAAATTCACGCAGCTTCGCGGGCGCGCCTCGTAGACGCTGCACAGGTTGCCTTCGAGAAACACGCAGCCGGATGCGGTGCGCTTCAGGATCAATTCGTCCGCTGCATTGCGTTGGGTATAGTCGCGCAGAAATTCTTCGTGCGACACGCCGATGAACTTGGCCAGCTTTTCAATGTCGCGGTCCTTCACGCCGGCTTCGGCGACGCGGCAGCAATTCGCGCACTGGGTACAGTCGATCTGGCTTTCGATTTCCTCGCCCAGCCGCCGCAAGCGCCGGTCGGAGTAGTCGTGACTCTTCAAGTACACGCGGAAGCGCGCGTTCTCGGCTTTTTTCTGCCGGCCGAGCCGGTCGATCTGGACCAAATCCGTGAGCATCGCCCTACAATAGATTATGGCCTCAGTTTCGGGCGATTTTTATCGCATCCAAAAACTGCCTCCCTACGTGTTCGCCGTCATCAACGAGATGAAGGCCAAGGCGCGCGCGGCGCAGATGGACGTGGTGGACCTGGGCATGGGCAATCCGGACGGCGCGACGCCCGAGCCGGTGGTGAAGAAGGCCATCGAGGCGATCCGCAATCCGCGCAATCACCGCTATTCGATGTCGCGCGGCATTCCGCGGCTGCGCGAGGAAATCACGCGGCACTACCGCGCCCGCTATGGCGTGGAGTTGGATCCGGAAGCTGAGGCGATCGTCACCGTCGGCGCCAAGGACGCGCTGGCTCACCTGCTTTTTGCCGTGATCGGGCCGGGCGACGCGGTGGTGTCGCCGAATCCGGCTTATCCGATTCATCAATACGGCGTGATCATGGCGGAGGGCCACGCTTGCATGCTGCCCATGCCGGATCCAGCCACGTTTCTCAACCGGCTGGAGCATTTGTACCACACCTCGTCGGTGAAGCCGAAGATGATTCTCATCTCGTTCCCGCACAATCCCACGACGCATTGCGTGGATCTTCAATTCTTCCGGGACGTGATGGGTCTGGCGCAGCGTCACGGCACTTGGGTGGTGCACGATTTCGCATACGCCGACATCTGCTTCGACGGATACCGCGCGCCCAGCATCCTCGAAGTGGACGGCGCCAAGGAACTGGCGGTGGAGATTTATTCCATGTCGAAGAGTTTCAACATGGCGGGCTGGCGCGTGGGCTATTGCCTGGGCAATGCCAAGATGATCGGTGCCCTGGCGCGCATCAAGAGTTATCTTGATTACGGCGTGTTCCAGCCTATCCAGATCGCCTCCATCATCGCGCTGCGCGAATGTGAGGAGGAGACCGGGAAGATTTGCGCGATTTATCAGCACCGCCGCGATTTGCTGGTGGAGGGTTTGCGCCGGGCGGGCTGGCCGGTGGAATCGCCTCGCGGTTCTATGTTCTTGTGGGCGCCGGTTCCGGAGGCTTATCGAGAGGATGGTTCGCTCGAATTCGCCAAGCTGCTGATGAAAGAAGCGCTCGTCGCCGTCTCGCCGGGCATCGGCTTCGGGCCGCTGGGTGAGGGCTTTGTACGTTTCGCGCTCATCGAAAACGACCACCGCATCCGCCAGGCCACTCGGTCCATCAAGCAGTTTCTGGCGAGGAAGCCCGTGCTGGCGGGGAACCGAGTCCGTTAGCATTTCATCCAAAGGCGGCAGTATCGTATGCGAGGATCCTCTCAGTTTTTCTGATCGCTCTTTGTGGCCTGCTCGTTTCCTGTGCCAAGCAGGAGACCGCTACCGGGCCGCATGCCACCGTGTTGTTGCGCGATGGCGGCGAATACGCTGGCACCGTGACCGCCTCGACTCCTGCCGAGGTGACTGTTCATGGCGATGACAACACAACGCGCACCATCGCCATGAAGGATGTGAAATCGATCGAATACGACGACGCTTCCGCGCCGCCGCCCGCGGAACCGGGCAAGGCAGGCGCAAAGCGTGCCCGGCGTGAACGCAGTCACGACGATCACTATCATCCCGAAGCGGCCGCTGTCACCACCAAGACGTATCAGCTCGCCGCCGGGACCGAGGTTCCCGTGCGCTCGGAAGAGACCATCGACTCGGCACGGGCAGCTGAAGGCCAGACCTACGCCGCGGAGGTCACTGCCGATGTTCGCGACGCTGCCGGCGATGTCGTCATCCCCAGCGGCGCCAATGCCCAGATCGTGATCCGCTCCGCGGCCAAAGGAGGGCGCATCCGCGGCTCTTCCGATCTCGTTCTGGATCTCGCGTCCGTCTCCGTGGGCGGCCAGATGTATCAGCTCAGCACCACGGACATGGTGCAGCAGGGCAAAACCGGGATGGGCGCCAATAAGAGGACCGCGGAATACACCGGCGGCGGAGCCGCCATCGGGGCCATCATCGGAGCCATCGCCGGGCACGGCAAGGGAACGCTGCTTGGAGCGGCGTCC
>DATJAK010000202.1:0-78027 GCA_035516375.1 Bryobacteraceae bacterium
GCCGAACACGCTCTGCGGATAATCCGGCGCGCGCAGATTGGCGGAGACCGCCATGTTGGTGTAGACCGGGTAGACGCTTCGCTCGACGTGCGGGCACTGGTAGATCTCGATGCCGCCGATGCCGCCCGAGCTCTTGCGGTAGGGTCCCATGCCGCTATAGCCGCGGAGCTGGATGGCGGTGAGAGTGCCGTCGTTGCGCACGCCCACCTTGTAATACTGCTTGGTGGGCCAGCGGCCATGCACGGAAATGAAATCTTCCTTGCGCGTGAATTCGAGTTTCACCGGGATGCCGGCCTGCTTCGCGAGCATAGCCGCCATCAGCTCGAAATCGTGATTCTGGTTCTTGTTGCCGAAGCCGCCGCCCATGAACTGGCAGACGATGCGCACCTTTTCGGGCGGGATCTTCAGGTCGCGGGCCATCTCGGTGTGGCAGTTGGAAATGCCCTGCGTGGGGGTGTAGACGGTTAGATGGTCGCCATCCCAATGCGCAATGGCGACGCGCGGCTCGAGCTGCGCGTTGTTGATGTGCGAGGAAGTGTAGTGATCTTCGAAGACGCGGTCGGCAGCCTGAAAACCGTCGTCGATTTTGCCGCGCTTGTAGACTTCGGGCTGGCGCTCGTTGCGGTTGTTGGGCGAGAGGTTGCCGCCGGGCTGGATCTCCACGGCCCCGGGCTTGAGCGCGTCCTCGGGGTCGAGGACGAACGGTAGCGTTTCGTAATCCACCTGGATCAGGCGGATTGCGTCTTCGGCCACGTGGCGATCGACGGCGGCCACGGCCGCAACCGCGTCGCCGGCAAAACGCACAGGATTGTTAAACAGGTAGCGCTTGTTGCGCGTATCGCCGCTGCCCCAGATCACGTCGCAGTTTTCGTGCGTGAGAATGGCCTTCACGCCAGGCAGCGCCTGCGCGCGCGAAAGATCGATGCTCCGGATGCGTGCATGCGGATGCGGACTGCGCAGAACGCGCGCGTAGAGCATGCCTGGAACATAAAGATCGCCGGTATAGGTGGCTTTGCCGGTGACGCGGAGCAGCGCATCGATGCGCGAGGAAGGATGGCCGACAGTGTTGAGCGTCTTCATGCTTTCCTCCCCGCGCTGGCCGAGAGGGTTCCGGCGGCGGCCAGGACCGATTCCACGTAGCGGTTATAGTTGGAGCACCGGCAGATATTGCCCGCCATGGCATGCTGGATTTCGTCTCTGGTCGGATGGGGGTTCCGATTGAGCAGCGCCCTGGCGCTCATCAACTGGCCGGAGGTACAGAATCCACACTGTGGGCCATCGTGTTCGATGAAGGCTTGCTGCAGCGGGTCGAGTTGGCCGCCCCTGGCAAGGCCTTCGACCGTCTGGACGGAGCGGCCATCGGCCCAGACCGCCAGCTGGCTGCAGGAATAGACCGGCTTGCCATCGAGCAGGACCGTGCAAGCGCCGCATTCACCGCGGTCGCAGCCGATCTTCGACCCGGTCAACCCCAGGTGATCGCGCAGCACTTCGACCAGCGTCCAGCGGTCTTCGACCTCAATCTTGCGGCGGGTCCCGTTCACCGTGACCTGGATAGTTGTCCGCGGAACACCGGGTGTCACCGGCGTCTGCGGTTGTCCCTTGAGCGGAACCGTGGACGCCGCCACCAATCCTGCGCCGGTACCTTCGAAAAACCTGCGACGCGAGATTTTACGCATCGAGTCCCCTCCTGGAAATCGCGCCTAAACCCTTTGGCGTCCGATTCTACCGTGGGTAGATGATGGGCGTCAATCCGACAGAGTGCTGGCGCTTGGCGGGGCAGGCCATCGTTTTTGTGGCCTGCCTCGCCTGCCGACGAGACAGACGGCGAAAAGCGACCGTCTGTCCTACAGGGTATGTGCGAATCGCAACATAACCGAAATCGTCTCGTACGATACAATGTCACGATAGCCCGAATGAGCCTCCATTGGTTTGCGAAGGCATCGGGGGGCGCCATCGCGATTGCGTCCCTGGCAATGATCGGCGGGTATGCCGCGGGTGTTCGCCTACCGCTCCCGTTTCTTCCACCTTGGTCGTGTGTCGCGTTCTTCTTAATTGGTTGGAACTTGTGGAGCGCCGATGCGCCACGCTATCCAAACCTGCTCCGGTTGGGTAGCCTGGTCGTTTTAGCGATCGGAGCCATCAGTTGGGGCGAGTATGTTCTGGACAAGAACACGCCCTTCGATCAACTCTTGTTTCCCAAGCAGCTTCTGCATACGGTGCGGCATCCGGGGCGGCCCGGGGCTTTGTCGGGATTCCATTTTTGCCTGCTGGCGATGGCCCTGCTGCTGCTCCCGGTCGGGCGCAAAGTGGTCGTGCTGATTCGGGAGTGCGGCCTGGTCATCGTGATCACGCTCTGTTTTTTTAACTTCGCGGGTTACGCGGCGGCCGGGTTTCGGACCGAGCGCGAAACCATGACACCGATCACGGCCCTAATGGCGTTGCTCGGGGCGACGAGCGCGCTGCTCCTGGGTCGAGCCGGCCATTTGATCACCTTGCTCCGCGACACGGGTCCCGCCGGCCTGATCACGCGCCGCTTGTTGCCGGTTCCGCTGGTTCTGCCGGCGTTCACCATCGCCATGCGGGTTCTGCTGCAGCATTTCGGTCTCTATGGCGGCCAACCCGGTGCGGCCATCTATGCATCGGTCAATATTCTCGCCGCCATCGCGATTTTGTGGTTTAGTTCCGCCCAGGTGTTGAGTGTCGATCTACAACGCCGCAGCGCGGAGGCGGAGCTTCGCCAATCTCGCGACGATCTGGACCGCCAGGTCCACCTGCGCACGCGCGAGTTGGTCAATACGAACGAACTGCTCGAACTGGAAGTGGCCAACCGCCGAAAAGCGCAATGGGAATTGCAGCAGACCAACGCCATACTGAGCAGTCTGATCGAAGCCTGTCCGCTGGCAATCTGCGCCTTCAATCTGGATGGCAGCGTGCGGCGGTCGAACCCGGTGGCGGACGCGATGTCGGTGCCGGATAATCTGCAGTGCCGGGATCTGGCGATGCGGGCGGGACGGGGCGAGTCGGTTGCAGGTGTAGAGGTGACTGTGGCCGCGCGGGAGAACCAGTTCCATCTGGCGGTTTGGGCTTCGCCGATCCTGGCCGCCGATGCGACCCTGGATGGCGTGGTGTTGATGGCGGCGGACATCTCCGAACGCAAGGCTCTGGAGACGCAGATTCAGCAGACGCAACGCCTGGAAAGCCTGGGCGTGCTGGCCGGCGGAATCGCACACGACTTCAACAATTTGCTGACCGGAGTGATCGGCAATGCCAGCCTGCTGCAGGAGCGGCTCCCGGCCGGTTCCAGGGATGCCGCGTCGGTGCGTTCGCTGCTCGAAGCCGGTGAAGCCATGGCCAAGCTGACCGCTCAGATGCTGGCTTATTCCGGACGGGGACGCTTCTTCATCGAAGCGTTGGATCTTTCGCAGCAGGTGACGCAGATAACGAGCTTGATCCAGGCATCGATTCCCAAGAACGTGCGGCTGCGGCTGTTGCTCGAAAAGGATTTGCCACGCGTCGACGCAGATGCCAGCCAACTGCAACAGGTGATTATGAACCTGGTGATCAATGCGGCGGAAGCGATTGGCGAAGACAATGGCACGGTCGAAGTCAGCACCTTCTTGCGGACGGTGGGAGCGGCGGAGCTGGAGGCGAATGTGACGCGGCAGCCTATCGCGCCCGGAGACTACGTAGCGATGGTGGTGCGCGACACGGGCGCAGGGATGGAAGAATCCACCATGGCGCGCATCTTCGACCCCTTCTACACCACCAAATTCGCTGGCCGGGGATTGGGGCTTTCGGCGGTCCTGGGCATCATCCGGGGGCATCGTGGCGCATTGATGCTGGAGAGCCAGCCGGGTAAAGGGACGACGTTCCGGGTATTCTTCCCGGTTGCCGGACAACCGGCCGAGGCCGCTCCGGCGACGGTTTCGTTCACCACATGGGGGCGCGGTACGGTGCTGGTAGTGGACGATGAGGAAGTGGTCCGGCGCACCGCGCAACTCGTGCTTACCAGTGCCGGCTATCAAGTGGTTACAGCCACCGACGGCAACGGGGCTCTCTCGGCGTATGAAGCCACACCGGGTCAGATTGATGCCGTGCTGCTCGACATGACCATGCCCCTAATGAGCGGCGAGGAAACACTGAGCCGCTTGCTGGCGCGGTGGCCGCAGGCAGCGGTTATTGTTACGAGCGGTTACGGGGCAGAAGAGGCGCAGCGGCGTCTGGGCAACCGTGCCATCGGATTTTTGCAGAAGCCGTTCACAGCGGCAGAGCTCGCCCGTAAGATTTCCGACGTCCTGCGGCCCAGCCGGACCGCCGGCGCAGGCGGCTAGAGCCATTTGAACCCCGAGGCTTTACACGTTTCGGGAATCCACGGCGTCAAAGGTTTGTGAAGCTTTTTTGGCTGATTTCCGGCCTGCTGGTGGTGTCGGCGTTTGCCGCGGACACGAAACTGGATGACCTGCTGACGAAGGCGGAAATCCGTTACAACCACGCGCAAACGCTCGAAGTCCTTTTTACCGAGCAATATACGCCTCCTGGAAGCATCCGGCGCACGGAGAGCGGAACGCTCATGCTGCGCAAACCGGGCCGCATGCGGGGGGAATATTCCCAACCCAAAGGGAAGCTATTCGTTTCCGATGGGAAGTTCCTTTGGCTCTATACACCAATAGATAATAAGGCCGAGAAGATGAAGTTGAAGGAAACCGAGGATATGCGCGCTCCGCTCGCCTTTCTTCTCGGTAAGCTGCACTTTAATAAGGAGTTTCGCAATTTGCAGGGAACTCTCGAGGGGGCTGACACGCGCATCACCGGGGAGCCCAAGAGCGACGATTTGCCCTACTCCTCAGTGGAATTCCTGGTGGCTCCCGATGGGCACATCCGCGAATTGAAAGTGACGGGATTCGACCGTTCCCTGCTGGCGTTCACGTTCGACCAGGAGAAGCTGGATCCGCCGCTCGATGCCAAGCTTTTCCAGTACAAGGCGCCGCCGGGCGTGGTGGTGGAGGAGACCAGCCAATAGGCTATGGCCGATTTCGTTCTCAAGTATGCGGATGGGCGCGGCCAGATTCACCAGCAGGTGGCGGTCGCCGGCTCCGAAAAGGAGTTGCGGGAGAAATTTTCCCAACAGGGCTTCCTGATCTACTCGATCAAGCCGCGGACGGTGGCGCTCAGGGGCTTCGTGGGCAAGCGCAAAGCGCTGAATCTGGAGAAGTTCCTGATCTTCAACCAGCAATTTGTGACGCTGATTCGGGCCGGTCTTCCGATTCTGAAATCGCTGGACTTGTTGGCGGAACGGTTGACCGACGCCAAGCTCGGGCCGTATGTCAAAGCAGTGCGGGATGAAGTTCGCAACGGGACGCTGCTCTCCGAAGCCTTCCGGCAGCAGGGCGTCTTTCCGAAGATCTACGTGACCTCGGTGATGGCGGGTGAAAAAAGCGGCAGCCTCACGGAGGTGTTGGACCGTTACATTACGTACCAGAAACTTTCCCTGGCGGTGAAGAAGAAGGTGCTGGTATCGCTGATGTACCCGTCGGTGCTGATCGTTCTGGTGATCCTGTTGATGGTGTTCCTGGTAACGTACGTGGTGCCGACCTTCGCGACACTCTACGCCAGCATGAACGCCCAGTTGCCGAAGATGACGGTCATCCTGATTGCGGTGGGCACGACGGCGCGGACATACATCCTGGCATTCGCCGCGGCGATCGTGGGCGGCATTTTCCTGTTCCGGTGGTGGTCCAAGAAAGATTCGGCGCGCGAGAAGGTGGATCGCGTCAAGATGAAGATGCCGTTATTCGGCGAGATCTGGCTGAAGTACCAGGTGGCGCAAATGGCGCGAATTCTGAGCACGCTGCTGACGGGCGGAATTCCGCTGGTGCAGGCCATGGAGACGGCGGCCGAATCGCTGGGCACGCCGCTGCTCGAGAAGGCCGTATCGATTGCGGGCAAAAGCGTGCGGGAAGGGCAGCCGCTTTCGGGATCGTTGCGGACTTCGGGTCTAGTTCCGCCGTTAGCGGTCGATATGATCGAAGTGGGGGAATCGACTGGCGCGCTGCCGACCATGCTGAGCAGCGTGGCGGAATTCTTTGAAGAAGACGTGAATACGCGCATGCAGGCGTCGTTATCGTTGATCGAGCCGGCCATCATGATCGTGATGGGCGGGTTTGTGGCATTTGTTTTGATTTCGTTGTATCTGCCGATTTTTTCGTTGGCGGATTCGATTCGGTAGGTGGGGTATGGATATTACCGCCGAGACGCAGAGACGCAGAGTTTTAAGAATGGGCGCGGAGGCGTTTGGGAGCGCTGCCGGCTTTATGGGGTTGGCGCGCCGAGGGAGCAGAGGGAACAAGTGCTCGACTTGGGCGCCGCGCGTCCTGTCGGTTCTCTGTAATGCTCCGGCGCCGTTAGCGGCGTTGGAACGTTTGATGGACGCTAGTAACCTTGTTCCAGCACTTGTTCGCGCTCCCTCTGCGCGCCAACCTCATGGAGCAACGCGAGCCTGCAAACGTCACGCGCGCGTATTGGCCATTGTTTTGACTCGGCGCCTCGGCGTCTCGGCGGTGAACTAAAATGGCCACGACGGAAAAACCGAGATTGACGGATCCACTGGCGGAAGCGGAACAGGCGCGCGCCATGGCGGCGCGGTATCGCTGCGAGTATGTCGATCTGCGCGAGGCCTCGATCGATCACGATCTCTTCCGGTCGATCCCGGTGGATCTGATGTTCCGCTACAACTTCGTGCCAATGGGTATGCGGAATGGGACGCTCGAAATCGCGCTGGCCGATCCGCGCAATCTGAACCTGATCGATGAGCTGACGCTCCTGCTCAACACCAAGCTGCGCGTGAAGGTCGCGACGTTGTCGCAGATCGCCGAGCTGCTGAAAAAGACGGAACAATCGCAGCGGGTGCTCGAAGAGGTCACCGAAGGATTCACGCTCGACGTTGTTGCGGACGAGGGCGACCAGGATGAAACCCTCTCGATCGACAAGCTGACGGCCACCGATAGCGATATCGCCCCCGTCATTAAACTGGTCGACACCACGATCTTCAACGCGCTCGAGCGGCGGGCCAGCGACATCCACATCGAATCGCGCGATCAGGAAGTGGCTATCAAGTATCGCATCGACGGCGTGCTGCACTATGCCATGCCGCCCATTGCCAAGGACTGGCAGTCGACGATCATTTCGCGCATCAAAGTGATGAGCGAGCTGGACATCGCCGAGAAGCGCGTGCCGCAGGACGGCCGCTTCCGCGTGCGTTATAAGAACCGGCTCATTGACTTCCGCGTGTCGATCATGCCGACGATCCACGGCGAAGACGCGGTGCTGCGCGTTCTCGATAAAGAATCGATGAGCGAGAAGTTCGCCAAGCTCTCGCTCGATGTGGTGGGCTTCTCCGATCAGGACCTGGTGAAATTCCGGCGCTACATTCTCGAACCGTATGGCATGGTGCTGGTCACGGGGCCGACCGGGTCGGGCAAGACTACCACGCTTTACGCGGCGCTGAGCGAGATCAAGAACGACGAAGACAAGATCATCACCATCGAAGACCCGGTGGAGTATCAGATCAAGGGCATCACGCAGATTCCGGTCAACGAGAAGAAGGGCCTCACATTTGCGCGCGGGCTGCGTTCCATCTTGCGCCACGATCCAGACAAGATCATGGTGGGCGAAATCCGCGACCAAGAGACGGCCCAGATCGCCATCAACTCGGCGCTGACCGGGCACCTGGTGTTCACCACGGTTCACGCCAATAATGTGCTGGACGTGCTCGGCCGATTCCTGAATATGGGCGTCGAGCCGTACAACTTCGTTTCTTCGCTGAACTGCATTCTGGCGCAGCGGCTGGTGCGCGTCATTTGCGATTACTGCAAAAAGCGTGTGCGCCACCCCGATTCCGCGTTGGTGGAAGCCGGGTTGAACCCCGACGAATGGCGCGATGTGCCGCTCTACGAGGGCGCCGGCTGCTTCGAATGCGGCGGCACGGGATTCCGTGGACGGTCGGCAATTCACGAGCTTTTGGACCTGACGGATCGCATCCGCGAGATGATTCTGGACCGCCGGCCGACTTCGGAAATCAAGCGGGCTGCGCGAGAGGACGGAATGACCTTCCTGCGCGAGTCGGCGGTGGATAAGATGCGCTCGGGCATCACGACGCTGCGCGAGATCAATAAGGTCACGTTTATTGAAGGGTAGAGGGGATGGATATCACCGCCGAGACGCAGAGACGCAGAGTTTTACGAATGGGCGCTGCCGAGTTGGCGAACGGCGTGCGCTTTATCCGGTTGGCGCGCAGAGGGAGCAGAGGAAACAAGTGCTGGAACAAACCGCTGCGACAGCTTCAGCCTCCCTGCTCGACCTGCGCCGGGAACCCGGTCGAGGACTTGTTCCCTCTGCCTCCTCTGCGCGCCAACCTCATGGAACAAAGGAAACCTACAAACGGTACGGGCACGTGGCAATCTTGCTTATCCTCTGCGTCTCGGCGTCTCGGCGGTGAATAAATGCTAGATCGGCTCAAATCGCTAGTTCACGAACCACCGCCGGCGATGGCTTTCGAAGTTTCGGAAGCGGGGATTGCCGTGGCGCGGATCGGGTCCAAGGCGGAGGTCGAGTTTCGGCCGCTCAAGCCTGGAGTATTGTCCGTATCGCCGGTGAAAGAGAACGTCATCGATGCGGACGAATTTTCGATGGCGGTGCGCCGGCTGGTGGCCGGGCAGGGGGCACGGAAGCGGAAGGATGCCGCGCTGATTCTGCCGGATTTCAGCACGCGTATCACCGTGCTCGATTTCGACGAGTTTCCTTCGGATGCCAAGGAGCAGCTTTCGCTGGTGCGGTTCCGATTGAAGCGGAGCGTGCCCTTCGATGTGGAGGCGGCGGCCGTGGGCTTTTGGCCGCAGCCCGGTGCACACAAGCGATGTGATGTCCTGGTGGTGATGGCGCCCATCGAAATCGTGGCGCGGTATGAAGCGCCGTTTCGCGCGGCAGGATTGAATCCGGGATTCGTGACTACCTCGAGCATGGCGGCTCTGGAGCTGGCTCCGGAAGCAGGATTGAGCGTGCTGGCGAAGATCACGGGGCAGGCGCTCACCGTGATCGTGCGGGACAAAAGCGCCATCAAACTGGCGCGCTGCCTGGAGGTGGCTTCGCAGGAACTGGAAGACATCGCGGCGGTGCTCCTGCCCACGTTTGTATACGTGGAGGACAATTTGAGCGGGCGTGTGGAGAACCTGATTCTGTGCGGCTTCGGCGCGGATTCGGACGAGGCCCAGAGGCGGTTCACGGAAGAACTATCCGTTCCGGTGGACGTGCTGCGATCGCCTTTGGGGGTTCCGGGGGAGAACGACGCCGGCCTGCTGGGGTATCTGCGGTCGATCGCGAAGAACAACTGACATGAAGATTCCGATCAATCTCGCGAGCCAGCCGTTCCGGCGCGACCGGGCGCTGATGGTCGCTTCCATTGCGGTCTCGCTTCTGCTGCTGGCGACGCTGGGCGGTTTGATTTCTTTGATCCTGCTCGACCGTTCGCAGCTGGCCGATGTGCGGCACGAAGTAAACCAGCTCGAAAAGGACACTCGCAAAGTGACCGCGGAGCAAGCCAGTCTCGACGCCATCCTGCGGCGGCCGGAGAACACCGAAGTGATCGAGCGCAGCGTCATGTTGAACGAGCTACTCTATCGCAAGGGAATCAGTTGGACCAAGATCCTGGCCGATTTGGAGAAGACCATGCCGTTCAACGTGCGGCTGATGGCCATCCGGCCGTATGTGAACAAGGACAACCAGGTGACGCTGGACATGCAGGTGGGGGCCGAGTCGCAGGGCGCGGTGATCGAATTCCTGAAGTCTCTCGAATCGTCGGCGCTTTTCGAATCGCCTTCGGTGCCCAGCAGCCAGGCGCCTTCGCAGTCGGAACCGCTGTTTCGCAGCCGCGTGGTGGTGAACTATGCCCAGAGACTTTAAGTCCGCCATCAAAGATCCACGCGTAGTCATGCGCGTCATTATCGGCGCCCTGCTGGCGGCGAACCTGGTGGCGGCGATCGTGGCGATCAAACCATTCGGCGGGTCGGCCGACGATCTGCGGCGCGAGCAGGCGGACTTGCGCCGGCAACTGACCGGCATGCAGCAGCACCTGGCAAACACGAAGCGGCTGGTGGACAAGGCCGAATCGGCGCGCCGCGATGGCGACGATTTTATCGGCACTTATTTTACGGACCGCCGCGCCGCATATTCCACGGTGATGGCGGAGCTGGAACGCATGGCGCAGGAAGCCGGAATCAAGCTGCGCCAGGACAGCCTGGAGCTGAACGACATCGAAGGCAGCGACACGCTCAAGATGATGTCGATTACGGTGGCGTATGAGGGTCCGTACGGCGGCCTGACCAAGTTCGTGGACCTGCTGGACAAATCGCCGCGCTTCCTGATTATCGAAAGCATGCAGACCTCGCCGCAACAGGGCGGGACGCTGTTGACGGTGAGCTTGAAACTGGACTCGTTTGTGCGAGAAGGTGCGCCGGGAGCGACGTTATGAAGCTGGGCACCAACGAGCCGAAGAAAGTGGCGACCCTCGCGGTGTTTGGCCTCATCGCCGGATACCTTGTCTATTCGAACGTGTTTTCGGGGCCTTCGGACTCAACGCCGGCTGCGAGCGCGCCCCGTGCCGCCGAAGCGCCGGCCGCACCAGCTGTCACTCCGCAAACGGATTCCACGCCGGCTACCACACCGCGGGCGGTGAGCCGAAATCGCAGCGATGAGTTCCATCCGGTGTTGCGGTCGAAGAGGCCTGAGGATCGGATTGATCCCACGAAGGTAGATCCCACGCTGCGGCGCGATCTTTTGGGGAAGCTGCAAGCGGTCGCCGCTGCGGGCCCGGGGCGGAACTTGTTTCAATTCGGGCAAGCGCCTCCCAAGGAACTTCCCAAGGGGCCGGAGCCGAAGGTTCCCCTGAGGCCGATTGCGCCGGTAGTGGCGAACGTGGAACCGCCGAAGCCCCCGGGGCCGCCGCCTCCGCCACCGATCAACTTGAAATATTATGGATACACTTCCGCCAAGATCGGCGGCGGAAAAACGGCGTTCTTCCTCGATGGGGAAGATATCGTGGTCGCCAAAGAAGGGGACACGCTCAAGCGGCGCTACCGGCTGGTGCGCATTGGTTTGACGTCGGTGGTGATGGAGGATACCGAGTCGAAGCGGCAGCAGACGATACCGCTGGCGGAGGAAGCCGGATGAGCCGGACGAAACGGAACAGCGAATCCGGATTTGCCATGCTGCTGGTGTTTCTGATGGCGGCGGTGATTGCGATTTCCCTGTACATCCAGATTCCGCGCGCGGCGTTTCAGGCCCAGCGGCAGAAGGAGCAATTGCTGATGGAGCGCGGCGAGCAGTATAAACGCGCCATCCAGCTCTTTGTGCGGGCGAGCGGACGGTATCCAGCGAAGATCGAAGATCTGGAGAATTTTAACAACCGGCGTTTCCTCAGGCACCGGTTTAAAGATCCAATCACGGGAAAAAGTGAATGGCGCTTGATTCATATCAACGCTGCGGGCGTGTTCACCGACTCGATCACTAATAAAGCCAAGCAAGATGACAAGGGACAGGGCAGCGCGACGCAGAGTTCGATCGCGGAAATCCCGGACATGGGGGCGCTCCCGGGCCAGCCGGGGCAGCCGACGGTCAACAGTGCCGCGAGCCGGCGGCGCGTCAGTGAAGGCGGAACGGCCCCAACCGTGGGGCCGGACGGGCAGCCGATTCCGCAGCAATACGCCGGCGTCGCAGGCGTGCCACCCAGTCCGGGCTATCCCGTGCAACCGTATCCTGGTCAGCCGAATCCCGGCCAACCGAATGCTGGAACGCCGCAGCAGGCGTATCAGCCCTATCCGGCTCCAGCCGCTCCGACGAACCCAAACAATCCCACCGGACAACCGGGGTTCGGCTTGCTCAATCCGAACCCTCAACTGGGCAACAATAACCAGGGCCAGGCCGGGGCGCCCGTTCCTACGGAAGTGGCAAATTTCCCGGGAGCCGCTGCGCCAGGACAGATCGGGCAGCCGGGGCAGTTGGGGCAACCCGTACAGCCGGGCCAACCGATACCCACGCAGTTCAATCCAAACCGCCCGCCGGTGCCGCTACAACAGGCTCTTTCTAATCAGGGAAATCAATCGTCTATCGGGGTGTCGTCGATTGGCGGATCTTCGTCATCGATCGGCGGGTCGAGCTCCTCGTTTAGTGGGGACAGTTCGCTCGGTTCGAACGGGTCCAGCCTGGGAGGCGGGTCCGTTCCGCCCAGGCCCTTCGCCCCTCCGATTCCTAACCAAAACCAGTTTACGCAGCCCGTACAGCCGGGTACCGATCCATCGTTGAATGCCCAGAATCCAAACACCGGATTCAATCAACCTGGCCAGCAAACCTTCAACAACACCGGGGGATTCGGCCAGCAGAATGCGGGCGGCGGATTCGGCCAGCAGAATGCGGGCGGCGGATTCGGCCAGCAAGCGAACGGACAAGCGGCCAATCCGGCTACGGCGATGATCAACAACATGCTGACCAGCCCGCGCCAAGCGCCAGGAGGGCCGGGCACCGGGCAGGCAGGCCCGGGGGGAACGCAGATCGGGGGCGGAATTGCGGGCGTCGCCAGCACCTCTGAAGACGCTTCCATCATGGTGTACAACGATCGGACGAACTACAACGAGTGGGAGTTCATCTTCGATTACACCAAGCAGCGGCAGACGCCCAACGCCAATGCCGGCGTCACCGGAACGCCGGTGCAAAACATGGGAACGACGCCGGGGAATCCGGGTGCTCAAACCGGCGTCGGCGGGTCGGGCTTCGGCGCCAATTCGAGCTTTGGGAATAATTCGAGCCCCGGAAACAATTCGAGTTTCGGGAATACTTCCAGTTTTGGCAACACTTCCGGCATGCCGGGCGGGGCTCCGCAGACTCAGCAGGGACCGCCTTCGGATATCCGGTTGGGAGCGCCGTAGCGCTACTTGCGGCGGCGGCGCTCAGCGGCGCGCACTTCCGCTTCATTCATACCAAAATAGTGGGCTACTTCGTGCCAGACGGTCTCGTCGATGAGCTGTAGCAGATGTTCGGGGCTGCGGGCCAGGCGTTCGTGGGGGCCTTGGAAAATGGTGATGCGGTCGGGCATGGCGAAGGGTTCAAACACACTCCGCTTCGTCAGAGGGCGGCCTTCGTAGAGGCCCAGCAACGTTCCGCCGCGCGGTACCTGGCCGCGCGCCAGTTGCGCCGCGGAGGGCTCGGGTTCCACCACCAAGGCAATATTCTTCAGGCGCTTACGAAAACGGCCCGGAATGCGCGCGTAGGCGGCCGACACCAGGCGATCGAACTCGTCGGGATGCATGCCTGCTGCTATTCTACTTTCTGATACCGATGGGACAGCGACGTGTCGTGGTGGCAATCGACGGGCCGGCGGGCGCCGGCAAGAGCACGATTGCGAAGAGATTGGCGGAACGGCTCGGGTTCATTTATATCGATACGGGCGCGATGTATCGGGCAGTGGCGCTGTGGGCGCAACGGCAGCACGTCGACACGAGCGACATGCACCGTCTCGAACAACTGGCCTTGGCCGCGGAGATCGAGCTTTTGCCGGGACGAATCCGGTTAAACGGCGAAGACGTGACAGACGCCATCCGCACGCTGGGAGTTTCGAGCTGCGCTTCGAAGGTGGCGGTGATCCCCGGCGTCCGGCGGGCCATGGTGGCCAAGCAGCGGGCGATCGGCGAGCGCAGCAGCGTGGTGATGGAAGGGCGCGATATCGGGACCGTGGTCTTTCCCGATGCCGATGTCAAAATCTTCCTCGATGCGCAGCCGGCCGAGCGGGTGCGGCGGCGCTACATCGAAGAGCAGGCCAAGGCGCCGCAGGAGACGATTTCCCAGAAAGCGGTGGCGGATCAAATCGAGGAGCGTGACCGGCGCGACAGCACGCGGGCGGATGCGCCGCTGGCGCAAGCCCCGGATGCGCTGTATGTGGATACCACCCCGCTGACGATCGACCAGGTGGAGGAGGCGATTCTGAAGATTATCCGGTCGCGGGTGACGAACGGGAAGGACTTCCGTTGAGTCGGATGGACGGCCTGGTAGTGATGAAGTTCGGCGGCACGAGCGTCGGCTCGGCCGAACGCATGCGCGTGGCGGCGCGGCTGGCCGCGGCGGAAAAGCGCCAGCGCCCGGTGGTGGTAGTGGTCTCGGCCATGTCGAAGATTACCGATCTTCTGCTGAGCACCATGCGGCAAGCAGAAGCAGGGGACCGCACGGGCATGGAGACCAACCTGGCTGCGCTACGCGCCCGGCACGCAGACGCCTGCCGCGAGTTGTTGCCGGAGACGCGCCACGCGTCCGTGCTGGCGGCGATCCACAGCCGGATCGCCGATTTCGAGCGCATCGCCAACGGCATAGCGATGCTGAGTGAGCGGCCGCCTCGTTCGGTAGACGAGGCGCTGGCGGTGGGCGAGTTGCTCTCCGCATTGCTGGTGAGTGAGTTCCTGCAAACGGAGGAAACGCCCGCGGCGGCGGTAAACGCCTGGGAACTGGTGGTGACGGATGCCGTGTTCGGCAACGCCTCACCGCTGATGGAGCCGACTCGCGAAAAGGCCCGAGCCCGTTTGCTCCCGCTCATCGAGCGCGGTGTGCTGCCCGTAATCACAGGGTTTAACGGAGCCACGGCGGATGGGCGCCCAACTACTTTGGGGCGGGGCGGTTCGGATTTCTCCGCCTCGATCCTGGCGGCGGCGCTCGATGCGGCCGAGGTTTGGATCTGGACCGATGTAGACGGCATCATGAGCGCCGACCCTCGGCTGGTGCCCGATGCCGTGGTGCTCGAAGAAGTCACCTACGCCGAGGCCGCGGAGCTGGCGTATAACGGGGCGAAGGTACTGCATCCGCGCACGCTGGCGCCGCTGGTGGAGAAACAGATTCCGGTATGGAGCAAGAACAGTTTCGCGCCGGAGAAATCGGGAACCAAGATCGTGCCTACGATTGCCGCGGCCAATGGCGCGCGGGCCGTCACCTCACTTGCTCAAGTGGCGCTGGTTTCACTGGAGCCGGCGAGCGCGGAACTGGCCGGCGTGCAGGTAATGGCGCGGGCTCTCGACGCCATCGCGCGGGTGGACGTGGAGGTGATGGTGCTTTCCAGTTCCAGCTACCGGCAGAGCTTCTGTTTTCTGGTCCGGGCCGAGGAACTGGAGCGAACGTTGCAGGCTCTGGAATCGGCGCTCGCGCTGGAGTTGGCGCACGGGTACGTGAAGCCCATCGCGGTGGATAACAATGTCGGTTTATTGGCCGTGGTGGGTGAGGGCATGCAGGGGAAGCCGGGGCTGGCGGGGCGCATCTTTACGGCCATTTCGCGCGAGCGGGTGAATATCATCGCTATCGCTCAGGGATCGAGCGAGCTGACGATCGCTATCGTGGTGCGCCGCGATGGGTTGGAGAAGGCGGTGCGCGCGGTGCACGAGGAGTGCGGCTTGGGGAAGCGTTAACTATCGATAGAGTTTGCTATCAGATGGCAGCGCACGGCGATGCGCCACAGCCGCCACGTTATACTAGTATTTCCCAAATAAAACGACGGGAGTATTTATCCAATGTTTGATCTTTTTCGCAGGCGTGATCGGGCCGTACGCATTCTCTTGGGCGCCATTCTTGTGATGGTAGCGGCTTCCATGCTGCTGTACCTGATTCCCAACTACGACACCGGGTCGGGCAATAATCCCGACCAGGTGGTAGCCACGGTGGGCAAGGAAACCATTACCGTGAGCGACGTCCAGAAAGTGGTGCAGAGCACCATGCGAAACCAAAGGCTGCCGGCCGAGATCATTCCGAACTACATCCCGCAAATGGTCGAGCAAATGGTTACCGATAAAGCCTTGGCATATGAGGCCGACCGGCTGGGGTTTCAAGTGACCGATCAGGACGTGCGCGATGCCATCAAGCAGATGGCGCCCAGCCTTTTCCCCGACGGGAACTTCGTGGGTAAAGACCAATACGCCGCCATGCTGGCCCAGCAGAATATGACGATTCCGGAATTCGAAGACAGCCTGCGGCGGCAGATTCTGATCAGCCGGCTGCGCAATATCGCGGTGGAAGGTGTTGTAGTTTCGCCGGCTGAGATCGAGCAGGAGTACAAGAAGAAATACGAAAAGATCAAAGTGCAGTGGGTCCTGGTCAAGCCTGACATGTACAACAAGGAGTCGGAACCCACTGAGCAGGATCTGAAGAATTACTACGACGCCAATAAATCGGTTTTCCAGACGCCCGAGAAAAAGAATCTGGCAATTCTGATCGCAGACCAGGGCAAACTGGAAGCGGCCATCAACCCAACCGACGCCCAATTGCAGCAGTACTACAACCAGAACAAGGAGTCGTACCGGGTGATGGAGCGCATCAAGGTCCGGCACATTCTTCTCAAGACTGTGGACAAACCGGCGGCGGAAGACGCCAAGATGAAGGCGAAAGGCGAAGACTTACTAAAGCAGATCAAGGCCGGCGCGAATTTTGCGGAACTGGCCAAGAAGAATTCGGAGGATATCGGATCGGCGCAGAACGGCGGGGAACTGCCGGATTGGGTCACGCGCGGCCAGACGGACGCGGAGTTTGAGCGGGTAGCGTTTTCCCTAAAGCCCGGGCAAACCAGCGATTTGGTAAAGACTCAGTACGGCTACCACATTATCCAGGTCTTGCAGCATGAAGATGCCCGCCTGCGGACATTCGAGGAAGTGAAAACGGAGATCGCGGCCTTGATGAAGAAGCAACAGGCGGCTGCACAGATGCAAAAGATCGCAGACCAGGTCCAGACTGCGCTGCAGAAGGATCCGGCCAATCCCGACAAGGTGGCCACGCAGTTCCAAATGCAACTCGTGAAGGCGGACGGGGTAGAAGCGGGCAAGCCAGTTCCGGAGGTCGGGACATCAAATGATTTCGACCAGGCCATCGCTCCTCTGAAGAAGGGAGAGGTTTCGGCGGCGGTAGCCCTGCCGAACAATCGGATTGCGCTAGCCGTGGTGATGGATGTGCTGCCGCCGCGTCCTTCGACTTTAGAGGAAGTGAAGGGCCAGATCCGAACGGCCATACTGGCCACGCGTACCTCGCAGGCAGTGCGGATTCATGCGCAGGAACTGTACGACAAGGCGAAGGCGGACGGAGACCTTGAGAAGGCCGCGAAATCGATGGGATTCACGGCAAAAATAGCCGACGATGTGGGCCGGACGGGTAACGTGGAAGGGCTGGGCTCGGCGAATTATCTGGCGGAGGGGTTCTCGCGCCCCGACGGCTCGATCATTCCACCAGTCGGAACGCCGGATGGCACGGTGGTGGCCAAGGTGGTCGCGCACATACCGCCGGACCTGTCGAAGTTCGAAGCCGAGCGCAATACCATTCGCGATCAGATCAAGGGCGACAAAGCACGCGACCGGGCCACGCTGTTTGAAGCCGGATTGCGCGAGGCCCTGATGAAGCAGGGGAAGATCAAAATCCGCCAGCAGGCGATCCAAAACCTGGTGGGGCAGTATAAGACCAGCTAGGTAGAGTTCACCGCCGAGACGCAGAGAACTAGAGGAACAGCCAGGGCTGTGGAGTGTGCATGACGTTTGTGGGCACCCGGTGCTCCATGAGGTTCGCATGCAGAGGGAGCATTGTGGGGCAGACCGTCGTTTTCTTGCGGTCTGCCAGCTTGCGTCGGCCGGCCTGGCAGACGACCAAAAACGATCGTCTGCCCCACTTATTCCCTCTGGTCGCACGGTAAGTCAGGTTCTTAGGAAATGGAATGATCCAGAGCATCCTCGAGTTTCTGCGTTCGCTCACTAACCCGGAACGGCTCATTCTATTGTTGAGCACGCTGCTCGCAGGGTGGTGGGGCTATACGGCTCTGTCCGGCATCGTGTTCGCGGAGACCGGTCTGCTGCTGGGCTTCTTTCTGCCGGGCGATTCGCTGCTGTTCACCGTGGGGGTGGTTTCGGGAGCGGGACAACTCAACATCGTGGCGATTAATGCCGTGTTGATGGCGGCTGCGCTCGTGGGGGATACCACGGGTTTCTGGTTGGGCCGGCATACGGGACCGCGCATCTTTAAGCGTGCCGATTCGCTGCTGTTCAAGCAGGAATATGTCCTGCGCACGAAACATTTCTACGAGCGGTATGGCGGAAAGACGATCATTCTGGCGCGCTTCGTGCCGGTGATCCGAACCTTCGCGCCCTTTATGGCGGGCGTTTCCGGAATGCACTATCCGCGCTTCTTGTCGTTCAGCGTCTTCGGCAGCCTCGGCTGGGTCTTCAGCATGACCATGCTGGGCTATACGCTGGGCGGCGTCCCCATCGTGCGCCGGCACTTCGACCAGGTGGTTCTGCTCATCATTTTCGTCTCTTTGTTGCCGACCATTAATGAAGCCTGGAAGGCCTGGCGCGGCAGAGCGAAGCAGCCGGTAACCGCTACGAAGCTTTGATTTCCGTCCAAATCCGGTCACGCAGGCGTTGCGCGGCGGGCGGCAGGGTGCGCGGCCACTCTCCGCGGCGGTAGATCGCGGCGGGTGGATAGAGCGTGGGATTCGACCGGGTGGTTTCGGGCAGAAGCGCTTGCGCGGTGGCGTTGGCCGTTGCGGTGCGCGTGTATTGCGCGATCGCAGCCGAAACGGAAGGACGCAGCAGGTAATCCAGAAACTGGTGCGCCAGCCTCTGGCGGCGGCTTTCGCGTAGAACCACCGCACAATCGCAATAGAACGGAAAGCCTTCGGCGGGATAGACAAAGGCGAGATGCGGGGCGGCGTCAATGGCCTGCTGCGCGGTGGTGGACCAAAGCTGGGCGGCGAGAACATCGCCGGCCACCAATTGATCGCGAACCTCGGCATTGAGATAGGCCCGCAGCAGCGGCTTCTGCGCGATGGCCTCACGCTCGGCGCGGCGCAGGGCGGTAGGATCGGTAGCGTCGAAGTCGAGGCCGATTTTCTTCAGGCAGGCGCCCAGCATGTCTTCGGGATCGTCCAGCATGGTGAGGCGTCCGCGTAATTTCGTATCCCACAGGTCGGCCCACCTTGTGGGTGCGGGTTGGATGCTGCGGTTGTAAGCGATCCCGGTTGCGAACCACATGTACGGGATGCCCCATTCAAGCGGTGGATCCCACGCGGGTGCCCGGAAATTCCCGCCGAGGTGATCGAGGCCCGATAGCCACTCGTGACGCAACGGGGCCAGCAGGCCATACGCGCTCATCGGCTGGAGCCGGTTGTACGTGGGGAAGACGACGTCCCATCCGGAGTTGCCGCTGAGCACCTTCGCCAGCATTTCTTCGTTGCTCTCATAGGTGGCGTAGCGCACGCGTACGCCGAATTCCGCCTCGAAGTCCGGAATCGTTTCGGGGGCGACGTAAGCCGACCAGTTGTAGACGTTCAGTCGCGCACGGCGATCGCGGGTGCAGGCTGCGGCGCCAGCCAGTGCCGTCAGGAATGAGCGCCGCTTCATGCCGCCCGCACTTTCTCGGAGATGAGAATCAGCACGCCGAAAAAGACGGTGATCAAAGCCGAGATCGCGTTAATGACTGGGCTTGCGCCGCGGCGGGCCATGGCATAGATGACCATGGGCAGTGTTTGGGAATCGACACCCGCCACCATGCTGGTGATGACGTAGTCATCGAAAGAGACAGTGAGCGCCAGCAGAGCAGCAGCGATGATCCCCGGAATCAAGGCCGGCAGTGTGACATGCAAGAAGGCTTGCCACTCGGTGGCGCCCAGATCCATAGCCGCCTCTTCGAGCGTGGGGCTGATGGTGCGCAACCGCGCGGAAATAACGATCACGACATAGGCGAGGCAGAAAGCCACGTGAGCCAGAATGACGGTGAACAGCCCCAGTTGCCATCCGAGCCAGCGGAAAGACCATTGGAAGAGCGCTAACAGCGAAACGCCGGTGACGATCTCGGGTGTGACCAGCGACAGGTACAACGAGCCCGTGAGCAGGCGGGAGCCGCGCTTCCACAGCGCATAGGCGCACAATGTACCGATGGCGGTGGAAAGGATGGTGGACACCAGGGCGATGATGACGCTGTTCCACGCGCCTTCGAGAAGCTGCGGATCGCGAAAGATGGCGCGGTACCACACCAGCGAGATGCCTTCCCAGACCGTGAACCGGGACGAGTTGAAGCTGAAGACCGCCAGGGTCGCCAGCGGCAGATGCAGGAAGGCGAAGAACGCAACCGCATAGACGGCCAGCCATCGCTTCATACCAGGTCCTCCACCTCGCGGCGCAGGATGCGCCAGACCAGCAACGTGACCAGACCCATCAGCAGCATGGAGACGGCGGCCCCGAAGGGCCAATCGCGGGCAGTTGTGAATTGGTTCTGCACCAGGTTCCCGACGAGCACGGTGCGCCCACCGCCCAGAAGATCGGGAGTGAGGTACGCGCCCAGGCAGGGGATAAAGACCAGGACTGCTCCGGCGATGATGCCTGGCTTCGAAAGGGGCAGCACTACGCGGAAGATGGCGGCGAGAGGCCGCGCGCCCAGGTCGGCGGCGGCTTCCACCAGCGCCGGATCGAGTCGTTCCAGCGTGGCGTAGATGGGAAGCACCATGAACGGCAAATATCCGTAAACCAATCCAAGCAGAACCGCGCCATCGTTGTAGAGCAGGGGCAGTGGCACGTGAATTACGCCGAGAGACTGGAGAGCGGTATTGATCAAGCCGGTATCGCGCAGAAGGAAGAGCCAGGCATACGTACGGACCAGGAAACTAGTCCAGAAGGGCAGCATGACCAGTTGCAGGAACACGTTCTTGTGCTTGCCGGCACCCGAGATAAACAGCGCCGCGGGAAAGGCGAGAATCAAACAGACCAAGGTGGCTGCCAGCGCCATGAGGAAGGACCGCAGCAGTATCGAAAGGTACAAAGGATCGACCAGGCGGGCGTAGTTCTCGGAAGTCCACGGAGCTTCCACGCCGCCGTACACACCTCGGGTTAGCAGGCTGTAGCCGAGCACGATGGCGAAGGGGGCTGCAAACAACGCAGCCAACCAGAACCAGGCGGGTACTAGAAATAAAGTACGCAGCCGCATGACTTTTGGGACTAGTATATTGAGCTATCCATGGGTAGTGTAAAATTAGATAACCGCGTCCGGTTCTCTGGCAAACAGAAGTGATGTCGATTATCATCAAATTTAACCGAGAGTAGAATGGACGCCCGTCAAACCTTCAAACGCAGTCATCTGCTGTTACTGGCAGGATTGTTGGCGGCAGCCGCCGGTCATGCTGCCAATCTGGTCGTCGACAATAGAACCGTTTACCTCACCGGAACGATTCAATCACAAAATGTTAACGTTACGAGTTCAGATGGCAGCGCGCTGAGCTTTCATTTCACGGTAAGCTATCCTGCTCCTCAACCGGCAGGCCTCCCGTCGTGGCTAAGTGCAACCGCAGTCGGATGCGGCACAGCCACTACAAACTGCCCCACGCCCAACACGTTGAGCCTGATCCTGACGAACGACTTGGGGAATTACACAGGGCCGTTCACAGCAAACGTCACGCTGACTCCGGACAGCGGCGGTGGCGCACCCGTTACGATCAACGTCACGTTTTACCCCGGCGTGGTCGGCATTCCGGGAGCCCTGACCGTGCAGCCTTCCGCATCGAACCCGGTTTCTGTGCTGCCAATTGCGTACTCGAGCGGACAAGCCACACTCCCGGCACAACAGGTTCAGGTACTCGGCGCAACACCGTATTCGGCCAGCGCCGGCACAATCTCCGGCGGCTCGTGGCTGCTGCTGACGGCCGGTATGAGCACCGGCACGCAGTTCCCGTCCCTTCCTGCCTCGCAGGTCTTGACGATTACGGTAAATGCGGCCAATCTGGCCACGCTCGCTCCAGCCCTCTACCAAGGATACGTCGTGATTACGGAGCAGAATGGCACGTTGCTGGCTACGATCAGCGTGAACTTGTCGCTGAACGGCGGAACGAGCGGTGCTGTGACTGTCAATCCAAGCCAGTTGACGTTCGCCTATTCCACCAATGCGTCGCAGTCTGGGGTTCCTGCGCAAACGCTCCTGGTCAGTACACCCGTGGGCTCCGTTTTCACGGCAACCACGGACCATCCGGAATGGATCGTACTACCTTCCGAGGCAACCGGCCTGGTTCCCGGGAATCTTACGGTGCTCGTCAATCCCAGCGCGTATACGACGCAGACCTCGCTGCTAGGCCATGTAGAAATCACGGCCGGGACTGTCACCCAGGAGGTCACGGTACAACTAACGGTCACTCCCTCACCCGTACTTTGGGCCCGAACCGCGAATAGCGGAGGGACCGTGCTGTTCACCTCGCAGGGGTCGATCGCTACACCGGTCTCGCAGAAGGTGACCCTGGTTGCCAGCGATGGATCCGCCCCCGCACTCTCGGTTTCGTCGTCCCCCAGTTGGGCTCAGGTTTCGCTCAACGGGAACACGCTAACGATCACACCCAATGTATCCGGGACCGCTCCGGCGCTACTTTCCGATCAGATCGTGATTACGGCTGCGGGCATGGCAAACAGTCCGGTGTCGATTCCGATCCTGATGACCGAAAACAGCGGGGGAACCACCGGGCCGCTGACGATCAATCCGTCGTCACTGAGCTTCTCTGCGCTCCAGGGCGGCACGGTTCCCGCCGCGCAACAAGTGACCGTCTCGGCGCCGACTACCACGGGTTTCAATCTTACGATCACCACGACCAACACGATTTCCTGGCTGGAGGTCACTCCCTCGTTTGGCGGCGCCACGAATACCACATTGAACGTGAGCGTGAATCCGTCTCTGGTAGCTCCCGACGCGACCCCGTACACCGGCATGATTTCCTTGACCGTGCCGACCACCGGTCAGACGCAAACGATTCCCGTGACCTTAACTGTCAGCCCCGCTGGCGGCGGCAACATCACGACCGACACGAAGTCGTTGAACCTCACCGCGCAGGCCGGAACCGCGACGCAATCGGGCACGGTTATCGTATCCAACTCAGTAGCGGGCACGGCGCCGGTTCTATTCAACGTGACCACCTCGCCGGCGGGATCGTGGCTATCCGCTACTCCCGCGCAGGGCGCGACGCAATCGAGCATCACCATTACCGCTAATCCCAGCGGCCTCGCGGCGAACACCTATATGGGCCAAGTGATGATCACGCCCTTAGGCGGAAGCCCGGTGACGGTGAACGTTACGTTTACGGTGCAGGCCCAGCCGGTTATATCGGCAACGCGAACCAGCTATACCTTCGCTTACCAGGCAGGCGGGGAGACTCCCGCTTCGCAGACGGTACAGATTTCGGGTGGCTCGTTCACCGCAGCCGTTACCGGTGGAAGCGATTTTCTATCCGTTTCACCGGGGTCGGGGACGAACGGAACGAACCTGACGATTTCCGTGAACCCATCCGGTCAGAGCGCCGGACCCTATACGGGTGTGATTACGGTAACGGGCGCGAATAACACCGTGCTCATCACCGTCACGTTGAACGTGACTTTGCCGTTGCCTACGGTCACGAGCGTAGTGAATGGCGCCAGTTATCTGTCGGGTGCGATTGCCGGCGGTGAAGTCATCAGCATCTTCGGCACGGATCTGGGACCGGCCACGGCCACCACTGCGCAGCTCAACTCGGCGGGGAATTTGGCGACGACCCTGCAGGGCGTGCAAGTGTTGGTAAACGGCTATCCAGCGCCGCTGATTTATGCCAGCAGCACTCAAGTTACCGCTGTGGTGCCCTACGAAGTTGCGGGTTTCCAGCAGGCCACGGTACTGGTGGTCTACCTGAACCAAAGGTCGAATGTCACCTCGGTAGCAGTCGCGAAGACATCTCCCGCAATATTCACCCTGAATGCACAGGGCACCGGACCCGGCGCGCATAACGCAGACTTTAGCTCAAACAATGCCGCCAATCCGGTTGCTGCGGGCGGCTATGTCGTCTTCTTCATGACGGGCGAAGGCCCACTGGCTCCTGCCGGAGTTACCGGGCGGGTTAACCCGGCGAACGGGCCGGGCGTGGCGATCGCGGCGCTGCCGGTCGGCGTTCTGATCGACAACCAGCCGGCCAACTGGACCTATGCGGGAGGCATCGCGGGAGTAGTGGAAGGCATCATGCAACTCAACGTGCAGATTCCGTCCACCGCGCGCTCGGGCGATCTGCCGGTGCTAGTAACCATCGGCGGCAATGGCTCACAGAGCGGCGTCACAGTATCGGTCAAGTAGTGCAGGAACGGCCTCGGGGCCGCCGACGGCTACGCCGGGCGCGCCAGTTCTACGATCCAGCTTTGCATTCGCCGGTAATGCGAGCCCTTCCAAAAAACGCGGGTGCAGCTTGGACAGCGAAGGAATTGATCGAATGTGGCAGCCGCGCGCACGGGTAGCAGAGGCCGTACCTCTTCCGTAGTGGCTTCCCGCAGGACGGTGTTGCACACCATGCAGCGCGTAAACGGCCGGAAGCCACGGGCCAGATCGAAGCGGGCTACGACCTCGGCAGCCTGCCGCCGGCCTCCAGTCTGGCGCACCCAATAGCCGTGTGTCACGGCTGACCGTTTCAGCAGCCCGCGATCGCGAGTAAGCAGGATGCGCTGTTCCGTCGCCGAAATCCGCGCCAGCTCGGGATCACTCGCCGCGTGATCGTACTTCGCATCGAAACCTAGCATGCGTAGGTAGGCCGCGAGCCGGCCCAGATGCACGTCCAGCACGAACTTCGGATCGCGAAGGGGCGCCGGCCGCACTCGCAGTTCGGGCGTGATGTCCAGGGACTCAAACATGGGATAGGCCGCAACACGATCGCCATCCCGAACCAAACTGGAAAAATCCGCCGACTGGCCATTAATGAGAATCAGCTCGACTTCGGTGTGCGGAACGCCGAAGCTCTCGATCATGTCTTTCACCGCGCCCGGAACGTAGAACGTCTTCTCCAACGTCTGGTACTGCCGGTCGAAGGGCAGATGATCGTTCAGTTCCGCGTAGAACCGAAACCAGGCGTGGGAAACGGAAGCCTCCACAAGCTCATGTTAGCCCTCCGGCAAAGCTACAATGGTGCGGGAGGGAAGATGCCCAGGTTCGTCATCGCGCCGCACATGCGCCTCCATGAGTGGATCGCGGAAGAGAAAGGCTATTTTGCGAGCGAAGGTCTCGATTACGAATTCCGCGATGAAATCGTGGGGCCCGATGGGCAGCGGCACGATCTAGGCGACAGGGTCGGCGCGTTTCAGACGTTCGAGCGCGGAAGGACGAGCAATATCAGTTGCGCCTGCCATTGGACGGTGAATGTAGCGGCATCCAGGGGGCACGGCAAACTCTACGCCGATGCCTACTCGGTCTCGCCGGCCGGTGTCTTCGTTCCGCCTGAATCTGCGATCACGCATCCGGCGGAATTAGCGGGCGTGCCGATATCGGTCGGTTACCAGTCTGGCAGTCACTACGCCACGCTGCAGGCTTTGGAGCAATATCTCAAACCGGAGGAGACCCGCTTATCTTTCGCGGACGGCCTGCTGTTCAAACGCATGGAACTCTTGATCGACCGCAAAGTTCCGGCGGCATCGTTGTTCAGCGGGCCTTACTATTTCGCGGAGCAGCTGGGCTTTCGCAAGATTATCGACACAACCTTCATGATGGCGTCGATGATCACGGGCGATCCCGACCCCGAGGACGTGCGCAAATATTTCCGCGCCTTGCGCCGCGCGCAGCGCGATCTGGATCTCCGGCCCGAGCTGTATACGCACTACTACAAGAAGGAATTCCCCGAGCGCTTCCACGCGCAGATGGACACACGGCGATGGGGTCCCGGCGAGCGGATCGTCTTCGAGCCCTATACGAAAGAGGTGTTCGAGGAATCGTTCGAGTGGATCGCGCAACACCAGATATTTCCCGACGGCCAGATGGGGGCGGGCCGGTACGAGGAAGCGGTCGTGTCGCTGGACTGAGAGAAGCTTGTGGGACAGACCGTCGTTTTGTGCGGTCTGTCTTTTGGGCCAACAACGCCGGCAGACGGCAAAAAGCGACCGTCTGCCCTACTCAATGAAAAGTGTCATCGTCATCGGTGGCGGCATTGTGGGCCTGGCCACCGCCTACCGTTTGAGTGAGCGCTTCCCGGGCGCGCGCATCACCGTCCTCGAAAAAGAGAGCCAAGTCGGCCGGCACCAGACTGGGCACAACAGCGGCGTACTGCATTGCGGGTTGTACTACAAGCCCGGCTCCGTGAAGGCGCGGCTGGCCGTGACCGGAATCCGGCAGATGGTCGAGTTCTGCCGCGAGCACGCGATCCCGCACGAAGTGTGCGGCAAACTGGTTGTGGCTGCCGACGAAACCGAACTCCCCCGACTGCGCGCGCTCGAAGAACGGGGCCGCGCCAATGGCCTGGAGGGTCTTTGCCGATTGGAGCCGGAAGCGATGCGCGAGATCGAGCCGCATGTGGGTGGCGTGGCGGCGCTGCGTGTGCCGCAGGAGGGCATCGTCGATTACCCGGCGGTCTGCGAGAAGCTGCACTCGCTGCTGTGCGCGCGAGGGATGAAGGTGGCGACGGGAGCGCGCGTGACGCGCCTGGAACAGCGCGGCGCCGGCTGGCTGGCGCGGACTAGCGGCGGGGATTTCGAGAGCGATTTCCTCATCAATTGCGCCGGCCTGCATTCCGATCGGGTAGCCGAATTGGCAGGGGAGCACCGCGACGTGCGGATTCTGCCGTTCCGCGGCGAGTATTACAAGCTGAGGCACGAGCGGCAGTTTCTGGTGCGGCATCTGATCTACCCGGTTCCGGATCCGCGCTTTCCGTTTCTGGGAGTCCATCTGACGCGGCTGATCCACGGTGGAATCGAAGCTGGACCCAACGCCGTGCTGGCCTTCGCGCGCGAAGGATATCGCAAAACCGATGTCAACGTGCGCGACCTTTGGGATGCGTTGACGTACGGCGGATTCCTCCGTTTCCTACGGCGCTATCCCTCTATCGCGTGGTATGAGATGCGGCGCTCATTTAGCAAGCAGCTGTTTTGCCGCGCACTCCAGCGCCTCGTTCCTGAACTGCAGCCGGACGACCTGGACACGGGCGGCTCCGGCGTGCGTGCGCAGGCGATCTCTCCCGAGGGGGAAATCGTCCAGGATTTCAGTCTGATTGCGCGGCCTAATGCGTTGCATGTGGTCAATGCGCCCAGCCCCGCGGCTACGGCGTCGCTGGCAATTGGCGCGGAAATTGTGTCGATGGTGGAGAAGGTATAGTGGGGCAGACCGTCGTATTTTGCGGCCTGCCGCTTTGGTGACAGGCCTTGGCAGACGGCACAAACCGACCGTCTGCCCCACGATTCTGGTCTCGCTATAATCGTCTTCAATGGGTGAAATCCGGCATTCCGTCTGCGCGCTCGATTGTCCGGACTGCTGCTCGCTCCTGGTCACGGTGGAGAACGGGCGCGGCACGAAGCTGCGCGGCAATCCGGCCCATCCCGTCACGCGCGGGTTCCTGTGCGGCAAGGTGGCGCAATACCTCGAGCGCGAATACTCGCCCGGGCGCTTGCTCTATCCGCAGCGGCGCGCCGGTGAAAAAGGCGAGGGACGCTTCGAGCGGATCTCATGGGATGACGCGCTCAACATGATCGCGTCACGGTTCAAGGCCGTGGCGCAGGAGTTCGGTCCCGAATCGATCCTGCCTTACAGCTACGCGGGAACCATGGGCTATCTGAATGGCTCTGGGATGGACCGCCGTTTTTTTCACAGGCTGGGCGCGTCACAACTGGATCGCACGATCTGCTCGACCGCTGGAATGGCGGGCATGACTGCGGCGCTGGGAGTTCGTTACAGCACGGAGCCCGAGCAGTTCCGGCATGCGCGTCTGATCATTGCCTGGGGCGCGAACATTCTGGGTACCAATGTCCACCTGTGGCCATTCGTGATGGAAGCGCGGCGCAGCGGCGCCAAGCTCTACACCATCGACCCACACCGCAACCGCACGGGCGCGGCTTCGGACAAACATTTCTTTATTCATCCGGGAAGCGATACCGCACTGGCGTTGGCCATGATGCATGTGATCATCGGCGAAGGCCTGCACGACGCCGATTACATAGCGCGCCACACCGAGGGTTTCGACGGGTTACGCGAACGCGTCCGCGAATGGACCCCGCAGCGTGCGGAAGAACTGACCGGGATCGCCGCCGAGGAAATTGTGCATCTGGCGCGCGAATACGCCACCACGCGTCCGGCCGCCATCCGTTTGAACTACGGTGTGCAGCGCAGCGAGCGCGGCGCGATGGCGGTGCGGACCATAGCACTGCTCCCGGCGCTCACCGGTTCGTGGAAAGACGTAGGCGGCGGACTGCAATTGAGCACGTCGCAGACATTTCAACTGAATAAGGCCGGCCTGGAGCGCGCCGATCTGCAGGAGAAATCTCTAGGGCGCGCAGCGCGCGTTGTCAATATGACGCAACTCGGTCACGCTCTGACCGCGCTCGACCAGCCCCCCGTGAAAGCGATGGTTGTGTACAACTCCAACCCGGCGGCCATCGCCCCCAACCAGAACGTTGTGCTGGCGGGGCTACGGCGCGCGGACCTGTTCACGGTCGTGTTGGAACAATTCCAGAACGATACGGCGGATTACGCCGACATCCTCCTGCCGGTGACGACATTTCTGGAGCACACGGACCTGTATTTCGCCTACGGCCACCACTACCTGCAACTCGCGCGGCCGGCGCTTCCTGCGCCCGGCGAGGCGAAATCGAACGTGGAAATTTTCCGTCTGCTGGCGGCGCGTATGGGCTTCGCTGACGCCTGTTTCCAGGAATCCGAAGACGATATGATCCGTACGCTGCTCGACAGCGCGCATCCGTTCGTGCGCGGCATTACTCTCGAGCAGCTCGACCGCGAGCATTTCGTCCGCTTGAATCTGCCTGAGCCGTTCCAGCCGTTCGCCGAAGGCGGTTTCGGTACGCCGGACGGCAAGTGCCACTTCCGCGCCGAGTCCCTGGCGTACACTCCGCCTGAGGAGTCGCGCCGGGGTAAACCGGAACTGCGCGCGCAATATCCGTTCGAGCTGATCTCGCCGAAGAATGACAACAGCATGAACTCTACGTTCGGGCACCGCGATGCGGTCGACGAGGAAACCGCCGCATTGCACTTAAATGTGGCAGACGCCCGGCCGCGGGGGATACGGACTTCCGACCAGGTGCGGATTTACAATCAGCGCGGCTCGTCGATTCTGATTGCCCAAGTGGACGATAGCGTGCGCCCTGGCGTGCTCTGCGCGCCTTCTGTCCGCTGGCCGCGGCGCGCTCCTGGAAGGCGCAACGTCAATGCGTTGACTTCCGAACGGCTGACAGACGCGGGAGGCGGCCCGACATTTTATAGCTGCCTGGTGCAACTCGAGAGGATCGGAGATTGATGGCATATGTGTGGAACCAGCGGGCGGCCATGGCCGGGCTGCTGCTGGCGATGGCATTCTCTGCCTGCAAGAGCGGCCAGAACGTCAAGGTGGAAGAGCAAGGCGACGAGAGCGCGCCGCGGATCGCGTCCATGGTGCACACCGGCGATCCCAAATCGGAATCGCAGCTTCTGAGCGGCTTCTACGGCATTGAACAAAACGCGTGGCGCTGGACGGCGCAACAATTCTCCGTGGCATTGCGCCCGCCCGCTGGCGCCGCGCAAAAAGGCGCAACCCTGAACGTGCAGTTGGCTGTTCCGGATGTGACGATCAACCAGCTCAAAACGGTGACGCTTTCGGCCGGTACCGGCAGCGTCGCGCTGGCCCCGGAAACGTATACGCAATCGGGTTCGTTCACTTATACGCGTGACGTGCCGGCCAGCCAGCTCACGGGTGACTCGGTGCGGCTCGACTTCCACCTGGATAAAGCTCTGCCTCCCAGCGCCAGTGATAAGCGCGAACTGGGGCTGATCGTCAGCAGCATTGCCTTAGATGCGAAGTGATGACGGCGGAGTAATGGCAGCCGACTTCGCAGGCCGGGTGTGCTTCTCCCACACAACCCCGTGACATGTGATACACCTGTTGGATGAGTGACGCGGACGATAAGTACCGGGCCCTGCGGCGCCTTCCTGCCTTTCCCGCCATTGCCACCAAGCTTTTGCGCGTGCTGTCGCACGACGATGCCGACATCCGGCAGATTGTCGACTTGATTCGGGCCGACGCCGCACTGTCTTCGGAACTTCTCCGGATTGTCAATTCCCCCGTTTACGGATTTCCGGGGCGAGTCAGCAGCATTCAAAACGCCATCACGCTTCTGGGCCTGCAAACCGTGAAGAGCTTTGCCTTGACAGTGTCGATGAAAGGTTTCTTAAACACTGCCCTGCGGCTCGATCTGTTGCGGCGCCTGTGGCGCCACAGTCTGGCGTGTGGGCTGCTTTGCGAGGACTTGTCGGTGGTGGTTTCAACGTCGGGCGGCCGTGATGACCGCGCATATACGGCCGGACTCTTGCACAACATCGGCAGCTTGGGCCTCTTTGTCGCACATCCGCGCTCGTATGGGGAGCTGTTAGGCGCGACCAAGAGCGGGGCGGATCTTCTGGAGAGAGAACGCGAAAAGTTCGGAATCGATCACACGGAAGCGGGCGGCTGGCTGGCGCAAAGCTGGGGGCTTCCCGATGACATCCGCCAGGTCGTGATCAACCACCACGACCCGCCCGGCCAGAACGGCAATTTCGATCTCAACGACCTGGTGCGAGTCGGCGTTCTGCTGGCCGAGTCATTGGGCTTCGATGTGGTGCCGCCATCCAAGGGCTATGCGCTGGCGGATGTCCGATCCTTTCTTCCGCACACCGCGCAATATCGCTTCGACCCGGATCCTTCGGTGATGATGGCGAGGGTTACGGAGCGGCTGGACGCGTTTGACTGAAGGCCTCGGCAATCAACTCGTACGAGCGGCGACGCGCCGTGTGATCGTGCATGATGTTCACTACGAATACTTCGCTGGCCGAGTACTCGTCTGCGACCGCTTCGATTGCCGTGCGGACTGTGGCCGGAGCCCCGGTGATGATCCGGCGGCCCGCGGGAAGCTCGTCGAGCGGTAGCCCTTCCTGCTCCAGAAACTCTTCGGCGCGCTCCACAGCAGGCACGGGGATCGGGCGGCCTCGGAACAGCATGAGCATCATCATCCGAAAACTGGCGGATAACCGGAGTGCCTCCGCATCGCTTTCAGCGCACAGCGCCCACACGGCGACTCCGGTGCGCGGACTATCGAGCAGCGGCGAAGGGGTGAAGTGTTCGCGGTAGTAAGCGGCCATGGGCGCGCCTTGCGGGTTGATGAAATCGGCGAATACGTAGGGTAGCCCGAGTTCCGCCGCCCAAATGGCGCTTTGCGCCGATGAGCCAAGCAGAGAGACCTCAGGGCTCACGAAGCGCAACGACGGCAGTTGGCGGAACGGACTTGGAGGGGATGGCCGCTTCCCGAAGTAGCCCAGCAGTTCTTCCAGTTGGTCGCGAAAATCGTCCGGCGCCGGCTGCCGGCGGTCGCGCTGCAGAGCGAATGCCACATGCGCGCTGGTGCCGGGCGCGCGGCCGATTCCCAGATCGATGCGGCCTGGGAATAGTCCGCTCAACATGCTGAAAGTCTCCGCCACTTTGAGCGGGCTGTAGTGCGGCAGCATGATACCGCCGCTGCCAACGCGGATCTGCGAAGTGGCCGCCGCTACCGGCCCGATGAGCGCCTCGGGGCTGGCGCAGGCCAGGCCGGACGTGCCGTGGTGCTCCGCCAGCCAAAATCGCCGGTAGCCCAACTCGTCGGCGCGGCGCGCCAGGTCGATGCTATTGTGCAGAGCATCGCCCGCGGTGGAGCCTTCGGGTATCGGTGATTGGTCTAAAACGCTCAGCGCGAAAGGGGGCATGGGACTCGCGGCGGGCGGGCCGGCTTCATTTCGCGGCGGCTGCGAGCACCGTGGTGCAATGGGCGCAACGCCGGGCCCCGATGGGAATGTCGCTGAGGCACTCGGGGCACGCTTTGGTTGTCGGCGACGCGGCAGGAGCCGGCTTCTTCAAGCGGGCGCTGATGGCGTTCATGGGCGCGACGACAAACAAATAAATTGCCGCGGCCACCAATAGGAATGCAACCACCGCATTCAGGAAATCGCCGTAAAGAAACTTGCTGTTGTTGATGGTGAACGTGAGCGCCGAAAAATCGGGCTTGCCGACGAGTGCCGCCACCAGCGGAGTAATCAGATCCTTCACCAATGCCGTAACGATGGCGCCGAACGCGGCGCCGATGACCACCGCTACGGCCAGGTCGACGACGTTTCCCCGTAGGATAAAATCCTTGAAACCCTTCAACATAACCTGTCTCCTGTTCTGGTAAGGATAACCGATTTCCACGGACATCCTAAAGTTCCGCCGCCTCCCTTCCGATTCAGTACCGAGGAGCGTATTGCCAAGCTTATGTCCCTGATTCAATGGAACGACAAATACAACGTCGGTGTTCGCACTCTGGACGATCAGCACCGGCAACTGATTGGTATCATCAACGACCTGCATGAAGCCCTGTCGCAAGGGCATGCGAAAGAAGTACAGGCGAATCTGATGAAACGCCTCGGCCAATATGCTGCCCAGCATTTAAACACCGAGGAACACATGCTGAAGTCCAGTGGTTATCCGGATTTCGTGCAACATAAAGCGCAGCACGATAGCTACATCGCGAAGATGCGCGAGTTCGAGCAGAAAGGCGGCATGACCCTGGCGGTGACCCTGCTTCCGTTCTTGAAAGAATGGTGGACCGGTCATATTCTCACGACTGACCAGCAGTATTCGGCGTTCTTTAAACAAAAGGGCATAGCGTAGAAAACCGCTAAAATCCGTCTTGCCGAGCCGCGACCGTAGGGTGCGGACTGTGGGGTAGCTTTTGTGGTCGGGCCGCTGGTTCGGCCATGGTAAAATTGAGACTTCCCCACATGGAACGCGCGAGCAAGCTCATCCAGAGCCTGAGACTGCCCAACGAGACGATCACCGCCGAAGAAGTGGCCTGCGCAGCTTGGCCGCATGCGGTTGGCAATAAGATCGCCGTTCACACGCGCGCCGTTCGCATGGTGCGGACGCGGCTCATCGTCGAAGTGGAAGACCGCGTCTGGCAGCGCCAATTGTTCGCCCTGACACGCCAGATCCTGGCGAATATCGAGAAAAACGTGGGCCCGGGGATGGTGGACGACCTGGAGTTCCGTATCGTGCCGCGGCGTCGAGGGCCGCTGCGCGCGCCCGAAGCTATGCCGGTTTCAGAGGATGAGGCTGCCAACATCGCCGACCCCGTACTTCGTAGCATTTACAGAGCAGCACGGCTGAAGGCCCAGGCGTGAAGATCACCGAGAAAGAAGTCCGCTATGTAGCGGACCTCGCCAACCTCAAACTCACCGACGCCGAAGTGAAGCGAATCGGCGCCGACCTGGATGAGATCCTGGATCACATGGACAAGCTGAAAGAAATCGATACCACGGGCATTGAGCCCATGGCACAGGTCTTGTTTGATGCGGAAGAGACGGCCACCCTGCGCGCCGATGTTCCGCGGCCATCCCTGGACAACCAGACGGCGCTCGTCAATGCTCCGCAGCCCGGAGCCGGCTACTTCAAAGTGCCCAAAGTGATCGAACGCTGACCCATGGACGTCGCTTCCCTGACCATCGAGCAAGTGCGCGCCGGACTCACCAGCCGCCGCTTCAGCGCCACCGAATTGGCTGTTGAGGCGCTCGATTTCGCCGAAGCGGAGAACGGCAAGACCAACGGCTTCCTTCGATTCTCGCCCGAGCGTGCGCAGGCTGCCGCGAAGCGAGTCGACGAGGCTATCGCGCGTGGCGAAAAACCCGGACCCTTGGCGGGGGTGCCCATTGCCGTTAAGGACGTGATCCTCACTCAAGGGCTGACCACGACCTGCGGTTCGCGGTTGCTCGAGCACTATGTGCCTCCGTATGACGCCACGGCCATCGTGCGCTTGGAGAAGGCCGGAGGCATCATCATCGGCAAGACCAATTGCGACGAGTTCGCGATGGGATCGTCGAACGAGAACTCGGCCTTTGGTCCGGTGCGCAATCCGCTGGCGCCCGATCGCGTGCCCGGCGGATCGAGCGGCGGCTCCGCGGCGGCAGTGGCTCAGGGCACGGCGGTGGCCGCGTTGGGCTCCGATACGGGCGGTTCTATTCGCCAGCCGGCCTCATTTTGCGGCGTCGTGGGCGTGACCCCCACCTATGGCCGCGTCTCCCGCTACGGGCTCACCGCTTTCGCCAGTTCGCTCGACCATATCGGGCCGCTGGCGAAGAATGTGCGCGACGCCGCCACGGTTTTGGGCGTGATCGCCGGGCGCGACCCGGCCGACTCCACATCCGCCGACGCGCCCGTGCCGGACTACACCGCCGCTCTCGACGGCAAGGTCCAAGGATTGAAGCTGGGATTGCCGCGCGAGTATCTAAAGGATTTGACGAGCGAATCCGGCGACCTGATCGCGGCAGGTGTGGAGGTGCTGAAGAAGCTGGGCTGCGAGGTCCGCGACATCAGCCTGCCCGCCACCGACTATGCAGTGGCCACCTACTACATCATCTGCACCGCCGAAGCAAGCTCCAATCTGGCCCGCTTCGACGGGGTGCGGTACACGTACCGCTCGGAAAGCTCGGAAACGCTTTCGGACATGTACCGAAACACACGCGGCACGGGCTTCGGCGCCGAGTGCAAGCGCCGTATCATGCTCGGTACGTATGTGCTGAGCGCCGGCTATTACGACGCCTACTATCTGAAGGCGCAGAAGGTGCGTGCGCTGATTGCGCGCGATTTTGCGCGAGCCTTCGAACAGGTGGACGCCGTGATCGCGCCGGTCTCTCCTTTTCCGGCTTTTCGGCTCGGTGAGAAACTGGACGACCCACTCGCCATGTACCTCTCCGACATATATACAATTACAGGGAGCCTGGCAGGAATCCCATGCATGAGCGTACCGTGCGGGAAAACCCGGGAAGGGTTGCCGGTAGGCATGCAGATTCTGACCAGGCATTTCGACGAGACCACGATGTTTCGGCTCGCCGATGCGTTTGAGACGGCCGGCGGATCGGCTTAAACCGCGGGCTTCCAGAGGATACGAGGAGAAAATATGCCATTTACGCTTCCGACGCTGCCCTATGCACACGATGCATTGGAACCCCACATCGACAAGATGACCATGGAAATCCACCATGGCAAACACCATGGCGCCTATGTCACGAACCTGAACAAGGCACTCGAATCTGCGCCCGACCTGGCGAATAAGACGATCGAGGAGTTACTGGCAAACAACTGCGCCGCGGTGCCCGAGAACATCCGCACCGCCGTGCGCAACAACGGCGGCGGCCATATCAACCACAGCATGTTCTGGAAAATCATGAAACCCGGCGGCGGCGGACAGCCCATCGGCAATGTAGCGCAGGCCATCACCGGCGCCTTCGGCGGCTTCGATGCTTTCAAGGAAAAGATCAACCAGGCCGGCGCGACCCGATTCGGCTCCGGCTGGGCCTGGCTGGTGAAATCCGGCGGGAAGATTGAGATTTACTCAACCGCAAACCAGGACAGCCCGGTGATGGAGGGGAAGTATCCCGTGTTGGGCATCGACGTGTGGGAGCACGCCTACTACCTCAAGTATCAGAACCGCCGGCCCGACTACCTGGCCGCCTGGTGGAACACCATCAACTGGCAGGAAGTGGAAAACCGCTTCAACGCAGGCAAAGAAACCATGGGGGCAGGGCGGCTTTAGCCAGCGCCCTATCCGCGCTATCCTCGGGCACGCGCTACTTCCCGACCACTACGATGTGATAACTGTCCGGCAGGATCGGCGGGCGGCCCTTCTTCTGCCCCTCTTTCGCCTCAGGGGCCGGGCCCGTTTCCGCTGCGGACAAGTAAATGCGGTGCGTCTTCTCATCGAGCGCCATCGTTCGCGCCGTGCGTTCGGTCATGACCGTATCCACGGGCTCGTACTTGCCTTTCACTTCCTTAACGATCGTCAGCGTGCCATCCTGCCCATTGGAACTGAAGACCAGACCAGTGGCTGGATCGAACGCGGCGGCGTCCGGACCCGCGCCCACCGCCGGAGTGGCAATCACTTTGAACGACGGGATATCGGTCACCGCCATCATCTTGTTCTCGCAAACCGAGAATAGCTTGTGGTTCTTGGTGTCGATGGCCAACCCCGAAGGCCCATCGCAAGGCTCCAGCTTCGTGCGGCGGGTGACCTCGGGCTTCTGCGCGTCGATCTCGACGATCTCGCTGGTGTTCTCGATGTTGGCGTACAGTTTTCCCGCCCCATCCGCCGCGCAGAATTCCGGTTTCTGTCCGACCATGAAGGTGGCGACCACGGCGTTGGTCTTGGCGTCAATCGCCGTCGAATCATTCGAGCGTCCATTGAAGGTGAATACGCGTTTCGTCTTCGGCTCATAGCAGATGGCATCCGGGTTGGTTCCCGTGGCCACCTCGCCGGTTTTCTGCAAGGTTTTCAAATCGAAGACGGTGACGTTGTTGGTACGGCCGTCGCTGATGAAACCTTTATCGAGTTCCGGTGCGAGCGCGATACCGTGCACGCCCTGAGTGTCCGGAATCTCACCGACTTTCTTTCCGGCATCCACATCGATCACTTCCACCAGCGTGCCATGCGACGCATACAGCCGATGCGCCGAGCTGTCCACGGTCAAATAGTCCCAGAATCCTCCTCCGCCGACCTTGATGGTGCTGAGGACGTGATAGCCTTCCGCCGCCATAGCCGCAGCCGCGAGGCCGAGCAAGAGAACGTATTTCATTTCAGTCCCTCCCCGAGACGCAAATTATATTACCCGTGAGATGAATAGACAATGAAAGGCGGGGATAGGAGCTAGAGGGCTCCAAAACTGCCCTTCCACCAAATCGATGCCGTTGTCAAGCGAATCAAAACAGATATCTTCCAAATGTTCTCAGGCGGATCCGGGCGCATGGCGCGGGGTCGCGGCGCTATACGGCTGCCGCTTCGTACGGAACTGCTCAGGCGGCGGTGTGTCGAACGGCGGCGTACATCCTGGCGCTGGCGCGTTTCGGAGAGCCACAAACCAAGCTCAACGTAATCTTTCCACCCTTCCCCAGACGATCTCGCCGCGGGAGCTATTCTGCTTCAAGAATCTCGGACGCCTTACTGTGAATCGGTAGCACCACAAGTCTATCTCCAGGAACTATGCCTATCTTCGAAAAAGGAGCATCATCACGTACTTTGCCCTTGCTACGGCAGTATTCGATTCCAATGCGGTCGTAGATCTCGTTTGTTCGGACATTCTGTAGAACCCAAGACTCTCCATACGTGAATGCACGAACCTCAGGCGAGATTTCGAAATAGACCGCATCCAGAAAACTCTGCACCGTTTCATTCGGACTCACCCCTATTCGTGTGAGCCTTCCGTTGGAACCCATCAGCACCCGAGAATCTATGATGACTTCTGACTGACCCTCCATCCGACGGCCCTTCAATCCGGAAATAGGCGATAGGCTCGGCTTGTTTAGGGAGCGAACGATATCCAATACCTCGGCTAGCAACTCGTATTCGGATCGCCTAGCTATATTGGTAGGCGCGCTGAGTTGCTTGGCCGCTTGAATCCGAACCTCTAACTCGGGCCACCATCTCTCAAAATGCCGCTTCAAGCGATCGCCTGGTAACGGTACTTCGCTTGTCGCGTTAATGCTCTCTAACAACTTGAGCATCCCCATGCGGTCCGTGCCGACCGCCTGGAACTGCGAGAGGGGTGGTTCGATGTCAGGTGCCGTCATTCCGATGAGGACAGGGATCACCCTTGCTTCCTGAATACTCTTGGACAAAGCGCCTGCTTCAAAAAGCACCCAGGCCGCCTTCTGATTCTCAGGTGTTAAGCAGATGATGCCGAACCGGGAGGTCTCCAGGACTTGGGTTAATCGCTGGTGCCATCGCGCACCCGCGTCGATATCATGTTCGGACATCCACGCGTTGACGCTTTGGAGGACATCAGGCAGCCAATCTCGAAGTGCAATTGCAACCGCACGGCTTCGTTCACCGGACCAACTAATAAAAACGCTCATCAACAGCCACCCTCTTGGTTCGGAATTCCGCGCCGCCCGCCGCCGATGCCCAGGAAGCCCGAAAAGGCAATTGCGCTATTTACGAGCAGGAACTGGGACGAAATTTTAGCAAATTTGAGGCTGGTCTGCGGAAGCGAGAACGCCTGCGAGAACGCCTGGAAACGATACGATCTGTCTCCACCATGGTGCTTCCACTTCACGGTGCGATGAATAGACAATGAAAGGCGCCTACGGCGGTGTGCCGTCCAAGCTCAACAGGCTCGCTATTGCCGCAACGTTGGCATAAAAGCAGCTCGTCTTCCCGGCGCATCCCTGTTCTCTTTCGTTAACCCAATGCTAACCCGTACTGCTGGGACTTTTGTTCCAGTTCGATCCCGGTCACAATGCCAATAGAGAAAAAGAAAATGATTGCACTCGCCATCCTGTTGATCCTGATTTCGGCCGGCGTTGGAGTGGTTCTGATGCACCTGTTCCGGCTGCTCGACACCCCGCGGAACCTGGCGGAGAGTCTCGATGCTGTCGCGGAGTTTTCTGCCGAACGGTATCGTCCGATGATACGGCTCGTGGATGGAAGCGATCAGTCGTTTCTGAAATCCCATCCGTTGGCCACGCCAAAGATGATTGTGCGGCTCCGCAAGGAGCACTGCCGCACGTTCCGCGCTTACCTGCGCTCGCTCGAGACCGATTTTCAAGCCGTGTGCTGGACCATCAAGGCCATCATGCTACAGTCGCAGACCGACCGGCCGGATTTGGCCAGCCTGCTTCTGCGTAGCCAGGTTGCGTTCGCCATCTCCCTGCTCAAGATTGAACTGCGCGTGGCTCTCTATAGCTGCGGGATCGGCACGGTCAGCGTGGCCGGCCTGCTGAACCAGTTCGATGGAATGCGCCTCGAGCTGCGGAACCTCACTCCGGCTGCGATGCCGAGTGCCGCCTGAGAAAGCCGGACAAGTACGACTCAAGCCCTAACGCCTCGATCTCACGATCTTCGGCTGCGCGATGTTCGCTCCATGCGCGCTCGCGCAGCTTTTCGAAGACCTGTAGCTTGCGCCGTTCGGTGAGCAGCTTTTGACGCTGCTCAGCCAGCAGCTTTTCCCTTTTCTCCTGCTCGCGGACCAGTTCCTGGCGCTCCTTCACAGTACTTCGCCGGAACTCGGCGAACGCCTTCAGGTCTGCCGGAATCATCGCGCGGCGCGCCAGAAACTCCTGTTCCATGGCGACGCTGCGGGCGGCCAACTTGGCCAGCTTCTCCTGGGAATGCGCGACTTCCAGAATGCGCAGCCGCAGTTTCTCCTCTTCCGCTTGACAGACCTTCTGCTGCCAATCTAAGACCCGCTGCAACCGGAATCGGAAAGGTTGCACGCCCTAAAGCCTCTCGGCGATTGACTGCAACTGCTCCCGCGTGGCGGCGAGAGAAGAATTTTCGGGGGTCGATTGGCGCAGGAACGCGTTCAACTCGGGCTGCAGACGGATGGCGGTGTCGAGCTTGGGGTTCTTGCCCGGCACGTAAGCGCCGAGATCGATCAGATCGCGAGAGTCGCGCAGAATCGAGAGAGCCTCACGGATCTTGACTGCTGCCGCCACCACTTCCGGAGGCGCCAGTTGGGCGGAGAGGCGGCTCAACGAATGATTAATATCGATGGCCGGGTAGTGGCCGGCCGAGGCCAGAGCTCTCGACAAGACAAGATGACCGTCGAGGATTGCGCGGCTGGCGTCGCAGATGGGTTCGTTGAAATCGTCGCCCTCCACTAGCACGGTGAAGAAGCCGGTGATCGAGCCGTTCGAAAAATTGCCGGCCCGTTCCAGAATCTTCGGCAGCAGGTGGAATACAGAAGGTGTGTAGCCTTTCTGGCTGGGTGGCTCTCCCGCAGCGAGGCCGATCTCGCGTTGCGCCATGGCCAGCCGCGTTACGGAATCCATGATGAACAGCACGTCGGCCCCTTGATCGCGGAAGTACTCCGCAATCGCAATCGCTACGAAACAGGCCCGCACGCGCAAGGGCGCCGGTTGATCCGATGTGGCGAACACCACTACCGAGCGGTCCGCGCCTTCCGGACCCATGTCCTGTTCTAAGAACGCGCGTACTTCACGATTTCGCTCGCCGATGAGTGCGATCACAGTTACATCTGCGGAATTGTGGCGCGCCATCGAGCCAAGCAAGGTGCTCTTTCCCACACCGCTGCCGCCGAGGATTCCCATGCGTTGACCCTTGCCGCACAGCGCCAGGGCATCAATCGCGCGGATTCCCGTGACCACCGGTTGGGTGATGTGCTCCCGGTCCAACGGACTACTGGCAGGCTGATACAACCGGTAGAACGCTTGCGCATCGAGCGGCGGCTTGCGATCGATGGCCTGCCCGAAACCGTCGAGCACCCGCCCCACGAGCCCCGGCCCCACAGCCACCCGCGCATCATCCTGCCGCGCGTAGATCTGGTCGTGCAGTTGAATGCCGTCGATTTCTTCCAGCGGCATCGAGAGGACATGGCCGTTTCGAAATCCGATCACTTGTGTACGGATCGGGCGGCCTGCCGACGTGCGGACTTCGCAGAAATCGCCGACAGCCACGGCCGGTCCGCGCGAGGCCACCAGCATGCCGACCAGTTCTACCACCTCTCCGGTCCACGGCAGCAGCTCCGTGTTACGCACCTGATCGAAATAGCGGTTGAGATCCAGCGAGAGGGGGGGGGTCATGTGCGTTTTTGTAGTTGGTCGGTAAGGCCGCGCTCAATTTCCCGTAGTTGCGTTTCCACTGATGCATCGAGCGATCCGCGGCTGTTTTCGAACACCGCTCCGCCGCGTGGCTGCGCAGGATCGGCGACCACTTCGATGTCGGCGTCCCTGCCGATCTCTTCCAGGCACATGCGCAGCACCGGCACCTGGTCTGGATGAATCCGCACTCGTTGCACCTGCTGGGCGGCCAGCTTCTCCAGCGCTGCGCGGATCAGCCCGCCCAAGGCCGATGGATCCACGGATAGTTCCCGGTGAATGATTCTGCGCGCAATTTCCATGGACAACCGCACAATGTCAGCTTCCGCGCGGCGTAAGGCTTCTTCCCGCGCGGCGACCACATCCGCAACCGCTTGCGCGAGATTCTGGGTGGACTCGCCCACCTGGGCTTCCAGCTTTTGCCGGGCCGACGCATCACCCTCGCGCAGGCCCGATTCGTATGCCACTCTCACCTGCTGTTGGATCTGCGCTTCCAATTCGGGACTGATGGCTGTGACGGCTACCGGATGCGCTTCGGACTTCCGCGCCCTCGCCCCGCCGCCACGCCACGTCAGGGGACGGACATCAGCTTCAGACTCGGGAACGATGCGGGCGAGGGCCCGTTTCATACCCGGGCCTTTTCATCCTGAAGCCATGCGCGCACCACGTTCGCCGCCAGGGCCGTGTCGCGGCGGGCCAGTTCGCGTACCCGTTCGGGCACATCCAGATTGTCTTCGGGGCGTAGCAAAGCTGGCGCGAGCTCATGGGTCGGCCCGTGAGCCACTCCATGCGGCGGTGCCGCACGGTTCGCCATCGGAAACGCGGTTGGTTCTGCAGCACCCGCGGGCAACTCGCGGGCAGCCCCGGTTGTTCGCGGCGCCTTGCCTCGCATCATGCCCGTGACCATGCGTAGTACGAATGTGAGCGCCGCAATGCTCATGGCGATCATGGCCGCCAGGTCGCGATACTTGTTTACGAACTGTTGCCACGCGGGTTCGGGGACGGCAGCCACCGGCTTCGCTTTCTTGGCGGGAGGCGCCGGGGGCTCCGCGTTCTGCGTGGATTCGAATGGCAGGCTCTCGATGATTAGCTGGTCGCCGCGCTCCGTACTGAGTCCAGTGGCAGCCGCGATGAGCCCTTTCAGGCTTTGGATCATTTCCGGCTTGGGCGGGTCGAACACGCGCTGCCGCGATGCGCCCGTGCCTTCCCAATGCACCGCCTGATCGAGCAGAACGGCCAGCGACATCCGCTTGATGATGCCCTGGGGAATGCGTGTATGCTTCACCACGCGGCTGGTCTGAAAGGTCATGCTCTCGGTGCGGCGTGATGTTCCCCCTGTGTTGTTGGGAGTGGGCCCCGCGCCACCGCGCGGTAGATTCGAGGCCGTTCCGGGCACGCCCGACGCAGACCCTCCGCGTTCCATCACATCCTCGGTCTTTTGCGAGGAGGCCATCACCGAGTGGGTCGGATCGTAGATCTCTTCCTGCTGGTCGCCGCTTGAGAGGTCGCATTCCACGGACGCTCCGGCACGAAAACGGTCCGCGCCCAGCAAGGGCTCCAGAGTGGCGTGGATCTTCGCCACCAAATCGCGTTCGAGTTGCTGGCGCACTTCCAGAGCTTCCGTGGTCACCTCAGATCCGTCGGAGGCGTCCAGCCGGCGCGGCCGGCTCAGCAGATTGCCCTGCATGTCGACCACGGAAACGGATTCCGGCGACAGACCCTCCACTGCGCTGGCCACCAGGTTCGTCACGGCGGCGACGTTCTGCGCCGAGACCTGCGCGCCAGGCCGCAGCTTCAATACGACGCTGGCTTTGGCCGGCTGCTGTTGTTCCAGGAAAACCGAGTCCTTCGGCAAGGTCAGATGAACGCGGGCCTCTTCCACCTCGGCCAGCGACATCATGGAACGCTCCAGTTCCCCTTCTAGCGCCCGCTTGTAATTGATGTGTTCGACAAAATCGGTGGTGCCGAAATTCGATTTATCGAAAAGCTCAAACCCGATTCGGCCGCTCTTCGGCAGCCCGGCGGCGGCTAGGGATAGCCTTGACTCAGCCAGCTTGGTCGATGGCACCAGCACCGCAGTGCCGTTGTCGGAGAGCCGATACTCCACACCGCCCTCGCGCAGCTTCTGCACTACCGCGGCGGCGTCCTCCGCGGCCATAGAAGTGTACAGAGGCCGGAAATCGTTCTCATGTCTCCAGCGGGTGAACGAGTAGAGACCGGCAACCGTGATCACGGCCGCGGCGGCAATCGAAATCTTTTGGGATAGCGTGAGACCGCTGACGGTTTGCGAAAGCTGATTCATGAGTCAAGGCTTACATCTGCATGCGCATGATTTCCTGGTACGCGTCTACAACCTTGTTGCGCACCTGGAGACCAAGATCGAAAGCGATCGACGCCTGTTGGACCGCGAGAATCGCGGAATGCAGTTCCTCATTTTCCCCAGTCAAGAATTTCTGCACGCTCTGGGAGGCGGTGGTATTGGCAGACTCGATGTTCTGGATAGCACTCTGCAACACGTTCTGAAAGGCGCCAGGCTGGGAGCTTTGGCCCGATGGCGCCGTGATGGGCGCGAAAGCGGGGATGGAAGTGACAGGAGCTATCGGATTTCCCATTGACTCTCTCTTAACGCAATAAATCGATGGACCGTTGGATCATGTCCTTGATCGCGGAAATCGCGGAGACGTTCGCCTCATAACTGCGGCTGGCGCTCATCAGATCCACCATATCTTCGGCCGGATTGATGCGAGGCATCGAAACATAACCGTCCGGATCAGCATCGGGGTGGCCGGGCATGTAGCGCCGCTCCGGCTCGCGGCTGTCGACAGAGATACCGGTAACGGAGACTCCCGTTAGGCCGTTCAGTTCCGAATCGAGCTCCGACTGAAACGCCGAGGGCACGTTCTGACTCGAGAAGATTGCATCTTTGCGGCGATACGGTCCGCCTTCAGCCGTCCGCGTGGTTTCCGAATTGGCGATGTTCTCCACCAGCACTTCGGCGCGGGTGCGCTGCGCAGCCATACCGGAGGCGCTGACTGAGAGAGCGGACAGCAGGCTCATGAGCTCTTCCCTTCCTGAATGGCTTCTTTGACGGTGGCTAGCTGGGAACGAATGAGGCTACTGGCGAGGTTGAAACGCATGGCATTCTCCGCCAGTAAGCGCGCTTCGCGATCGAGGCTGACGTCGTTGCCATCGTTCTTCACCGGCAATCCGCCGATTTCCGTGACGTTGGGAGGCAAGGAGGAGTCAGCCGCTTGCAGCTCCGCTTGAAAATTCAGATCCTTCGTTCGGTAACCAGGCGTGTCCGCGTTGGCGATGTTGGACGCGACCACCTTTTGCCGGGCGGCCAGTAAGTCCATGTAGTGCTCGAGGCTGTTAGTAAGGCCGTCTATCACCGCATGACGCCTGAAGCAAGTGCGGTTCCATAGTGACGGGGAAGGATATCGGTGAAAAGGCTGGGCCGCCTCACCGGGTGCCGGCAGTCCACCACGTCAGCCGGGTGACGTGTCAACGTCTTGACGTCGTTTCAACCTTCGACGTGCCAACTATTCCCGTTAACTGGCGGCCGCTGCAAGTATCGCTTCACTCGCGGCAGGCGGTTCAGCTCGAGCACAATCGACTCGCGTCCCGCCTGCACCATCCGGCAAGTCCACTCCAGTGTATGGTGGACCTTCCTCTGAGCTTCCTGTGCGGCAACACTAGCTGGCGCCAGAGAGATGAGATAAGACCGGGCGGCCTTACAATATTCCACCACGAGCTGTTCCACCTCGCGGTATTGTCTTGATTCGGCGGCGCTCCGAAGTCGGGCTTCGAGAGTTTCCAAAGGTGTCATTTTTAGCCTCCGGGAAGACTCGACGTCGTGTTGCTGTTTGCATTGGAGCCGTACTGCGCCGTGAACAGGTCGGCCATCATCGTTACTTGTTGTTGCAGAACGGCGATAGCGGCATCGGCTGCGGACAACTGCTGCTCCATATTCGTCTGTAGCGTAGTGATCTGATCCTGCTGCTGCGAGATGAGAGTATTCTCGTTGGTAATCTCGCTTTGTACTTGGGTGATGTTGCTTTGGATCAGGCCGGAAGTGCTGTCCGCCACTGCCGTCATTGCGTTGGTTGCGGCTCCCAGAAACCCGGAAGTCGAGCTTCCCAGAAACTGCTGAATGGCTGCGGCGTTCACGCTGGCTAACTGGGTTGGATCGAAAGAGAGATGGCCAGTCTCGTCTAGCGTCAGTCCGAGATTGGCAATCGAAGACACCGACCCGGAGCCGCTGGTGTACAGAGAAATGGATTGCAGCGCCTCACCTAGCGAGTTGATCAAACTGCTTCCCGCCAGGGCGCCGGCGTTTTGACCGTGCTGTTGATTCAGCGCATCCACTACGGCGTTGTAAGCCGTGACCAAATTGGAGAGACCCGAACTTAAAGAGTTAGTATCCGGAGCTACCGTAATTGTGTCCCACGCGCCTACGTTGGTGTTTAGCAGGTTAACAGTCAGCCCCGGAGATAACGTGACCTGCTGAGAATTGCTCTGGATGGTAGTGCTCAGACCGTCTACCTGATAGGTCGCGGGCGCTCCCGTCGATAACGTAGTGAGCAAATCGCTCGTGCCATCGTTGAGTTGAATCGTGTCGGCGGCCAGGTTGTTACTGACGATGGACAGACGATAATCCGGGCTCGCATTAGAGCCCACATTGACAATGGTTGCCTGCACGGCCAGGCCGGAGCTATTGATCGCGTTGGCGAGGTCGTCAAGCGAGCTCCCCGATGGCGTAATGGTGGTCGCAGTTCCGTTGATCGTCAGGGTAAAGCTGTTCGAGCTGCTGATATCTTGCGAAGTGGGGTCGGTTACCGGGGGCGTTCCGGCGTTACTGAGCGTGGTGGTGGCGGATCCCAGGCTAGTCACTTGAATCGAGTAAGTACCGGGCAGCGCGCTCGAGGAAGCAGCGGCCGATACGGTCGATGGATCCGATACTGTGGCCGACATCGCACTCTGGGCCGTCCCGAGGTTTTGGATCGCGGTCTGGAGCGAGCTGAATGTCGACTGCAACCCGGACAGCGTCGTCTCCTGCCCCGTCAGTGTTACCACCTCATTTTCCATCTGCTGCATGGGTAAGGATGCAATGGCGACGGCGCGAGTGAGGACCTGCTGGAAATCGTTGGAGTAAGTGCTAACACCCGAAAAAGCCGGCGGCGGAATTGGGCTGGTCGACATGTTTGCTGGAGGCGATGCACGAAGTGGGCCAAACCCCGGTTAGGGCTGGCCCACCTCTAGACTGCGTTTAGGCTGTGTTAGCTCTTCAAGAGCGCAAGCACGGCTTGCGGAGCGGCATTAGCCTGAGCCAGGGCCGCGATGGAAGCCTGCTCCAGAACCTGGCCCTTGGTCAGGTTAGCGGCTTCCTGCGCCATGTCGGCATCGCGGATGCGCGATTCGGCGGCCGAGAAGTTTGTGATCTGGGAGTTCGCCAAACTGACCCCGTAGTTCAGCATGTTTTCGCCTGCGCCGACGCGGCCTTGCACCAGGCCGAGGGTTTGAATCGCATTATTAATGGCCGTGATCGCGGCCTGGGCGTTTCCGGTAAGAGTGCCGGACGAGGACGGCGCGTTGATGGTCTGCGCGCCCCCGGCCGAGAACGTGCCGGCGGCGCTCGCCGAGGCGGTGAAGTTGTTGGCGCTCTGGACGGAGATACCAGTGCCCGCGGCATCCTCGACTGCGTAGATTCCGAGTGTTGCTGTCTGGGCGTTAATCTTCGATAACGCCGAAGCCAGGTTGTCGCCGGCCAGCAGCGATACAGTAGCTGTGCCTTGCCCATTCTGGAAGGTCAGGGTCTGTGCTCCAGGTGCGTAAACAACTGGGTTGTTGCTCGAATAAACGCCCTGGTTGGTGGCAGTCGAAGCGTTGGTAGCGATGGCGTCCGCTGCCGCAGTGGTCGTGGAAACGGTGAACGGCGTTGCGCCGCCGAATGTCAATTGCCCGTTGCTGCCAACGGATGCCTCGATGCCGTACGGTGATAAAGAACTATTCAGGCTTTGCAGGACTTGCTGCTGAGTGAGCGCGCCAGCGCCTCCTACGCTGATCGTCTGGGTCTGCGCCCCGCCGTTACTGGAATAGATGTTGAAGGTAAACGTCTGCGCCGCGGCCGCGAGGAACGTTCCCCCGGGGGCGTCAATCCGTACCGTATTGCCCGTCAGGCTAGTGCCGCCGGACCCAACGCTGGTGGTGGCGATGCCCAGACCGTTCGCGTCCACCTGGTTCGATGTTCCGCTCAGGTTGATGCTGATCTGCGAGTTGGCGAGGTTGTTGCCGCCGCCGAGGAAGACGGTGTTGACAACGTTATACTGGCCGCCCGCAGCCAGACCGATGTTGCTGGCCTGCTGCGTAATTTCCCCCAGAAGGGCCTGGTACTCAGTGTTCAGCGTGTTGCGGTCGCCGGTAAACGTGGCGCTGGCTGATTGAGTAGCCAACGTCTGTAATCGATCGAGCATGAGTGAAATGTTGTTCAGACCGCCGTCCACGATTTGCAGCGCGCTGATGCCGTCGTTGGCATTCTGAACGCCTTGAGTCAGCTCGGCAACATTGCTCCGATACTCATTCGCTACGGCGAGACCAGCAGCATCGTCCGCAGAGGAGTTGATGCGGTAGCCCGAAGTCAAAGCCGTAATGGTCTTCAACTGGAACTGGCTGTTCATCGACAGATTGTTCTGTGCGATTAAGGAGGCGATGTTCGTCTGTAGTGAGATTCCCATTGATAACGTCCTGTTGTGTGATACGTTCCCGGGCGTCCTGCTCGGGTTCGGGTTCTCCGGCTTGGGATACCCGAAAGTATCTTCTCACTGCATATCGGGAAAGTACTTAGGTACTTCTAGTATTTTTTCAAAAAGAATCTAAGAAATTCTTGGGAGGATTAGTTAAGGGTGTCAAGGAATTGACAGTGCCTGTATGGCGCGGCGCCAGTTTGCGGCTTAACCACGCAATCACTCTCGGATCTTGATTTTGCGATGCAGTCAGGTTTTCGGCCCGAGTCAAGAGCACTTCCTTACGGACGATGGCCAGATGAGGAGGAGCAACGATTCCGAGCTTGACTCGCGTGGGGCCAACCTCCAGAATCTCAATTTCTATTTCGTTGCCGAGGAGCAGGCTTTCCCCGGCGCGCCGCCGCATTACGAGCATGCCGCAGCCTGTTCGAGCACCAATGGATGGCGTAACGAGTAGCTCGAACCGAGTTGAATCGCCTGAATTCCACGGTGAGTTTGCAGGTTCAACACAATCGGCGACATGAGATTGGCAACCGGCTCTGTATTCTCAGCAAAAGTCAATAAGACCAGTGAGAGCAGGTTCGCCTCGATCCTGGATGTTTCCCCGGCAGGCATCCCGAGAGCGATGGCTTCCTCCGGAGATAGCTCCAAATGGTAATCGGAGTCGACTACTTTCGCCGGTAATCCGATGAAACACACCGCCGGATCCTGCAGGCTCTGCATAAAAACCAGCGGATTGGTGTGAGGTTGTTGAATAAACAGGAACGCGGTATGCTCTTCGAATCCCGGAATGCCGGCTGCGAACTGAAAGGCCGCGTCGTCCGAATATTCTAGCTGGTCGAAGTAGAGTGTGGTGAGTGTCGGCATGTTAACCGCATCACATTTGCAATTCGAAGCCCGTTTATTTGCTGCCGGCTTTTTCTGGTGGCTTGGCAGAGGCTACCGCTTTTTCTACCTTGCCCGGTGTCTCGTTCATTAGCGCTCTTTCATCCAGAATCACGATATCCACACGCCGGTTATGACTGCGCCCTTCTTCGGTGTCGTTGGTGTCCACCGGTGCGGTGTCGGCATACCCGGCAACCCCGAAGCGGCTGCGATCCAACCCGAATTCCCCAGACAACAACTTGAGCATGGCGATGGCGCGTTTCGCAGATAGATCCCAATTGCTGTCGAATCGCGCCGTATGAATCGGAATCGAGTCAGTGTGGCCCTCGAGGCGGACGGGGTTGGGCAATTGTCCGATCAAGTCAGCAATCTTTTGCACCACCGGGTAGGTATCCGAAGGGATGCTATCTTCTCCGGACGGAAAGAACGCTTTTTGGCGCAAGCTGATCACTAGTCCGCGAGACTCCAGGTGCACTTCCAGCTTGCCTTGCTTGATTTCATCCGCGAGTTTTCCGTCGAGATATTGCATCGAGGGCAAGAGTTCGGTAACCACCGGCTGTGGGTCCTTGGTCGATTTCTGCGCGCCGCCGGGCCCCCTCATTTGCGCGTTACCTTTGCCCTTGTCATCCACGGTGCCGCCAAGAATTTCTTTGACGGTGGCCTTGATTCCTCCGTTTTCGAGCGCCTCCTTGACTGATTCCGATACCTGCTTAGCTTTGGCTTTATCGGTCTGCGAGGAAGCAAACATTACGACAAAGAAGGCGAACAAAAGCGTAATGAAGTCGGCATAGGACACAAGCCAACGTTCGTGGTTCTCGTGCTCGGCGTGCGGCTTCTTGCGCGCCATTTCTAGCCCTCCGCCGCAGCGGGCTTGGCGGCGGGAGCCGATTGTGCTTTCGCCTTCTTCGGAGCTGCCTTATGGGGCGCGTAGGCTTCCAATTTCGTGCGGATCAGCTTGGGGTTCAGACCTTCCACGAGTGACAGCACTCCCTCGAGCGCCAGCTCACGAAGTTGTACCTGCTCTTTCACTCGAGCTTTTAACTTATTTGCCGCAGGAAGAAAGAAAAGATTAGCGATCGCTACGCCGTAAACCGTAGCGACGAAGGCGGTGGCAATGCCGTGACCGACCTCTTCGATATTGGCCAGGTTCTTCATTACCTGCATTAGACCCAAGACGGCGCCGATGATGCCAACGGTCGGGGCGTACCCACCTGCGGCTTCAAATACCTTGGCTTCCGCCTCTCCGTGATGCTCCTGAAGCCCAATCTCCAGTTCCATGATGCTGCGGAGCTGGTTGAGATCGATCCCGTCGATAGCCAGATTTAAGGCTTTCTTGAGAAACGGATCGGCAATGGAAGCCGCTTGCTGCTCAAGCGACACGATGCCTTGTTTACGGGCTTGTGTGGCGTAACCGATGATCTCTTCAATCAATGCTTCAGCGGAATGAGCCGACTCAAGAAAGACTGAACCAAGGCGGCCTGCCGCGCCCAAGAGCACTTTCAGAGGCGTGGTGACCATGACCGCGCCGATGGTTCCACCTAAGACGATGAGTGCGGCCGAGAACTGCTGGACGTCTTTCATCTTGCCGCCGTCCATCATCAGGCCGACCAGAATGCCGCCCAAAGCCAGCACCAGGCCCCCGATACTTGCTAAATCGGGCCGGGGGCCTCCCGCTTTCGCTTTTTTTGCCTTGGCGTCAGCCGAGGGCTTTTCGTCAGCCATTGGATTGCGGCCCCGAGTTCAACGACTCGCCCGAATAGATTGAGCGCCGAAATTGCACTACGCGTTCGATAATCTCCTCCGCCGATTCCAACACCATCAGTTTCTGGCCGGTCGTCAGACTGATGACAGTGTCCGGCGTCGTCTCCACGTGTTCGATCAGGTCGCAATTCAACACGACTGCTGTATGGTTCAGCCGTGTTAGATGAATCATCCGTGGCCTCTTTCGATCACATCGAATTTAAATCGTAAAATTCTAGGAAATTTGATTGAAATCTGACGATAAGCGGTTCTGATGATAATCTCGCCAGAACCCGCCTCCTTGACTCCCGCTGACCAAGCCGCCCGCATTCTGGCGGCATGGACGTCGCAGAATGCTACGGGTCTCCACGAAGAATTACGGAGAAGCCTGGAGATTTCTTCCGCGCAGCCTGCCCTGGCGATTCAGGAAGAGCGTTTGCAACTCCTGCGAGCGGTCACGGAAGGCATACAGGATGCCCCTGACCCACTCACACTGGAAGACCCCAAGCTACAGCGCTGCCTGTACCTGCTGCGGCATCTGGCCCAGACCGGCAGCACTGGATTCCTCGACTCGATGGTTTTCTGACTCGAACCTACGCTAAGAAATCAAACAAACTGATCTGGCTCATTTTGGCTTTTGACGTCAATGCGGCCTGTTGTTGCACTTGCAGCTGGTTGAGTTGCAGCGCTGCGCTCGCAACGTCGGTGTCGCGCAAGCCGCTGAGCTGTGCCTGCTCGCTGACCAGCAACGTGTTTTGCTTACTGAGGGTGTCGGTCACACGGCTTTCTGCAATCCCGTATTGACCGAGCTGTTGGTTGAGGTAATCACCAGCGGCTTTGATTGAGCTGATGCTATTCACGGCGCCAGTGATGTCATTGGCTTGGAGAGCAGTTATCAGGGAATTTACAGCCGCGAAGACGTTTTGCGGAGCCGGCGTCCCATCAGGATTGCGTGCGTCAAAAATGTCGGTTGCCGTTTTGGCCGTCCAAATGGGCGAGCCGGCGGCGTCGGTCACGGTGCGCGTGGATGTCGCGGTTGCCAGCTGCATGACCCCCGTGGGCTGCGTAGAATCCACCTGATAGAGAGCTTGCTGATCCAGGTCTCCGCTGAAGATGTAGCGCCCGTCGGCAGTGGTAGCGCTGATATTAACCAGCGTTTGCAGGATACCTTGCGCCTGCTGCAGCAGAGCGGCCTGTTGCGCCGGGTTGGACATCAGGCTGGAGCTTTGACTCGCCAGCGATGCTGCGGAGTCGATGGCCTGAATAGCCTGTTGCAGCGCGCCGTCGCCCGTTTGCAACTCGGTCTGCAGCTGCCCCAGGTTGGTGTTGTTCTGGACCAGTTGGCCGATGAGTGTCTGCACGCTGCCTATGGCGCCGACTGCGGACGGATCGTCTCCGGGATTCTGCAGGCGGTAACCGGAAGTCACCTGCTGTTGCAGAGTTTCCATCTGCGTTTGCATCTGGCTGAGTTGGTCCAGATAGCTTTGAGTCGAGCCGGAGATCGGTGGCAGCACGGGTTACCTCAATATAACGGCATCATGTTGATCGTGCTCTGAGCCAACTCGTCGAGCACAGTGACCATCTTGGCGGCCGCTTGATAGCTGTTCTGAAACTGAAGCATCATCAGCGCCTGTTGATCCAGAGAAACACCGGATATTTGGTCGCGCTGAGTTTTGGTCTGGTCGGCCACCTGTTGTTGCGTTTGCTGATTGGCGGTCGCCACCGAATTCTCGCCGCCGAGCGCGGACATCAGTCCGGAGAAATAGTCGCCGAACGTCTTGCCGTTGATGCTCCCGTTGGCGGTCGAGGTGGCGAGAGAAGCCAGTTGCAGAGCGTTTCCGTTGGCATTGCCCGAACTGTCTACGGGCGCGAGCGTGGCCGGAGTGATGTTCGGATTGAGCGCCAGACTGGCTGCCGGCGTAGTGGCGTCGGCGTTGTTATAGGTGAATAGCGCTATACCGTTGGCCGCTCCGGCCTGCACTCCTACGGTGCCTGACTCAAGAATGTTATTGATCGTGTCGGCAACGGATTTGGCGAAGGTATTCAGGGAACCGGCCTGGGTCGCGTCACCCAGCAAGGAAGCCAACACGCGATTGTGCGTATCCAGTTCACCTCCGAGTTGGCCGCCGGTAATCTGCGACGTGATGTCGTTGCCGTTGGAATCCAGGATACGGGCGGATGGGGTGGAATTGGGATTGGCCGCTCCGGCCGGGACCTGCGCCACCGCCGAAATGTTGTACTGCTCGGTGCCGACTACTAAGGGCGCCCCGCCGCTGAGTACCAGGGTGACGGTTCCATTCGCCTGGGTAATCTGGCTGAAGTTCACCAGTTGCGAGAGCTGTTCGAGTTCGGAATGAAGTTGCGCGTCCAGATTCGGATCGGGTGTCGCCGTATTGTCGCGTTGGATGTTGTATTGCTGGATCTGCGTCGCGAGCTGGTTGATTTGCTGTACGTTGGAGCTGATTTGTCCCTGGATCGCCTGCCCGGTTTGGGCCAGCGAGCCGGCCAGCTCATTCACGTCCGTGGCAAAGGATTGGGCGGCGTCCAGCACGCCTTGCTGGGCGGTGGTGGCGTTGGGTGTTACGCTCCATGCCGAGAACGCCTGGAAGAGTTGGTTCAGATCTGCCGAAACACCAGTATTGCCGGTGGCGTCGAAGAAATTGGACAGACTCGCGGTGTCCTGCGCCTGCATTTGATACTTGCCGAGTAGCTGTAATTGTTGTTGAACCGCGGCATCCGCGGAATCGTCGCGGGCGCTGATCAGACCTTTTGCGGCAACACCACCTACCAGACCGCCGCTGAGTTCGAACGGTTGCGGGACCAGATTGATTGACTGCGAAGCATAACCGGGCGTGTTGGCATTCGTGATGTTGTTCTGGACAACGTCCATGGCCTTCTGGTAGGCGTCGAGTGCATTCCCCGCCCCGGTGAGAACTGACATGAGATTCGACATGGCAACCTACCCATTGCTCTCGGAAGTGACGGCCTCTTCCATCCCCGTGTCGAGCGCCAGGCGCCGATGGAAACCCATGGCCGCATCCACCAAGCGACTTAATCGGTTTACCGAGCTGTGGAGCCGCTGGAGACGGTCCTTTGCTTTGGCAGCCATCTCGGCAGACGGAACGTCGCTTTCCCCCGTGAACTGTTGGGCTAGCAGTAGTTCGTCGGCGGCGTGCCGCAAGTACTCAACGCACTCGGCGCACCGCGAGAGATCCGTCGCGTCCCATGACTCTTGCGCGTTCTGTACATGGTCTTCGGCCCGCTGGAGGTGCGACATCAGACGAGGGCTTTGTTTCACGCCTCACCGCCCGGCCCGAGCGCCTGCGAAACGAGCGCGCTGCTCAGGTTAGCGGCGTTCACCTGGTAGCCGCCGCGCGCGTGCAACGCGGCCAGTTCCGCAACGCGGTCTGCCCGCTGCTGGCTGTCGGCCGAGTTCGCTTGTGAGACTCGCGCGGACATGCTGGAGATCGCCACCGAATCGCCATCAAGCCCCGAGATCGATTGGCCTCGATTGTTCGCCGAGTCGGGCGACGCCGGCTGCAGCCGCGTATTATCGAGTGGCGCAGATCCCGACGAACCATTATTTTGAATCTTCATTTTGAATCTTCATAATTCGGGCAGACGTTCGCCACCCAAAGCATGCCATCACGCGCCGCTCCGCACAATACCCTAAATGGGTGAGTAATCCGGCGATAACTGGAGTTATGAGAATAGTACGAACCGGGTACGGGTTAGTGTTCTCCAAATAAAGTCTAGAATCCTCGCCGGTCCGTTCGCTAGAAACTGAAGAGCAGAAAGTTCTCGCGTTCCCATCTATGCCTCCTCAACGTGTGCTGTGGTTCGCTAACGAAGATTCCGATGCCGGGGACAGCCTTGGACTCGATCACTTGGATTTCGAGATCACTCGCGTAACGGAATTAACCCAGACCGCGGTGGAGGTTCGCTCGGGATCCGTCGATTGCGTCCTGGTATCCACGGAGTCGGCCATGGATCGGGAAGCCGCGTTGGCCACGCTATTTGCGGAAGACGCCAGCCTGCCGGTTATCTTTTGGCATCGGGAACTCTCCGCGCGCGAGGCGGTGGACCTGGTGCGCGAAGGCGCGTACACGTGTCATGGAGACCGTGACAGTTGGACGAATGTCGTCGCGTCGCTGAATCAGGCTTGCGCGGAAAGACAGAGCCGGCGCTCCACGCCGGATCAGGCCGGTGAGCCTTGGAGGCGTGAACTGGTCGGGACCAGCTCCGCCATGGAAGATGTAGCCAATACCATCCGCCTGGTGGGACCGTTTCGATGTACCGTGCTGATTACTGGGGGAACAGGAACCGGCAAGGAGATGGCTGCCCGTGCTCTGCACAGCGCCAGCCCGCGCGCGTCCCTGCCGATGGTCGCTGTTAATTGCAGCGCGGTTCCCGAAAGCCTTCTCGAAGCAGAACTATTCGGGCATGTGAAGGGCGCTTTTACCGGCGCCACCAATCAGCGCGTTGGCCGGTTCGAGCAGGCACACCGTAGCACGATCTTTCTGGATGAAATCGGCGACATGCCGCTCGAGCTGCAAGCCAAGCTGTTGCGAGTGCTGCAGGAGCGCGAGTTGCAGCGTTTGGGCAGTTCCGACACGATCAAGATCGACGTCCGCGTGATCGCGGCCAGCAACGCCAATCTCCCAGATCTGGTGCGGCAAGGCAAATTCCGCGAAGACCTGTACTACCGGCTCAATGTGGTTCCGCTCGAAATGCCTCCGCTTCGCAAGCGCGCGACGGACATCCCGTTGCTCGTCGAACACTTCGTCCACAAGGTTTGCGGCGGCGAGGGTATTCCACCCAAACAAGTGACTCCCAAGACGCTCCAGCGGCTCTCATCTCTGCCTTGGCCGGGCAACGTGCGGCAATTGGAAAACGCGGTGGAAAAGGCTATCGCCATGAGCGGCCCGCGGGGCATCTTACATGCCGCCGATTTCGGCTTGGCTGATTCGCAGCGGTTAGTCGCGGCCGAACCCGCTTCTACACCCACCGCACTTCCCGAAGAAATGGATTTTGCCACGGCCGTCAGTCAATTCGAGCGGGCCATTCTGGAAGGAGCGCTGGCTAAGACCGGTGGCAATAAGACCGCCGCCGCGGAACTTCTGGGGCTCAAGCGAACCACGCTCATTATGAAGCTGCGGGGCATGCAGGCTAGCGGGGCTTCGCTGACGATGGTTTCGTAATATTCGGATGATACGGCCGGAAATCGTCGCGGGTCTTGACGTTGACGGCACAATCGAAAGAAAGCGGCCGACGAAGCTACGCATCGAGCTCATACTGATCGCGAACCTGGTCCTGATGTTCGCGGGTTTTTTGCTGCTGGCTACTCCCTTTTATCCGAAGCCGTCGGTTTGGACCATGTTACTCGAGCTAGCGCCGCCCTGGCTCGCGGTTGGTGCCGTGTGGTGCTTTCCAGGGCGGTTCAGATTGTTCGGCGGTGGGCGGTTCGACAGGCGTCCATTTCTCGGCGGAGTTTTGTTCTTCGCTGCATTCTTCCCCTTGGGAGCCTGCTGCTACACGAAGACGCTGCACCTACTGCGGCCGGCTGAACTGGCATGCATTCCCGGGATCGTCCTGTTCGTTGCGGCGATGATCGCCGAGGTACGTGCCGATGGTAAGCCCATTCTTGCCGTGGTGGCATTACCTCTATCCATCCTCTATGGCTATGGGTCAGTCGTCCAATTGAACTGCCTGCTGGATCATTCCCCGGTGACAGTCTACCAAACAGTGGTGTCCCATAAATCGAATGGCAGCCGGTCATCACAGTTGAACTTGAAGCCGTGGGGTACAAACCCGCCCGCTCGAAGCCTCGACTTCTCTTACGCAGCTAGCGTACCGAGTCAATTACTTGACGCACTTCAAGTAGGCGAGACTGTCTGTGTAATCCAAAGGCAAGGCGCGCTGGGGCTCACTTGGTACACCGTACAGCTCTGCCCATGGAATCGCGAGAGGGTTATTCTGGGGAGCGGTGGGAGTCTGTAGAGCCGCCACTCGCTCCGCGCGGAACTTCTGACTCAGGCGAGCCGCGCTGATTACATAGCTGCGCGGCATGCACGCTCCGGAAAACCCACTGACGATCGCGTCGGAATATCCTGATGGTGCCTATTATCGCGATGCTCATCACCAACTGCCGAGAATCTCGGGTCTAGCTCCAGGGACCGTTTCTAGCGGGATGCCAGAAGTGAAGTATTTCAATGGTCTTGCGATCTACGTGAACACGGTAATAAATGACTATTGGAGTATGGACAAGTTGTCATAGATCCGGTCGGTTAGCGACCGGGCTGCCGATGTATGGGAGGTTTCTCAGAATATCGAGTGGTTGAGTGACCGCGATGGAGCGGAAACTCACTTCCCCGCTTCGACCATCCCGTGCACCTTCAGCAGCAGGTCAACTTCGTTCTTAGGCACCGCCAGTGCGGCCGTAATGCTCTCGGGCGTTTCACCGCGCCGGCTCATGCGGAGCGCCTGTGCGCGTTTCGTGAGGTTGATGGAATGGCGGATGGTCCCCCCGGGTTGTGACTGGGCCGCTTGATCGGCCAGCTTGACCATGGACCGTTCCATCTCCTCGATCTTCTTGGCCGCTTCTTTTTGCGATTCCTGGGCTGCGCGCTTCACGCGGATCAGTTCCAGTTTCGTTCCCAGGCTCAACGCCAAACAGGCCAATAGCGCGACCGCCACGACCGCGTAGATGGTCAGCGGATTCAGGATCCATTCGAAACTCATGGGTTCTCTTCTCCCTCTTTTGGTCCCTGCGGGGCGTTGGCGACTTCGGTAATCCGCACGCCGTAATTGCCCTGAATCGCGATGATGCTACCGCGCGCCACCACGCGTCCGTTTACCAGGATATCCACCGGCTCGTCCGGCATTCGGTGGAACTCCACAACCGCGCCGTTCTCCAGGGCCAGCACGTCGCCCAGAACCATCTCCGTCCGTCCGAACCTGACTTGGATGGGAATCTCCATGTCCATCAGGAGATCGAGGGCGCCGGCAGGGCCGGATGACGGCATGGTCACTGTTTCCTCCGCGGTGCCCCGGTCCACACGCGCTGCAAATGGCTGCGCAGCCGTAACACGCCCTGCACGCGCAATTGCGCCACTCGCGACAGATGCAGCTTCACGATTTTGGAAATTTCCGCCAGGCTCAGCTCTTCGAAGTAGTACAGGTTTAGGACCGTGCGCTCGAGTTTTGGCATGCGTTCGATGGCCAACGCCAGAATCCGCTCGAGTTCCGAACGCTCCACAACATGCGAAGGCCAGTTCTCCTCGGGATCGGGAACCACGCGCAACAGATCGGACTTGCCGCCGTCATGGTTGACATATTCCAGTGCCTGGAGGTCGATCGCCTGGATCTCGCTAAGCCACCGCTGATACTCCTCCGGATCGATCCCCAACTCGGCGGCAATCTCTTCTTCGGAGGGCTCTCTGCCGTAGCGTTGCTTGCTTTTGTGAATGGCGGCTTCGATGACTTTCGATTTTTTGCGGGTTTCGCGCGGGGCCCAGTCCAGCTCTCGCAGGCTGTCCATAATGGCTCCGCGAATGCGGCGCTCCGCATAAGTCTTGAGTTGAACGTTGAGTGACTCGTCAAAATTATCGATGGCGGCCAGTAATCCAATCACGCCGGTAGAAATCAAGTCATCGAGGCTGATGTATGACGGCAGGCGCTCATGGATGCGGCGGGCGATCAGGCGCACCTGTGGCAAGTGCTGCATCACCAGCGCTTCCCTGCGTAGAGTGGTCGCCTCGTCGTATGCCGGACGATAATCGGCCGGAGTAGCTGCCATGCATGTTTACGCGACTGCTTCGCAAGCTTGAGGCAATTGCGGTACCAACAGGCGGGTTATACGCTCCTTGGCAGCGGGTTCCAAATGTTCCGGCACGAGCTGGCCGGTCGCAAGAAATGACAGCGGCTTCGCGGTGCGCACCGCCTCGGAAAACATTGCCGCGGACGAGTCTGTCTCATCCAGGTGCGTAAATAGCAGCTTGCCCGGGCGAAACCGTTCGTAGCGATCGACGGCGCGGCGAAGATCCGCCAGGCGCATCGAAGCTGTCAAAATCAGGTGGACGTCAATATCTTGACGGCTGGCGAAGAAGCGGGCCAGCTCCCCGCCGGACTCTTCGACGGCTGCGGCCGCGTACCCCGGAGTGTCGATGAGAACGAGTGCCTCCGGCGGAGCATTGTCGATCGCGTGCGCCAAAGCCGTGGGCGTCTCCGCCAGCGTGAAGGGCGCGCCCAAGACCTCGGCGTACGTCTGCAGTTGCGCCGCTGCTGCGATGCGGTAGTTGTCGATGGAAATCAAACGCACCGGCCGCCGCCGGGCGAGCCCGTGGACCACCGCGAGCTTGATCAGGCACGTCGTTTTACCCGAACCCGGCGGGCCTACTAGAGCGGCAATCCGCCCGAGTGTGGGATCCACCTCAAAGCGCGCTTCGATCTCAGCCACAGTGTGATGCCGGACGAGTCCCTGGTCCCACTCCGGCGAGGGCTTTCCGCGCCCCATCGGGATCACGCCATCGGCGCGGAGCCGCTGCTGCACGGACGCTTCGATCTCCACCGCCAGAGTTGAATCGACACCAGCTTCGAGCAATCCATCGGAAACCGCGCCGGCCAGCGCCGGATGACGCGTTGCGCCGATGCGCGATACCATGTCCCGCAGTTCCTCCAGGCGCTTGCGCAGATCCTCCACGCTATCGGCGGGACACAAAGCGAGCGGCTGGGATGTGGGGCGTGAGCCGAATACCACCTCATATGCGCCTAGCTGCCGGGCTTCGGGAGGCGCTTCGCGTGAGTTCAGTAGGAGGGCGTCCGGGCCCATCTCGGCGTGCGCCTGCTCGATGGCTTCTTCCATCGACGAAGCGAAAAACGATTTCACGAAAAGCTTAGGGCTGGCGTCATTCACAAGCATGTTACTGGATCACCCCCAGGGAAGTTATCTTGATTTCACTCGGCACTTCGTTATGCGACAAGAAAAAGACATTGCGCATGGACGTTTCGACAATCTGCCGGAAGAAATAGCGCGAACCCGCGCTGGCAATGACGGCCACCGGCGTTTCCGGATTGCCGAGTTTCTGTCCCAGCCGGCGCAGCACTTCGCGCAACGAGTTCGGATTCAGCGTCAAATGGCTTACCTGTTCGCCGTGCTCCACGGCCGACTCCACCATCTGCTCGAGAGAGGCGTCCAGCAGATACGCCGGCAATTCGCCGTTCGCGTTGAGGAATGGCTTGGCCACGATGCGCCGGATGGATTGCCGCACATACTCGGTGAGCAGGATGGGATTGCGCGTGGTGGCCGCGACCTCGCCCAGCGCTTCCAGAATGGTTACGGAGTCACGAATCGAGACACGTTCGCGCAGCAAATTCTGGAACACCCGTTGCACCGACGCGAGGGATAGCAGTTTGGGTACCAAATCCTCGACCACTTTGGGATGATCCACGGCGATGCGGTCGAGGATCTTTTTGCTGTCCTGGCGCGATAGCAGCTCATGGGCGTGGCGGCGGATAACTTCGGTGAGATGCGTTCCGATAACACTGACGGGATCGACGACGGTGAAGCCGGCGCGCCGCGCGCGGTCCACAGCGTCGGAGGGCACCCACCAGCCGGTCATGCCGAAAGCCGGATCGTGCGTCTGCTTGCCTTCCGGCGGATTGTCGACGGCTCCCACCGGAATGGCCAACTCGCAGCCCGCGGCCAGCTCGTAGCGGCCCACTTCCGCGCCCTTGAGTTGAATCACGTACTCGTGGGCCTTCAACGCGATGTTGTCGATGATGCGAACCGGCCCGAGCAAGAATCCTAACTCACTTGCAAGTTGCCGCCGGATTCCGGAGATCCGCTTGATGAGCGGCGATTCCTGTCCTCCGGCCACATATTTAACGACTCCCAATCCCATTTCGATGGCCAGCGGCTCCACGCGCAGCAGCCCTTCCAGGTTTTCCTTGGCTGCGGCCGGCTTGGCCACTTCGTTAGCCTGCTTAGCTGCGGCCACCTCCTTCTTGCGCATGTTCCAGGCAACCACGCCGAGCCCTCCGCCCATGGCCAGGAACGGCACCGTGGGCAGGCCGGGAAACAGTGCCAGCACCAGTAACACGCCGCTGGCGAGAAGCAATGGCTGCGGATTTCCGAAGACCTGCAGCCCAAAGTCGGTTCCGAGCCGCTCGTCGGAACTAGCGCGCGTCACGATCAAACCGCCCGAAATCGAGATCATCAAAGCCGGAATGACAGTCACCAGCCCGTCGCCAATAGTCAAGACTGTGTATGTTTCGATCGCGCGGCTCAAGTCCATGCCATGCTGCAAAACGCCGATCAAGAATCCCGCGACGATATTGATGCCGGTGATGATGATGCTGGCAATGGCGTCGCGCTGCGTAAAGCGCGAGGCGCCGTCCATGGCGCCGTAGAACTCGGCTTCGCTCGTGAGCTCTTTCCGGCGCGCGCGGGCTGCATGTTCATCGATCAGTCCTGAACTCAGATCGGAATCGATGGACATCTGTTTGCCAGGCAACGCGTCGAGAGTGAAGCGCGCCGTCACTTCGGAAATGCGCACCGCGCCGTGGTTGATCACTACATACTGAATGGCGATCAAAACCAGGAAGATCACGGCGCCGATGATGTAGTTGCCACCCACCACGAAGTTTCCGAATGCCTGGATCACATCTCCGGCGGCGGAGGTGCCCGTGTTTCCGTTCATCAGAATCAGCCGGGTGGAAGAGATGTTGAGTGAGAGCCGGAACAACGTTAGCAGCAGGAGCGTGGTGGGAAAGACGCTGAATTCAACCGGTTTGCGAATGTACATCGCCACCATCATCACCACCACCGACATCATGATGTCCGTCACGATCAGGATGTCTAGCAGGAAACGCGGCATGGGCGTGATCAGCGCGATCACGACACCCAGCACCGCCAAAGGCACGCTGATATCGCGCCAATTGATCAGGCCGAAGCCGGGAAATTGTTTCAGAGCCGCTACTGCTTTACTATCTGCCACTGTTTCTGCTCCTAATTTTTGTAGGGCAGACCATCGCAGGTTGTGGTCTGCCGCGTCTCAAGGTGACACACGACAAAAATCGATCCCGGAACGGGCCGTAACCGGCGTCTGCCCCACCGTTGAGTCTTGCCTTCCTTACCTTCCGTTCATCAGCCGATACACGTAAGCCAAAATCTCCGCCACCGCGCGGTAGAACTGCGTCGGAATTTCCTGCCCGACGTCGACCGACTTATACAAGGCCTGCGCCAGCGGTGGATTCTCGATCAACGGCACCTGCGCCTCAATAGCCTTTTGGCGGATGCGCAACGCCAGGTAGTTCTTGCCTTTCGCCACCACCAGCGGCGCGCCTTGCCCGCTCATTTCGTATTTCAGCGCCACTGCGTAGTGGGTCGGATTGACGATGACCGCGGTTGCTTTGGGCACCTCGTGCATCATGCGCCGGCGTGCCATATCGCGCCGGATGCGCCGGATACGTGCCTTCATGACCTGGCTGCCCTCGACCTCACGCAGCTCGTCGCGCACTTCCTGTTTGCTCATGCGCAGATCCTGTTGATAGCGGCGCTTTTGGCGGAACAGGTCGACAAGGCCAAAAATCAAAAAGAGAGCTGACGCCTTCCACAGCAGCGATTCAAGGGCACGGCCCACCTGAACCGCGCCAGTCAACACGCTCGTCAACGGCAGAGTCAAGAACAGGGTGAAGTTGTCGCGAACCAGGAAGTAGACAGACGCGCTGAACACCGGGAGCATGACCATCGCCTGCAACACTGCCGGTATATTCTGCCTTGGCAGTTCCCGAAGACGGGCCAAGGGGCTCAATCGCGAAAAATCGGGTGCGATCTTGTGTAGGCTGACGCCGAACCGAGTGACGAGAAACTGCGCCGCAAGAGTTACTACCAGGAGCCCGCCACCCATGATTGCCAGCGGCAGCAGGGTTGTCTTGACCAGTTCGAGACACAGGGTAAAAAGGAAGACCGAGTCAAGCCGCGGTTCCAGCGCGTGAGTCAGCAATCCCGCCATGCTCCTGTGCACCGTGGTTACCCACGCGGGGCCCCAGGAATGCACCATCGCCACAAATGCCAGGAATTGAATAGCGCCGATAAAGACCCGTGCCGATGGAAAGTTGCCTTCATCGCGCGCTTTTTTGACGCGCCGCTGGGTCGCCTGTTCCGTTTTCTGGTGGTGGTCCGCCATGGCTCACCGTGCCAGCAACGCCCGGCTCATGGAAAAGGCTTCCGCCGCGCCGCTCCGAAGAAGCGTTGGCAGCAGCAGCATGAGCCAACCGAACACCGCCAGCGCCAGCATCATCTTCACGGAAAACGCCACCGTGAGTAGTTGCAATTGCGAGTTCACGCGCCCCAGCAGCGCCAGGGAAATATCCACCAGCAGAAGAATGGCAACCACCGGTAAAGCCAGGCGGACACCGGTGGAAAACATCACGCTGCCCATGGACAGGAGCTGCCGGCCTAAGCCTGGCGAAAGCACAAAGGAACCGGGCGGCGCCACCTCCATGCTGTGCACGAAAATGCGGATCACCTCCCGATCGAGGCCCATGCTGAAGAACAGAAGGCCGGTGGCCAGCTGCCCCATCAGCACCAGTACGGTCGAATCCGCCTGGGTGTTGGGGTCGACCGTGGAGGCGTACGCATAACCTGCCTGCAGACCCATCACCTGCGCGGCCACGTTGATCGCTTCGGTAACAAAGGCCACGGTGAGGCCGATCCCAATGCCCAGCGCAGCTTCCGATATCATCCAGACGAAAAGCAGTCCCGCCGAGAGCTCGCCGGGAACATGAGGCCAGTAAGGATAGAGCGCCATCGTCATGCTGAGCGCGAGGAGCGTGCGCGCGATCGCAAAACCGGATGTCAAACCGGGTAGGGGAACGAAAACGAATACCCCGGCCACCCGCGCCAGAGTCAACAGAAAGCCGAGCAGAGTGGCGGTCGAAAGGACCAGCTCACCGCCCATAGCGGCTCAGGTCTCCCAAGAGCAAGATCGTGTAGCCGGTAATCTTGGTCAACATCCAGGGCAAGGCGATCAGGAGAGTTCCCAGAAAGGCGCCGAGGCGGGGGATGGTGCTGAAGCCGGCATCCTGGATGGAAGTGACGATCTGAACCAGGCTCACCACAATCCCGGCGACGAAGCCCACGATCAGCAGCGGTGCGCTTAACCAGAAGGCCACCATCAGGGCTTGCCGCAGAATGGGAATTACGGAGTCGGGAGTCATGCGTAGAATCCTTTCAAGAGCGAGCCCAGCACCAGGTTCCAGCCATCCACCAGCACGAACAGCAGTATCTTGAAGGGCGCCGAAATCATCACCGGAGGCAGTTGCACCATACCAATCGAAAGCGTCACGGAAGCTACCACGAGATCGATGACCAGGAACGGAAGAAACAATACTGCACCGATTTGGAAACCCGCCTTCAACTCGGAAATGATGTAGGCCGGGATGAGGACGCTGAGGCTCAGGTCGGCAGGTGTGCGCGGAGCTGGCGAGTGGGACATTTCCAGAAACAACTTGACGTCCTTTTCGCGCGCGAACCGCGCCAGAAACGCCTTGAGAGGTTTAGCGCCGGCGTCGAACGCCTGCGCCGAGGTGATTTGGTTATTCTGCAATGGCTCCCATCCCTGGTGATACATATCCATGGCCACCGGCTGGATGACGAGGATGGTCAAGAACAGCGCGATCCCAACCAGTACTTGATTGGACGGGGTCGATTGCGTTCCCAACGCCTGCCGCAGAAAATGAAGCACGATGGCAATTCGCAAGAATGGCGTGATCGACATCACCACCGCCGGCAGCAGCGTCAGCAGAGTCATCATAATGATGATCTGCATCGGCAGGCTGACCGTCTCTCCGCCCTTACCGAAGTTGATGCCCATCACTGAAGTGGGTTCTGCAGGCGCGGCGAACAACGGAGTAGCCGCTAGAACCAGAAAGAATCGAGTGGCGATTCGAATCATCGCACCTCGATCCTTTCCTCGGCCGGCTCTTTGAACCCTTCGAGAATGGAACAGCCGGCGGGTGAGGCTGCGATCAACATGGTGCGGCTCTCCACCTTCACCAGGTGAAGCGAGTGCTGGGGTGTGAGCGCCAGCCGCTCGATCACCTGGATGGATTTTCGCCGCCCTCCCGCCGGCCCTTTGAACGCGAAGGCAGCCATGCCTCTACGGCGCAACCACCACAGCGTTGCGCCCAATATCCCGAGCACCAGCAGAACGCTGAGCGCCTGTTCCATCGATTCCATTCAAAGCCTTACTGCTTGAGTGCGATGAGAGTCTGCAGCATCTGATCGCTGGTGGTGATCACTTTACCGTTCGCTTCATAGCTGCGCTGGGCGGCGATCAGCATGGTGAATTCCTGGGCGATGTCGACGGTCGAGCCTTCCAGCGCTCCACCCACCACTTGGCCGCGGCCTCCGCTATCGGCGGTTCCAACCGCCGGAGTAGCGGTGGCATTGGTCGCTTTTAGATTGTTGTCGCCCACCGAAACCAGAGTTTCCGGGTTCTGAATATTGGCTAACGCCAGTTCTGCTACAGGAAGTTGCTGGCCGTTCGAATAGTTGGCCAGGAGTATGCCGTTGTTCCCCATGTTGATGTTGACGATCTGGCCGCTGGTAAGCCCGTCCTGATCGGTGGCCGACGTGCCGGAGTTCTGCGCGAATTGCGTCAGAAGACCGTTATTGTTGGCGTCGTAGAGGTCCCAATTCATCGCGAGGTTGTTGGCACCGTCAGCCAGATTGGCAACGTTTACCGCGATGGGGGCGCCTGGAGCAGGCGTGAGCAACTGCCCCGACCCGTTAAAGGTCAGATTTCCAGTCGCCAACGTAGTCGTGCCGCCTACCTTCAAGTCCGCGGCCGGGATGGTGACTGTGTAGGTCCACGCGTTTACTCCGGTATTCGTGAATGAGAACGTTAGAGTGTGCGTCCCGCCTTCGGAGTCTACAACCTGAACGGGAGCAGAGAAGTTGGCGGAAGCCCCTCCGCCGGCGGCGGCAGCATCCAGGTTGGCGTTGAGTGTGATTGTGGTGGTGGCCTTAGCTGGCACGACGCCCGTTAGGGGAACGGAAATATCGCCAACGGGCGCGTTTAAGTTCACCACTCCCGCCGTGGCGCCCCAACCCTGCACATGCTCCCCGGTGGCGGTCAGAAGGCTGCCATCGGCGCCCAGAGTGAAGTTTCCGGCGCGCGTGTAGAGTTGCTGGCCAACATTGTCACGGACCACGAACAAGCCGTTGCCGCTGATGGCCGCGTCCAGAGCGCCGCCTGTCTGCTGGATGGAACCCTGCTGGAATTGCATCACCGCTTCGGCAGGCGCCACGCCCAGACCGACGGCGCTGGAGGCGGTTGCACCCAGTTGCTGGCTCATCAAGTCCGAGAACTCAACGCTGTCCGCCTTGAATCCTGTCGTGTCCAGATTCGCCAAATTGTTGCCGATGATATCGATTGCCGTTGAGTTGGCATTGAGTCCAGAAAGCGCAGTAGTAAACGAACTAAACATGTTTGTCGTCCTTTAGTTTTAAGATTGCGTCGTGTTTGACGTCTGGTTTGTGTTCGAGCCGGTGGTGGTAGCCGTACTCGGGGTGGTATTCTGTCCGATGCCCGCCGCCTCGATATCGCTGCGAATCCCGATCACCTGCTCGAGTTCACTGAACTGCGCCAGCTCTCCCACAAATGCCGTGGGATCGGAAGGACTCTCGGGATCCTGATTCTTCATCTGCGCCACCAGCAGTTCGAGGAACATTTGCTCGGTAGGAGCGGGGGCACTGGTGCCAGACGTTGTACTCGACTGCGGCGGCGGAGTAGCCGAGCTGGACAAACTGGTAAGCGGATTAACGGCTGATGCCATAGGTTTCTCCTGCGAATCGATCGCCACTGCCTGCGAACGTGGTTTCCAACTCCTCGACCCACTGCGGACGGCGGGATGGATTTTGATTTCCCTGCTGGCGGTCTTGTTGTCCGCCGGATGGATTCTGCGAATTGTTGTGCTGCGGGCCGGCCTGGGTTTGCGGCTTCTCTGCGCCGGCTGGAGCGGAACTCGCCGGCGTGCCCGGCCGCCAGGCATCTGCATGAAAACCGCTTTGTTGCAGTTGGCTCACCAGGTCGGAAACGCCTTGCCGTAAGCCCTGAGCTAAATCGGGGTTCGCGCTTCGAACGGCAACCTGCAGTTCTCCGGCGCGCTCCACCACCCGAACTTCCACTTTCTGCTGCGGCAGCTGTCCAACCTGTATCGAGAGCTGCTTGATCGGTCCGGGCGGCGTGGTTGCCGGTGTTTCCAGGATCTGATGCGCTTCCAGCTGATTGGCGGGAAGCGGTGTCGGCGTTTGAATCTCGGAAACCGAGGACGGCGGGGCCGCCGCTTTCTCGATCACCGCCGGTGCGCCAGCAAGCGGCGTCGGATGCGCGGTGTCGCGTGGCGCACTATCCGCTGAAGAGCCATCCGTATCCGGGCGCCGTAAATCCTTGACTGGCGCGACTGGGGCCGCCGCCGGAACATCCAGGGGTGTGGCACCATCGACTGCCCCAACAGCGGGACCAGAGGTTTCCTGTGGTGTCACCTTGACGGCAAACGCGAGCTCTCCGGAAGCCAGTTGGGATGCGGAAACTACGGCCGCAGGAGGCGTGGTGTCGGGCTGCGCCGATGGTTGTTGAGGATCGCCTGCGTTTGCCGGGGCCGGCGGCAGATCGGACGGCGAGGGCTTGAGGGCTGCTTGAGTCGTCTTCGGAGAGGAACTGGTTGCCAAAGCCGGGAGAGCTGGATCGGGAAGCGCCGGCGGGTAGATCGCGGTTGGCGCCGAGTTACCTTGCTGTTGACTGGCTGTTGGCTTTGAGTCAAGCTTTGGAGCAACGGGCTCACGAGCGCCGATGGCCCCATTGCTGCGGGGGGCGGTGAGTAACGGAGTAATACTCGGGGCAAGCGGCTGCTGACCCGTTACCGTTGCCGGCAGCTCTGGAGATGCCGCCTGCGGAATTACACCCGTGGCCGCTACCGCTGATGCCAGTAAGCTCGTCGGGGCTGACACGAGCGTAATCGCTGGAGGAGCGTCCGATGTTGGGACGCTGTCAGCGACGTTGGATGGACTGGTAGCGGGTAAAGTAACTGATCGAGACGCTGCAACTGTCGACGCCTGGGGCTGCAATGATAAAACGCGCGGCGCTGGCGGAGTCACCTTTGCCGGCTGTGGTGGAGTTCCTTCACCCGCGGTAGCCTGCGAACCACCACGCGGCTCCTGGGAAGCCGCGGTGCTGACCGGTGAACTCAATGTCGGGCTGCCCCGCTGCGGCGTTGCTTCCGTGATTGTTTCTTGCTCTTCGCGCCCGGCCGGGGTGTGTATCACGGCCTGCGAAACACCACGCGACCCCAACCTGGAAGCCGGTAGAGTTGCCAGGGGTACGGTCTGGTTTGCAAGACTTGGCGCGCTGAGCGCGGCATCCGTTTGAGCCGCCTGCGCGGTCGATTCCCCTGCAACTGAGGTCTGCGGTTGTTGGGGCGGTACGATGACCCGTGTCGAAGTTTGGCTGTCCGCTGAAACCGTCTGGGGCAGTATTGGCTGGGCTTTCTCCGCAACGGCCGGCTCGGCGGCCAGTGGTTGTTCCACCTCCGGCGCGGGTGTCGCCTTGGTACTCGCTGGTTGCTCGGGCGTCGGCACCGCCAGGGACAGGTGCAGCGACAGTGCGTCCTGAGGCACTTCAGGCGACGGAATGACGGTTAAAGAGAATCGGTTCCAATCCGTCTTGCCCGTGTCGGGAACCTGGACCGTGGGTTGGTTGGCACTGCCCAGAACTTGAGGAAGACTCGTTAAACCAGGAAGCAGCAAGAGTGATGAAGCGTCCTCGAACTGCTTACCGAAGGCGTCAGCGTCCGGCGATGCCGCCGGATCCGGAGCGAGGAGGATCGGGGCGTCGCCGACCGTTGCGCTAAGGCCGCTCACAGCGGCTGTTGGGCTCACGGCCCCTGCAAATGCAGATCGGAAGCCAAAACTCAGCACTTCTCAATTCAACGAGATGAGGGAAGCGATAGCGTGTTGTGCTTTTGACGAGTCAACCACGCTCGTCAAAGTGTTGACGGAAATCCAGCCTGTTCGTCCTCCTCATCGGTGATTCCGAAGTGATTTTCCTGTCTTTCCGCCGAATTCTTTTTGGACTACGACTTGCTTCACACCACGCCGGCATCACCCGCTCCTCAACACGGGTATTTATGGATCCACTTTCTGTAGCAGCCGCGAGTGGTTTGCAATCCCGCATGGATTCGCTCTCGCTCCTGGCCAACAACCTGGCCAACGCCGGTACCTCCGGCTTCAAAGCGGACCGCGAGTTTTACGGTCTGTTCACTTCCAACAACGCCGACGACCCTTCCGGCGGCGGCGACTTCGTCTCCAAGTTGCCGGTGGTCGATAAGCAGTGGACAGACTTCAGTCAAGGAACGATCACGGGCACGGGAAGCCCGTTGGACATTGCCCTCTCGGGTAAAGGCTTCTTCGCAGTCAACGGTCCGGGCGGCACGCTGTTTACGCGCAATGGCAGCCTGAGGATCTCGCCTGCGGGCGAGTTGATCACGGGCGAGGGTTACACGTTGAGAAGCTCCGGCGGAGGCACCATCCGTGTCAGCGCTGGATCTACCATCGATATCTCCAAGGACGGCACGGTCAGCCAGAATGGCCAGACGATCGGGCAAATCGAGATTGTGAATTTCAAATCGACCGACCCACTCCGCAAGATGACCGGCGCCGTTTTTCAGAACACTGATCTCAAGAACCTGCCCAGCCCCGCAACCGATATCGAAGTGGAGCAGGGCAAAATCGAGAATTCCAACGTGGTTGTGCCAGAATCAGCGATGCGATTGGTCGGTATGATGCGCCAGTTCGAGATGTTGCAAAAGGCGGTTACGCTCAACGCCAACATGAATCAAAAAGCCCTCGAGGAAGTCGCCCGCATCCCAACCTAGGACTAACCATGGTTAGCAATCTAGCATCATCTGTCACCGTAACTACAACGCCGGCCGATAATAGTCAGTCAAAGGCATTGGTACATACTCCATTCGGCGACGTGATGGTGGATGAGCAGTCACAGCCGGATTTCTACGCGCTGTTTAGCCCGATGGCGGCGACGGCCGCTGCATCTCAACCCTCGAGCCCGACTCAACAGAGCGCTGCGCCCCAGGTTACTGACGCTGCTAACACGCCCACACTCTCGTCCGTGTTCGGCTCACAACCGTGGATGAGCAATCCGGGCGGTACGGGACCCAAGGGCGAGCGGTGGAATTACAACCCGATTTACTTCGCTACTCAGGCCACCGCCGAGAAAGTCGCTTCCATGACCGGCGGTACGGTAATTCAACAAGATGACATCATCACTGCCGGCGGCGGCCCTTTTCAGCAGACGGCTGCCAATGAGCTGATTCAGTTCGCGGACGGCCGCACCGTCAATGCCGGCTTGATTGCGAATCTGTTTAATCACGGGTACTCGCAGTCATATATCAATTCCCAACTTCAAGCAATCAAGGATGGAGACCAGGTATGATTCGCGCTCTTTATAGCGCCGCCAGCGGAATGACGGCTCAGCAACTCAATGTCGACAATATCGCCAACAACCTCGCCAATGCGAACACCACCGCTTACAAATCGCGGCGCGCGCAATTCCAGGATCTGCTCTATCAGAACATGGTGCAGCCCGGAGCAGCGGCGGGGCAGCAGACCATTGTCCCTACGGGCCTGCAGCTCGGCCTGGGCACCCGCGCCGCATCCAACGAGATCATTTTTACGCAAGGAAGTTTTTCCAGTACGAGTAACCCGCTTGACCTGGTGATTCAAGGCGCCGGATTTTTCCAGGTGCGCAAGCCGGACGGCACTTTGGCCTACACACGCGACGGTACCTTCCACCTGGACAAGAATGGCAACATGGTGACGCTCGACGGAAATCCCCTCGAGCCGGCCATTGTGATTCCACAGGCGGCCCAGTCGATCACCATTGCCCAGGACGGCACGGTCAGCTATACGCTCCCGAACCAAACCAACGCGGCTCAGGCCGGCCAGATCCAGCTCGCCGGATTTCAAAATCCATCCGGCATGAACAGTCTGGGCACCAACTTGTATTTGCCCACGGATGCCTCCGGCAGCCCCGTATTGGCGAATCCCGGCGGTCCGGAGGGGTTGGGCTCCCTGCTGCAAGGCTACATCGAGCAATCGAACGTCAGCATCGTGGATGAGTTTGTCAATCTGATTCAGGCGCAACGCGCCTACGAGGCCAACTCCAAAGTAGTCAAGGCCGCTGACGAGATGTATCAACAGGTCAACAACATCAACCAATGACGCGACTCATCGTTCTCCTAATCTCGAGTCTTCCGTTGCTCGCTGCCGATACCGCTCCGTGCATCGCGATCGACCACGAGCCAATCACCGCCCACGATCTTGCCTCGGTGTTCCCGGTTTTTGCGGGCGTCGCTCCGGACACTCCCATCGCGCCCGCGCCCATGGTGGGGGTCCACCGCACGATGCGCTCCTTCGAGCTCAAAGCTCTGGCCAAAAACCACGCGATCGAAGTGGGCGATACCGGGGACATTTGTTTCGAATGGGCCATGGAACCGATCGACCGCGGGCGGCTGCTGGAGGCCATGCAGATAGCGCTGCCGTACCAGGAGGCTCAGATCGACATCCTCGAGACCAGCCTCTACCAGATTCCTCGCGGGCAAATGGAATTTCGCTATGAGGATCTCGGGGTGCCGGCGAATCCCGAAAAGCGCTCCCCCGCTATCTGGCGCGGGAATGTCATCTATGGCGACGGCCACCGCTTTGCCATTTGGGCGCGAGTCATAATGTCGGTCAAGCTGCCGCGGATGATTGCCAAAGAGACGATTCAACGCGGGCAGCCGATTCTACCGGAGCTCATCCGCATTGAGTACAGCAACGTCTTCCCCGCGCCGGGCGATGTGGCCCGCAATCTGGAGGACATCGTCGGCCAGATCCCGGTTCGCACCATTCCCGCCGGCAAGGAAGTCCATCTCGCTCAGGTCGCTCCGCCGCCGGATGTGACTCGCGGCGACCCGGTAGATGTAGAGGTCCGCAGCGGCGCCACGCGGATTGCTCTGCGCGCCCGCTCGGAATCAGACGGGCGGCACGGTGAAATCATCGCCCTCCGCAATCCGACCAGCAACCGAATCTTTCAAGCCCGCGTGGATGGCAAGGACAAAGCCTCCATCGATGTTGGCTCGACACCCGTGAACTGACCATGCGAAACCTTGTTCTTCCTGTGCTCCTGTTGGCTGCAGTCGGCTGGCTGCCGGCCAAGGAAAAGAAGCAAAAAGTGATCCAGCCGTCGCCCCTCGATCTATACATCAAGGAGGCGATGAGCCGCGCGCCGGCGATCTCCACCACGCAAGCCTCGGTCGGATCCCTGTGGACGCCCGCTTCCCGCTTGACCGATCTGGGAAGCGATGTTCGCGCCAACCAGGTGGATGACCTCGTCACCATACTGGTCAACGAGCAGGCTTCCGCTGTGGTGAACGGCGCCACCAAGACCCAGCGGCAATCGAGCGCCAACGCCAGCATCTCCGCGGCCGGCGGAATCAAGAACCCCACGGGCGCCTGGAATAACCTGGTCAACACCACCAGCCAGACACAGCTGAACGGACAGGGCGCCACCAGCCGTTCGACGCAATTGAGCACCACGCTGAGCGCACGCGTGACTCACGTTTTGCCCAACGGATATCTGGTGGTAGAGGCGAGCAAAGAAGTGGATGTCAATTCCGAGCACCAGTTAGTGACCGTGCGCGGGATTGTCCGCCCAGCCGACCTCACCACGGCGAACACCATCAACTCCGATCAGATCGCTCAGATGGAGCTACGGATCGATGGCAAAGGCGTCATTAACGATTCCATCCGCCGCCCGTTCATTCTGTGGCGGGTGCTGATGGGGATACTGCCCTTCTAGCGGTGATCATGGGAAACGCACAGTCAAGCCGGGCATTTAGCACGGAAACGAGTAGCTACCGCTGCCCGGGTGCCGGGGAACTGAGTCTATGAAGAAACTCGCGCTGTTGTGGCTCATCTTGGCTGCTGAATCAAGCTACGCTGGGATTCGACTCAAAGAGCTGGTCGCGATCGAGGGCGTGCGTGACAACCAACTCGTGGGCTATGGACTGGTTGTCGGACTGCGCGGAACCGGCGATCGGCAACAGAGCATTTTCTCCGCGCAGAGCCTGACCAATCTTCTGTTGCGTATGGGCGTTTCGGTTTCGCCCACGCTGATCCAGGTCAAGAATACCGCTGCCGTAATGGTGACCGCGACGCTGCCACCCTACGCGTCACCGGGCTCGCGCATCGATGCTACCGTTGCCGCCATCGCCGATTGCACCAGTCTCCAGGGCGGGATCTTGGTAATGACGGGACTCAAGGCTCCAGACGGACAGGTATACGCTGTAGCTCAGGGACCGGCCGTCGTGAGTGGGTTCGTCGCTGGCACCGGTTCCAATGGCGCACAAGTGAATCATCCTACGGTGGGCCGCATCCCAGACGGCGCCATCGTCGAGCGCGCCGGAACGGGTATGAAACTAGGCGGCACATTACGGCTCCAGTTGCGCGACGCCGATTTCACCACAGCCGCCCGGGTGGCCAACGTAGTCAACGAGAAATTCGGCCAGATTGCCACCGCCGAAAATGCCGGGATTGTCTCTGTTGGCCTGCCGGCGCAATATCAGAAGACGCCTACGGAGTTTGTTTCCGAACTCGAGCGGCTGACCATCGATCCCGACCATCGCTCCCGGATCGTCGTCAACGAACGCACCGGCACCATCATCATGGGCAAGGACGTGCACATTGCTCCGGTCGCGATCATGCAAGGCAACCTGACGGTCGAGGTCCAGACGCAACTCAACGTTTCGCAGCCGAACGCATTGAGCAGCGGTGGAACCACGCAGGTGACACCGCAGGTGGATGTGGGCGTGAAAGAAGAAAAGGCGCGCGACGTGATTCTCAAAGACGGCGCCACCATCGAAGAGTTGGTTCGCGCGCTCAGCGTCATCGGCTCGACGCCGCGCGACATCATCGCGATTCTGCAAACCCTGAAAAGCGCCGGCGCCCTCGAGGCCGAGCTGGAGGTCATCTAAGCCGCTATGCTGCCGCCAATCCCGCCCGCGGGCGCCTCCGCGCCTTCCGCGCAGCCCAAGGACGACCCGGCCAAGGTGCTGGATGCCGCTCGTCAATTCGAAGCGCTGCTGTTGAGCCAGATGATGAAGTCGATGCGCGATTCTGAAGGCGGCTGGATGGGCACTGACGAGGACGACGCTGCATCCTCGGCGATGGAATACGGGCAGGAGATGTTTGCGCAATCCATGGCCTCGCAGGGCGGTTTGGGACTGGCCAAACTGCTGACGCAAGGGCTGACGGCCGCAAGCAAGACGTAGTCTATGAATTTGCCGCGCGAGGTGTTACGCGCTCCAGGCGTGCGCGTCGGCGGTTTCGCCGGCTTCCTGCCACGCTTCCACCGCAACCGGCGCAGGCCCGGAGCTTGCCGCCTGGCGTGCGCGCGTTTCCTTCCAGGCGCTCGCCAGCGTTTCCAGCAACGACTCCACCTCGGCCAACCGCTTATCGTCGCGACGCAGGTTGGCTTCCGTGAGGCGCAGCGTCATGTAGCAATAGAGCTGCTCGAGGTTGGTGCTGATGGCGCCGCCAGCCTGGTGGTCCAGCGAGTTGTTGAGTTCGCCGACCGCGGCGATCGCTTTCGTGATCGCTTTGCACCGTTCCGGGATCGCGCCGCTGGCCAGGTATCGGCGCGCTTCGCGAACCTGGTCGATTGCGAGCTGATACAGCAGGCACACCAGTTCCATGGGATCGGCGGCCAGCACCTGCGCTTCGAGATAAGCCTGGCCCGTCATGCTCCGGTTTCCTTGGCCTGCACTTGCTGGAGAGCCTTGAATGCCTCCAGCACCGTCTCCGGCGGAATCTGGTCCATGACCTCTCCGGTGCTCGGTTGCACGACCTTGATCACGAATGTTTTGGTGTCCGGATCGCGCGCGAATTGCAGCTGCCGGTCCTGGCCGTACATCCCGGACTGGTTGAGCGCCCGCACTGCCGTGGTTAGTTGCTTGGGTATGGTTTGGTCCTCGTTGCGAACCGCTGCCGCTCCTGATACTCCGTTCAACGAATTCAAGGGGTCAATCTGCATAATCCCTCTTGGCGGGCGAGACGCCACCAGCCGTAATCCCTATATCGGCGAAAGCCGCGCGCTTTTCTATTCCGTTTTACCCGTTTATGCGAATCGCTAATAATTCCTTCATTCTGTTACTGATCGGGGCCGCATTACTGGCGGCGGAAGAGAAGCCGGCAGTGCCTTCCGACAAGACGCCTCGTAACGATTCCATCAGCCAACAAACACGGGCCATCTCGCAAATAGAAACGTCGATCGAGATGCAGCGGCAAGCGGTTCAGAAGCAAGTGCCGCCGCGTGCCCCAGGTCAGCCATTCTTCCTCTCCTCTCCGCCGGAACACAAGCTGCACCCCATCGCCGGCGCCTACGCGGTCGAAGCCGCCGGCGCCCCCTGCGATCCGCTGCCAGCCAGCCAGGTGGATTCGTTAATCGGCGACGCGGCCAAGCGCGAGGAACTGGATCCCGCTTTGTTGCGCAGCGTGATGGAGCAGGAATCGGCCTTTCGCCCGTGCGCGCTTTCGCCCAAGGGCGCTATGGGACTCATGCAGTTGATGCCCGCGACGGCCGCTCAATTCGGCGTAAGCGATCCCTTCGATCCCGGCCAAAGCGTCGGAGCGGGCGCCCGTTTTCTGAAACAACTGCTCCAAAGCTATGGTGGCGACGTAGCTCTGGCGCTGGGCGCCTACAATGCCGGCCCCGGCCGCGTTAACGAATCCAACGGGATTCCCCCCATCCCCGAAACCGTAGATTACATCCGCCGCGTGATGATGCTCCTGCCGGCGCTCCAATAAGCAAAATACTTCGAAAGAAATCCCGCGCTTGCCGAAGAGAGGTTTGTGGACACCTTTCTCAGGCACGCCGAGCAGCTTTTGGATACGGCTGCGGAAGCGAGAGAAGGCGGCGCCCACGAATACTTGATTTCGGTTTCCTACCTGGGGGCGATCCAGATCTTATCGGATGCTGCCGGCTGGTCTTTGCCGGCTTTGGCCGCGGAACACGGGGCCACGGCGGTGTATCGAGTGCAGCGGCAGGGTAAGCAGGCGCAAGTGGAAGGTTGGTCCGCCGGCCGGAGCTGCGTTCTGAAGCGGGAGTGGCCGCAACCGTGGGTACCCCCAACTGCCTATCCTACGCTGCAATTGCTGACCGTGGGCTCGGCACTGGCGAACGATCGCTCGCCGCAGGTCTGGAATTCGTAGTTTTCGATTCCCATCAGGATTCCCCGATCCCCAACTTCCACCACCGGGCCTCGCACCACCAGTTGCAGGCGGCAGACGTTCTGCAGCAGGAAGGGCCAGGCAATGCGCGCTTCCAGGCGATCGCCCAGCTTAGGCGGTTCTTCCGTCTGAAAACGCAGGTGCTTACGGCTCAAGTCGGAGGTCATACCGTGACCTCGGCGATCCGTCCCGCGTGTATCCCAACACTCGAAACGGAGGTCCAGCTCACAGTCATAACGCTTCATCGAGCGCCGGTCGCCATGGATGATATCGGGTTCCACTTCTTCGATGATCGGCCTATCCGTGGATGCTCGGAAGTCCTGCCTGTACCGAAACAAATTGCTATAAGTACCAACTTTTCAATAAAGTACCGGCTGGTTCAGGTATTTTCCTGATCTAGTGGTACTGACCAAGGAACCACCTGATGAGTTAACGGAAGCAACTAGAGCAACCCCCGATCCAAGTCGATAAGAAGGTAGAGCCTGGCTTTCGTGACCCGGCCGGGCAACAAGGAAAACGTGCAAAGCTCTCTGCTGCTCCAACAGGCAAATCGTCCCAAACAGCTAACCGGCAAGTCCAACGTGTTTGGGCGTCTTTCCCGGCTCCCGAATTTGCGGCCGGCCTGCTTGAAATTGCTCTCCGTTAATATCGACAGCCCGACGGCGCTATCCGAGTTTGAAGCGGCCTTCAAGTTGGATGCGGCTCTGGCTACGGACCTGTTGATCACCGCCAATTCGCCTCTATTTGGCGTGCGGGTACAGGTGCAAAGCATCCGGCACGCCGTTGCCATGTTGGGCCTGGAGCGGGTTCGTTCGCTGGCGCTCACGATCTCTCTGCAAGGCTACGCGCGCAGCACCCGCTGGAGCAGCTCCATTCAGACCTTATGGCGTCATAGCATCGCCACGGCGGTGATTGCCGAAGCTTTGGGCTCCGTGGATGACAAGCAGGTGCCGCTGCTGTATACCGCCGGATTGACCCACGATGTCGGGCGGCTGGCGCTGTTTCAGATCTCTCCAGAAGCGTACCAGCAGGTGCTTTCCCGCGAATTCAGCGGCATTGAAGAATTCCTGGAACTGGAGAGATTCCTGTTCGAGTGCAGCCACGACGACGCCGGAGCGTTTCTCGCCATGGCCTGGGGCTTTCCCATCGGCCTGTGTGACTGCATCCGCTTTCACCACTGGGATATCGCCTCACACGCCGGCCAGTTGTTCGAACTGGTGGGAGTAGCATGCCGCCTGGCGGACGTTCTGGGATACCCGGAGGTGCAGCGCGCCAATCGGGGCGAAGTTGCCAGTGAATTCCAGAAGCTGGTTCCGCCGCGCTTACGTTCCTGCCCACTGCTGGCTCCGGAAGCGCTCACGGCGAGTGTGGAGGCGCAACTGGGCAGCTTCCAACCCAACAACAACCCGGCCGCTCCACCCGTTCCGGCCCGTTAGTAAGACTTCGGCGGCGGTTCCGAGACCGTCGCGAGCAACAACGCCAACACCACGCCCGCTAGCGCAATCAACATAAGAAACCCTCTGGGCACGACGCCCCTATACCAGCTAACGCGGAGATACCCGGCGGAAAGGATCAGAAAACTATCGTGGCGTCTCGAACTCCACCGAGGAGTCCGACGAAAACACGCGCTTGGTGCCGGGCCCGTCGGTGAACAACAACAGAATCGCTCGGCCCGGAGCCGTCGATTGCGCGATGAAATACCGCTGGCGCAGCTTCTTCACCTGCACCGCGACCGCCTGATTGGGATTGACCTCGAACCGCGCTGCGGCTTTCTGTGACCCCACCTGGCAGCTCCGCTGCTCGCGGTTATTGGTGGCGCAGAACTCGAGCGTGGTTGGCCGGTCGAAAACATTCAGAAAATACAGTTGCTTGCCTTCGATTTCCGCCGCGAGGCTCACCCAAACATCGTTGGCGGTGGGGTCCTTAGCTTTTCGCGCGAACGACACAATGGCATTCCCATTGAGCATTTCGACCGAACCATCGACCTGAAGGGCCGGGGCTTCGGAGAGTTCCGTTACCTTTGCCCAGCACGACTCCTGATCGCCATTCGGACTGTCGATGCGAATCTCACGCATTTCGTGCGCTGGAACGTCCCATCGCTCGGCGATCGAGAGACGTTCACCATTTTCGCGATACACCTCCAGCCGCACCGAGCGGGGTGTCGCTGCCCGATTGACCAGGTGCAGAGTGGACCATATGTTTGGTCCGTACGCGAGGGCCGGGATTTGCCACGCGCGTCCAGATACGTCCTGCGACTGCGCCCAAAATGCCGGCGCCAAAAGCATGAGCAGCAATGGCCGCAGTTTCATCAAGACTCCCCCCTCGCTTACGATTATTACAGTCCCGGCGTGAAACACGCGAGGGCAACCGGTGCGCGACATGAAAGTGACGATTTCCGGAAACGCCGGACCATCGAGGTAATCCTAACGAGGTTTCACCTCAGACCGACGAGGTGTATTTCCCCCCGCTTGTGAGAATCGCACATAATCCGAGAGATGGCTCCGGTCGACAGTGGAGAACCGCAAGCAGTCCTCGCCAATGAATTAGGCCGCCGAAGCGGCAGTCGATCCCGAAGGATCGGAGTCGTACCGGAGCCGAAATGAGCGTACCACGAAGTGTTGCCGAAGTGCTGGCCGATCACGTCATCCTGGAAGTGGAAGGTATCGATCGGA
>DATJAK010000203.1:0-17180 GCA_035516375.1 Bryobacteraceae bacterium
TTCAATGAGACTCGCGCGGAGTCCGGGAAAAACGGATCCTGCGCGCGGAACTGTGGGAACTGGCGTTCCACCATGCCGCAGACGTAGAACACCGGGAGCACCCATTGGCGTGCTTCGTGAGCACTCAACACGTGAACCACGTTGCGGCGGCCATCTTCCAATCGCAGCGGCTTCAACCGTAACACCGATTTCGTGACTCGCCAGAATTGCGCGAGATTTACCAGGCGGTCCGGATCGAGCGACTGCGCGGCTTCGGCGAAAACCTCATCGAGCAGATCGAGCGCCGCCGCTTGGCCGCGCCATTCGAGCGCCAGCGAGCGATCCTCGGCGCCTTGCGGCCGCGCGGGACGAAACAGATTGCGCAGCGTGCGGAATCGCGCGGCCCAATCGGCGGGGTTCATTTCGAAAGAGCGCCATTCTTCCAGCGTCCGAAGCGAATCGATCAGTCGAACCAGAGGGCTTTCCTCATTGCCCGCCAGCGCTCTCAGGCTGCCCAGGCCGCTGTTGGGAATCTGTTCGCGCACGGCAAAATCCAAGCGGTCGAGCGCCAGTGAGTCCGTGAATCGAGGCGCCAGACGCAATACCTGCAACGCTGTGGCATGGTCCCACCCGCCCAGCATGGCGTCTATGGCTCCCGTCAAGAACCGCGTTACGGCGTGTTGCTCGGTATCCGCTTCGAAATAGAATCGCGCGGGGATACCGAACCGCTCGAACGTAGCCCGCAGCAGCGGGAGATAGGTCTCGGCGCTGCGGACGATGACACCCATCTCGCGAAAAGGACGCCCGGAGCTGGCCTGATCGAGAATGCGGCGCGCAATCTCATCCACTTCCCGTTCGATATTGCGCGCGCATACCTTTGTAACGGTGGCGGATGGCCGCGCTTTGGGAAAACGCTCCTCGGTAAAACCCATGGTGACCAGCCGGCCGCGCATGGCTTCGGTAGCATCCTCAGCCAGAGCGATGGTTACATCCGCATGACGCGCGATGGCTTCGATCACCGCCAGCTCCGGATCCGGCAAGGTGTGAAATCCATTCAGCCAAACCGTGTGGATGCCGCCCAGGCCGCCGCTGTGGATGCGCGCCGCGGCGTACTCCAGGCGTTTCGCGCGTAGCAACAAGCCGCGCTGGTCGAGCGTGCGATCCACCTCTTCGTACACGGCCAGAAATGCCGAGGCGAGCGGAGCATCCGGAAGGCAGGCGGCCAAACGCGCGCTATCGCATCCTGCCGAGGAAAACTCGCTGATGGTGCGGGCCAGAGACGCGCAGAATCCAGGAAGACGCGCCACACGCCGGAACTCCGGGCGATTCACCCGCGCGACTGCTTCTTCCACGAAAAGGTAGAGGACGGATTCCGGCACTTGCGGGAAATCGGTGGCCTTGTCGTCCACGAATCGCGAGAGCGTCTGGATCAACCCGCGGCGGAAGACAAAGCCTTCGCGCGCGAGCTGGTTCTCGAGGTGCTGCGCCATGGTTGCCGTCGGCACCAGCAACCGGACGGCCTGGTTCCGGGCGCGCAACGCTTCGCGAAAGCGGTCGAGGATGAACTTGGTTTTTCCGGATCCGGCGGGTCCGGTAACGAGCCGCATCCGCTACAGTTTATCTCAGAGCGAAGAGAAAGCGAAGGGCGCTCCAGCCCGCCCATCAGTGGCGCAGACCGTCGCTTTTCAGCGGTCTGCGAAGCCGGCAGACGACATAAACCGATCGTCTGCCCTACCATGTCATTCCGGTGTTACCCAGAAGCTCTCGCGCCACGTGCCGCCCGGTGCGACGCTCTGCAACTCCGTGTATACGCCGCTGTGTGCGAGGTTGAATGCGTTAGTGATCGCCGCCATCGGCTCGAAGCAGATGAAGTCGCGTCCTTGCGGAGCATAGATGACGGCAATCCGATAGTTCGGTCCATAAGTAACCGTCAGGCGTTCGTGTCCACCCGTCACATGGAACCGCGCCTTCCCATCCGGATCGCGAATCAGGTTGGCAAAGACGTCATCGAGCGGCCGTGCTCGGAGCGGATGCGGGTCGGCAAATTCCACCGGCCGCCGCTCGCCCGTGGGAATGAGCGATGGATCCAGCATCAGGTGGTCGCGCGCGGCGACGTGAGCCGTCCATTCGTCGCGGGGTGCATCGTGCAATTGGAAATAGGGGTGGTGGCCAACCGCGACCGGCACAGGCTCCGCACAAACATTTTCGATCGCCACCTCGACCTCGAGCGAGCCGCCGGCCAGCCGGTAGGTCATAGTAGTGTTGTGCGCGAAAGGAAAGTGCGTCATCAGCTCCGCATGCTTCCAGAATTCCAGCCGGCACGCAGCCTCGGCGTGCTGGTCGTTGGCCTCTACGGAGACGACGGTCCACAGCGGTGAGAACAGCAACAGGCCGTGAATCGGCTTTTGGTTCGGGTCCCACCGGAGATTGCCGAAACCCCGGTTGAGCGCATAGCGGCGATCATTGACCCAATACTCAGCGCCATCCATCCGGTTCGCCCAGGGACTCAGAAAAGGAATGCCGCACAGCTTCGGATTCGCCTTCAACTCGGCGGGTCCACTCAACGGAAACCACAAATAGTTCTTTTCGTGAACGGAAAACTCGTAGGCGATATTGCCGATCGTTGGCGCGATGGACAAACGCATGCCGCGAGAGGTGTCCGCAAGCTGGATTGTTTCGATTCCGTCAACGTTGGCTCGGCGCGCGGAGTACATCAATACTCTACACTTACCAGGAAGAGGCCCTTCGCAGGCACGGTGGGGCCCGATTTTTCCGGAAGCACGGTGACCTCATCGATGTTGCCCTTTCCGGCCTCGATCAGCGTGCCCACAATGTTGCGGACCATGTGCTTGAGAAAGCCGCTGCCCCGCACGCGATAGATTATGCTGCCCGCAGATGCATCCAGCGCCGATGAGAAAATCGTCCGAACCTTCGACGCTCCTTCCGCATCGCGGTCATCCGCTGCCGCAAACGCGGTGAAATCGTGCTCTCCAACGAACGTCTGCGCCAGCTCGGCCATGCGGTCCTCGGCCAGAGGATACGGATAGTGGAGGACGTACGGCCAATCAAAAGGGCTACAGACTTCGCCGCGGCAAATGCGATATTCGTAACTTTTCGCTTTGGCATTGAAGCGCGGATGGAAATCTGCCGGGACCTCTTCGGTGACAAGTATGCGAATGGTGGACGGTAGCAGACGATTCATGGCGCGTTTCAGGTTGGCGAGCGGAATCGGGTTGTCGATTGTAAACGCGGCCACCTGGGCCAGGGCATGCACCCCGGCATCGGTGCGGCCTGAGCCCGCTACTTGCACGGGCTTGCCTTCAATTTCCGAAACCACTTGTTCGAGGGTTCCTTGGACGGTCGGTAATTCGGGCTGCACCTGCCATCCGTGAAACGGTGCGCCGTCGTAGGCGAGCGTAATGCGGATGCGGCGCATCAGCTCGGGCGGGAACCCGGTTTCACCACGGGAATGCCCTGGGCGCACAGAGGACAGGCCTCGGGGTCGTACGTAGCCACCGCAAGCGTGGCAAGCGCGATCCGCGGCACACCGACTTCAGCCTGGCCGCCGCTGCGGTCGATGATCGAGCCTGCTGCCGCGACGTGGGCGCCTGCTTCGCGCAGCACTTCGACGACATCGTGCGTGCTGCCGCCGGTCGTGATCACGTCTTCCACCACGACTGCGTTCTGGCCGGGAGCGATCTGGAACCCCCGGCGAAGCATCATCTTCTTGGATGCCGGATCTCTCTCCGTAAACAAAAAGGGCGTTCCCAGCGCGCGCGCGACTTCATGCCCGATGATCAGACCACCCAGTGCCGGAGAGACTACCAGTTGAATATTGGCGCCGGCGATTCGACCGAACTCCGCCGCGAGTTTCTGACCGAGCTTTTCCGCCACTTCGGGATATTGCAGCACCAGCGCGCACTGCAGATACTGCGAGCTGTGAAGGCCGCTGGTGAGCCGAAAGTGTCCCTCCAGATAAGCTCCTCGCGATCGGAACAATTCCAGGATCGATTCAGCTTGCGGCGTCACAAACGCCTACTATACCATTTGACTTACCAAGCATCTCCCTGCCTTTCGAAGGATAAAAAATGCGCCCAACTAAAATCGCAATTGCCGTAGTTTGCTGCCTGCAATTATCGATCCCGTCCAACGTCAGTGCGGCTGACTCTCCCGCCACGACCCCCCCAGCTGCCCCATCGAGCGGCTTTCTTTCCGGCATCACCGGTCCCTATCGGACCAAGACCGTGGCCCCTGTGAACGTCAAAGACTCGCGGCGCTTGGGTGCGCTGATGCAAGCCGGCTCCATTTATCTTTCCCTCCAGGATGCCATCGCGCTTGCGCTCGAGAACAATCTGGATCTCGAAGTCGAGCGATACGACTCGCAGATTGCCGATGCGAACTTACTACGCGCGCAAGCGGGAGGGAACGCCCCGGGAGCGCAGGTAGGAGTAACGTCTGGACCAGGAAGTGTGACGGGCGGAGCCCCATCTGCGGGCCTGCAAGGCTACATCGTCGAACCGATCACCGGAAGCGGCTTCGCCGTCCCCAGTCTGGATCCGGCTCTGGTTGGCACTGCTGATTGGGCGCATCAAACCACTCCGCAAGTCAGTAACTTCACTACCGGGACGGCGTCGCTCATCCAGCGCCTGGATACCTCGAGTGTCTCGGTGCAAAAGTATTTCACCACAGGCACCCTCGTAAACCTGGGATTGAACAACACTAACCTTCTGAGTAACAACTCCCGCGCCCAATTCAATCCGGCGACGAATTCCAACCTGGCTCTCACCGTGACGCAGCACTTATTACAAGGCTTTGGCCCGGGGGTCAACAACCGCCAGATCCGGATTGCCAAGAACAATCGCGAAGTTACCGACCTGACCTTTAAGGCGCAGGTGATCGCGACCGTGTCGGCCATCAAGGACCTCTACTGGGATCTGGTTACATACCAGGAGAACGTGACCGTCCAGCAGAATACTCTGGCAGCCAACCAGCGGCTCTATGACGAAAACCAGAAGCAGGTGGCCGTGGGAACCTTGGCGCCGATTGAAGTCACACGGGCGCAGGCCGAAATCGCGGCTGCGCAGCAGGCCGTCACCGTCGCCCAAACTCAGGTCTTGCAACAGGAAACGATCCTGAAAAATGCGCTGAGCCGGAGCGGCGTCGAGAGCGCCGAAATCGCCAACGCGCACATCGTTCCGACCGATCGGATCCAGGTGCCGAATGTCGAGGCCATTTCGCCGATCCAGGATTTGACTGCGATGGCGTTATCCGCGCGGCCGGAGCTGGCCCAATTCCGCATTCTGATTCAGAACCAGGAGATCGGAATTCAAGGCGTGAGAAACGAACTCTTGCCTACGCTCGATGCCGTGGCATCGCTGGGCAACAATGGACTGGCCGGCACGCCGGTGCCGTGCTCTGCCACGCCCGGCGTCACGTGCACACCTGCGAACGGCTTCTTCGCGGGCGGCTACGGCACCGTATTGACACAGCTTTTCGCGCGCAACTTTCCGAACTACTCCGCGGGTTTCAATTTGACCATTCCCATTCGCAACCGGTCCGCGCAGGCCGACTGGGCAAATAGCCAATTGAACCTGCGCCTGCAGCAGCTCGGGTTGGTGCGTCTTGAAAACCAGGTGCGGGTCGAAGTGCAGAACGCCGTGATCGGCGTGCAGCAAGCCCTCGCCCAATACCAGTCGGCGGTGAAGCAGTTGAGTCTGCAACAGGAGACGGTAGATGCCGAAGAAAAGAAGCTGGCCGTCGGCGCATCGACCACCTACAACGTAATCCTGACGCAGCGCGACCTGGTCACGGCTGAGTCGAATGAACTCGTCGCGGAAAGTGCGTACGCTAAGGCAAAGGTAGAGATGGATCGCGCTACGGCCCAAACGCTCAGTAACAACAGTATTTCGATTGATGAAGCGTTTCGAGGCGTGGTGTCCAAACCGCCATCGCCCATCCCGGCCGTGCCGCCTGCTCCACTGGCGCCGGCCGGCGTCTCCCCAGCGCCGGTTTCTCCAACACCCGCCTCCCCTCCGCCGGCAACGGTGGCCCCAGCGCCCGCTGCTCCGCCGGCGCCTCCACCTGCCGCTGCCGCTCCGGCTGTTCCGCCACGCTAGTCAAAATCGAAATCGGAGTTTGCCGGTAGGTGTTTCAAATCTGCATCGGCAGGTTGGCCACTCTCTCATACGCAAGGACTTTTCGTTTGGTGCGGGAATTGCAACGTTTGAGGCCGTGACTAACAATTTTGAGGCCCACGGAGAGATGGCTGATCAACGCAGTATCGCGCCCGCCAAGTCACTTCCAACCCATACCTGCTAGCAGTCCACGACATCCTCACAACCATCTCTTCCGGGCCTGAAGTTTTGTCAGCGCACGCACAGGCGGACCTCGATTAGGATAGGTCTATGGCCAAAGGTATGTTTGAGGTCGAATGCCCGTGCTGCCAGGCGGTGCTCAAGGTCGATCCGGAAACGCGCGCGGTGATTGCCCATACAGTTCCGGAAAAGCCGCTGCCGATCCAGGATCTGGCTGCGGAAGTAGCCAAGCTCAAAGGCGAGGGCGCGCGGCGGGAAGCGGTCTTCCAAAAACAGTTTGAGGCAGAGAAGACTCACGGCAAGGTGCTCGAGAAGAAATTCGACGAGCTTTTCAAGCGCGTGAAGGAAAACCCCGACGCGCCTCCGCCGAAGCGGGACATCGATTTCGACTAGCGGATTGTGGGGTCGGCCCTTCCGGGCCGCGGCCGCGCTTCCGCGCGGCGCGCCGGGCGGCAGCCCGGCGGCGGGCCGAGAGGCCCGCCCCCCATGCTAGCCAGCGGGCTTTACCGAGCCGCGACTAAAAGGAGCGGTGCCGCGCTACTCAATCGCCACCAGCAGATTCTCCGCGAACGGCCAGTCGCAATCGATCCATTGCCTCTCCAGATGGAAACCGGCCAACCGGCCCAGTTCCGGGATCTGCTCCAGCCGGAACTTGTGGCTGGCCTCCGTGCAAATCGTTTCGTTGGGCGCGAAATCCACGCTCAGATCGGCCGCCGGTATGGTGACCGTTTGATGGATACGGGATCGCAAATGCATTTCGATGCGCTGCTCCTCGTCGATATACCGCGCCACGTGCTCGAACTGGCGCAGGTCGAAATCCGCGTCGAGTTCCCGGTTTATCCGGCCTAGCAGATTAAGATTGAAGGCGGCCGTGACACCCGCGGGATCGTCATAAGCGAGAAGAAGCTGTTCCACCGGCTTCACTAGGTCGGTCCCCAGCAGGAGCCGATCACCCGGCCGCAGCGACTGGCGGACGTCGACCAGAAAACGAATCGCCGCCTCCGGTTCGAAATTGCCAATCGTGCTGCCCAGGAAAAGCGCCAGAATGCTTTGGCCGCGCGCCCGTTCGCGCGCGACCTCCCTCAACCCCTCGGTGTAATTGCCTTCCAGAGGCACCACCTTGCCGAGAGTGCTCAATTCTTTCTCGCACCGATCGAGCGCGGCACGCGAAACATCGATCGGGTAGTAAACCACCGGCTGACGGCGGGCAAGCTGTTCGAGGATCGGCCTCGTCTTGCTCCCGCTACCGCTGCCCAGTTCGGCCACCAGCACTTCATTCGGGAGTCGCGCCGCCAGTTCCGAGGAGAGCTTGGTCAGCAGCCGCGTATCAGCGCGCGTGAGCCCGTATTCGGCGAGACACGTAATCGCGTCGAACAGGGCGGAGCCCACGTCGTCGTACAGGTAGCGGCAGGGAAGTGTTTTTTGGCCGTTGCCGGAGAGCCCCGCTCTTACCTCCCGGGCAAATTCATTGGCCAGCGCCCGCGCGTAGGTCACGATTCCACCAATCGGAAAGTTGCATAGATGTAGGGATACGACGGCCGGAACCAATTCCGAAAGGACGGCCGAACCAGCTGCTGCGCGGTCCGTGGCGACGCTCCCTTGAGAACAAAATGCTGGCCATCGAAGAACGGCGCGGAATAGTTCTGGTAATAGGGCAGGGGAGCGAAGCCGGGAAACGGGCCGAAGACTGTGCGGGTCCACTCCCATCCGTTCCCGGTCATTTGAGCGGGCGCGTCGTGCGGTGTGTCGTCGGCCGTCACGGAAATGGGGTCCCAGTAGCGGAAATCCAGGTTCCGGGAAGCCGGCGCACCTTCCGAGGCCCGCTGAAACTGAGCTTCGCTGGGAAGCGTTAATCCGCGCCAGTTGGCGTAGGATTCGGCCTGGCACTTCGTTACATACACCGGCGCGTCTAAAGGCAGAGGCACTTCCGCAAACATTCCCCGGTACAACCACTCGCCGCCCTCTTGCCTCCAGAAGAATGGCGCGGCGGCTCCTGCGCGAACAAACTCCAGGAATTCGCCATTCGTCACCTTGTACTTACTGATCGCGAACGCCGGCACCTCCACCGCGCAGGCTTCATACTCGTTATCCCAGCCGAATCCGCCTTCGGTGCGGCAGCGGCCTAATTGCGCAGTGCCGGCGGGAATCTCGATCATGCCCGGACGCGCGGCGCGCGGCTCAGGCTCAGGCAGTCCGGCCTGCGGAATTTTTCGCTCATGAGGAAGTTGATGCAGGATATACGCAAGAGTTTCAGCGTGCATGAGCCGGTGCTCAATCGCAGCACACACCATTTCGTCCGAAACGTTAGGCAGCGCTTCATCGATGATTTCGCGGGTGCGCCGGTTGTAGCGCGTCACCTCCTCCACTTCCGGCCAGTCGGAAGGCCGATCGTTGGGCAGCTGTCCTTCCGGCGGATCGATGCCGAACGCAAACAAACGATCGAATGTTGGGTGGAACGACGGAAGATCCAAGGCGTACTGGGCAAGCAGGTTCCAGTCAAAAGCTTCCAGGTGCCCCAAGTAAAAAATGATGCGGTGCCGTTCGGGGATGGGCCGCTCGTATAGCGAATCTGAACGTACGATCGGAAACAATTCGTCCGTCTGGCGCCGCGCCGCTTCCAATTTCCGGGGGAGGGAAGTGTGCATGCCTTTCAAGTCTACCCAATAACTACGGCTCCAGTTTCTAGAATGGATGAGATGAGCGAACTCCGTTGGCACGCTTTATTACAAGAATGGGTTCTGGTTGCCGCCCACCGTCAGGATCGGCCGCAGATGCCCGCCCGCGGGTGTCCCTTCTGTCCGGGATCGGGACGCGTGCCGGCGGATTACGACGTACATTTGTATCCCAACGATTTTCCGGCCTTCAGTTTCGACAATCCGCCATTTTCGCCGGAACCCGGGTTGTTCGCTGCTGCGGGCGCCCATGGCGTCACCGACGTGGTGTTGTACCACTCGAGCCATAATCTGACTCCCGCGCAACTCGCGGCCGATCATTGGCGCAAAGTGATTGCCCTCTGGACAGCGCGCTATCTGGAGCTGGCCGCCCATCCCGAGGTCCAGTACGTCTGCATCTTCGAGAATGCCGGCCCGGCCATCGGCGTGACCATGCCTCACCCGCACGGACAGATCTACGCATTCCCGTTTGTGCCTCCGTTGATTGCACGCGAACTGAGCGCGGCATCGGAATACTTTTCGAGCCAGCACGAGTGCCTCTACTGCCGTCTGCTTCAGGCGGAACTCGCCGATCGGTGGCGCATCGTCAGGGAGAGTGCCCACTTTGTGGCATTCGTGCCCTACGCAGCCCGCTTTCCGGCGGAAGTCCAGATCTGCGCGCGCCGCCACGTCGGTTCTTTGCCAGACCTGAGCCCGGCGGAAGCCGCCGATCTGGCGGAACTCATCAAACTGGTCCGCATGAAGTATGACAACCTATTCGGTTTCGCCATGCCTTTGATGATGCTGCTACGGAATCCGCCGGCGAAAGGCGAGCACCCGTATGCGCATTTCCACATCGACTTCTACCCGATCCAGCGCAGCGCCACCAAGCTGAAATATCTTGCGTCGATTGAATCCGGGGCGGGATTGTTCCTCAACGATACGGTGGCAGAGGATAAGGCACGGGAGCTGCGCGAGACGGAGCCGCGCTAGCCGTCGATCAGGTACGATAGACAACCATGCGCCCTCTGCTCATACTTTTTGCAGTTACGCTCGCCTCTGCCCAGGAGCGAGGTTCCGATGGAGCGACGCGCGCCGATTGGCCGTCGTACGGTGGCACGCAGATGGCCTGGCGTTACAGCGCGCTCGATCAGGTCAACACCGGCAACGTGAAGAACCTCACTCCGGCCTGGATCTTTCAGACCGGTGACTACGCCGAGAACCTGCAATCCACGCCGCTGGTGCTGGACGGAGTGATGTATCTGATCACGCCGCACACGCGCGTGTTTGCGCTCGATGCCGCCACCGGGCGGTTGATCTGGCAATACAAAGACGCCAATCAGCGGCTGGGCCGGCCTGGCACGTTCGTCGAGAATCGCGGCCTGGCAGTGGGCGACGGCAAAGTATTCTTCGGCACGCTGGACAATAGCCTGGTCGCGCTCGATGCCAAGAGCGGGCGCGAAGTGTGGAAGGTAGCGGTAGACGATCCGCGCCAGTGTGGCTGCAACATCGGCGCCGCGCCCCTGGTGGTAAAGGACAAAGTGGTCGTCGGCGGCAACGGCGGCGACAATGCGCATCGCGGTTACCTGACCGCGTTCTACATGAAGACCGGCCGGCTGGCTTGGCGTTGGTACGTGGTGCCGGGGCCCGGCGAAAAGGGCAACGAGACATGGAAGGGAGATAGCTGGAGATTCGGCGGTGGCGCGCCCTGGATGACCGGTTCGTTCGACTCCGACCTGAACCTGGTGTACTGGGGGACCGGTAACGCGGGCAGCGACTTCTACGACCGTGAGCGCGTCGGCGACAAGACGAAGGACTCGAACCTATACACTGCCAGCGTCGTGGCCCTCGATGCCGACACCGGCAAGCTTCGCTGGCACTATCAGGAAATTCCGGATGACGTCTGGGACTTCGATTCCGCTTACGAGGTCGTGTTGATGGACCGCACCATTCGCGGCCGCACCCGCAAGATTCTGGTTCACATGAACAAGAGCGGTCTGACGTTCGTTCTGGACCGCGCGACGGGCGAATTTCTGGGAGTCTTCTCGGTTCCCGAAGTGCAGACCTGGCTGACGGGTATCACCGAGGATGGCAAACTGGTGGGGCGCAAGGAGCCGGAAGTGGGCAAGCTCATGAACTACTGCCCCAGCGTAGGAGGCGCCAAGAGCTGGAACCAAGTGGCGTACTCGCCGCGCACCGGCTTCATCTACACGCCCACCATCGAGCTTTGTAACGACGTGACCGCCACCAGTGATGCACCGAAAGAGGGCAATGGATTCATGAACGGCGGCTTCTCGATCAAGCTGGCGCCAAATCGCACCAATTACAGCCACCTGGATGCGTGGGATCCGGTGACTGGCAAGCGCGCCTGGAGCTATCCTTACAAATACATTCTCGGGGCTTCTGTGCTAGCGACGGCGGGCGACCTGGTGTTCTCGGGCGATCCCGAAGGATTCTTTTTCGCTCTCAATGCCCGCACCGGCGCAAAACTCTGGAGCTACCAGACCGGCGCCGGACACCGCGGGTCGTCGATTTCCTACTCGGTAAACGGCCGGCAATACATCGCCACACCCACCGGCTGGCAGAGTTCGCTAGTAGGCGGGGCCGCGGCGGGACTGTTCCCGGAGCAGGAGTTTCGCATGGGCTCCACGCTGGTGGTGTTCGCGCTGCCGCAGTAGTCTGAAAGAATCTACTTGCCCCGCCGTTATTCTTCGCCTTATACTTCCCATAAGTAGCTTATGGGAAGCCGTGATCCCCATTCGGGCGAATTATTGCCGGGCACTCTCGAGATGCTCATCCTCAAGGCCTTGGCCCGTTCGCCCAAACACGGCTACGCTATCGCCGAGTACATCCACTCGGCATCCGACGAAATCCTGCGTGTCGAAGAAGGGGCGCTCTATCCAGCGCTGCACCGTCTCGAGCTGCGCGGCCTCCTGGTCTCCGAATGGGGGACCTCGGAAAATAACCGCCGGGCGAAATATTACCAGTTGACGGAAGCCGGAAAAAAGCAGCTTGCCAGTGAGGCGCGCTACTGGCGCCGCGTCCTGGGAGCGGTGATGCAGGTCATTGAAAGCAGTTAGGAGCGCGCGTATGCCGGCATGGCTCGTTTCTTTGCGCTTGCGAATCCACGCTCTGGTGAAGCGAAGGGAGCTGGATCGCGACCTGGCCGATGAGCTGGAGTTTCACACCGCCATGATGGCCGAGCGCCGCGGCCTCTCCAAACCGGAAACCGCGCGCGCATTCGGCAACCGCACCGCGCTCACCGAGACCTGCCGCGACTCGTGGACGTTCGCGGCGCTCGAATCCTTCTTCCAGGATCTGCGTTACGCCTGGCGGGCGTTGGCACGCGGAAAGGCCTTCGCGCTATTGGCAATTCTGCTGCTCGCGCTCGGTATGGGCGCCACCACGGCGATTTTCGGCTTGCTCGACGCGGTTCTGCTCAAGAGCCTGCCCGTGAAGGAACCCAGGGGGCTCGTGTTGTTAACCAACCCGAACGCGGACGGCGTTTCTTTCGGCACCGACTATGACGCCCCGCGCTCCTTGATGAGCTATCAGGAATTCACCACGCTGCGTTCTCGCATGCGGTCGTTCTCGGATCTGTTGGCGGTCGACAGCCAATACCGTCGCCTGAACGCCGTGATCGATGGTGGCGCGTCCGAAGAAGTGCGCTTTCGCCTGGTGAGTGGCGAATATTTCACTGGATTAGGGGTCACCCCTCTGCTCGGCCGCATCTTCACCATTGCTGATGAAAACGGCCCTGGCTCCGCGCCTTATGCGGTGCTCAGCTACGATTATTGGCGCGATCGGTTTGGCCTCTCAGCTGAAGTGTTAAATCGCAAGATACAAGTATTCGGCACTTCCTATCAAATCATCGGCGTCATGCCGGCTGGATTTGCGGGTGAGAATGTCGGCGAGTCTGTGGACGCTTGGGTCCCCTTAGTGATGCAGCCGCAGGTACGGCTGGGGGAATTCTGGCTCACTGACGATCCGGCGAAATCCGATCGGGTGATGTGGCTGCAGGTTTTCGGCCGGCTGCGAAATGGCGTCACCGTGCGTCAGGCGCAGAGCGAGGCCGATGTCGTCTGGCGCCAGATGACTGTGGCCAATTTCAGCCGCTTCGTTTCCAGCCAGCCGCGCATCCTCAATCAATTTCTGAAGCTTTCACCCGGTGCGCAAGGCACGTCGTGGCTGCGGCCGCAGTTCGCCGAGCCGCTTTTTCTGCTGCTGGCGATCGCCGGCCTGCTTTTGCTGATAGCCTGCGCCAACGTCGCCGGTTTGCTGCTGGCTCGTGCCGCCGCCCGTCAAAAGGAAGTCGCGATGCGCATGGCATTGGGCGCCGGACGATTCCGGTTGGTCCGCCAGTTCCTTGCTGAAAGTCTGATGGTATCGCTGGCAGCTGCGCTGGCCGGTGGTTTCATCGCCATGTTCGCCATCCGCGCCATCATCGGGCTTGCCTCCAACCCGAATGACGTGATCTCGCTGAATGTGCATCCGGACTGGCGCATCTTTGCCTTCTCCGCCGGTGTCGTGTCGCTGGCCACGCTGGTCTTCGGGCTGGCGCCGGCCGTGTTGAGCACGCGCTCTGACCTCAATCAGGTTCTGAAAGGGACCGCCGCGAACGTGATGGGTGGTTCGGCTTCCGCCCGCGCCGGCAGAATCGTGGTGGCCGCGCAAGTCGCCTTATCGACTGTCCTGCTGATGGCTGCTGGCTGGTTCGCCCTGACTCTGCGAAATCTGGAGCGCCTCGATCTGGGTTACTCGGCGGACCATTTACTCGAGATTCGTATCGATCCTTTGACCGCCGGATACCGCCGCCATACGCTCGCGCCTCTCTATCCGGAACTGCAGCAGCGTTTGGAGCACCTGCCCGGAGTCCGCGCGGTTGCGTTCTCGGATAACGGGCTGTTCGGCGGACACGATTCGTCGGATGTAATCACAGTGGAGGGCTACACTGGGCCGCCGGGACAGGAAGTATCCTCCCGGTTTGATCAGGTTGGCCCCTCTTACTTTTCGGTGATCGGCATTCCGATCTTGGAAGGCCGTGAAATCGGCCCCGCGGATACGGCGGGTGCCCGCCGCGTCTGCGTCATCAATCGCTCATTTGCAAAGAAGTTCTTTCACGGTACCGATCCCATCGGCCGGCACGTCACGGACAACTCTCCGGGATACCAATCGCCGCTCGAAATCGTTGGAGTGGCCGCCGACGCGCGCGATCGCAAACTGCGCGAGAACATCGAGCCGCTGATTTACCTTCCCGCGCTACAGCCGTTGCCGGCGGGCGAATATGCCCCCACGATGCATTATGAGGTCCGGACGTTCGCTAATCCCGCCTCGGTGATCGAAGCTGCGCGAAAGCAGATAGCTTCGGAGAATCCGAACCTTCGCGTCATGTTTGCGCGGCCATTGAGCAACCTGCTGGCGAATCAGACTCTGCGCGACCGCCTGCTGGCGCGTCTGGCGCTGGTCTCCGCAGGGCTGGCGCTGCTCATTACGTGCTTCGGCCTGTATGCGGTTCTGGCGTTCTCGGTGGCGCGACGCACGCCGGAGATCGGCATCCGGCTGGCCTTAGGCGCCCGCCGCTGTCAGATCATTCGACGGATCGTCCGCGAAGCCCTGGTAGTCGCTATGGCTGGTCTCGCCATCGGAGTGCCGGCGGCACTGGCGGCATCGGCGTTGGTGCGAACTCGTCTGTTCGGGTTGAGCGCAGCCGACCCCGCCACGATTGCAGTCGTTGTTGCCTCACTCACGATTGCCTCTGTGATTTCGGCCCTCGTTCCCGCTCTGCGTGCAGCCGGTATCGACCCGATGCGCGCGCTACGCTGCGAGTGAGCCGCTACCAACCCGCTCGATACGCGATATACGTTTTCAACGCCAGCCCGGCCATGAGAATCCAGACGAAGTACCGCAACGTTCCATCCAGCGTGAAGGCAGCCAGGAGCGCCAGGACGGCATAACTCGACATGGCCCAAAACAGCCGCGTGTTCATGAAACTTTAATTCTGGCACGAGCAACTTCTCCTCTCGATTTGCCTTTACACGATCAGGAGGGTGACAGACATGAAAACGTTCCACAGATTCTGGATGGCGGCAATTCTGGGGGCTTCGCTAACCGTGGTTAACGCGAGCGCTCAAACCGTCAATCAGCGGCGCGAGAATCAGCAGGATCGAATCGCGCAGGGCGTGAAGTCGGGCCAACTCACGGCCGGTGAGACGGCCAACGTGGAGAGCAAGGAAGCCGCGCTCAACCACGAGGTTCACAACGACCGCTCCATGAACAACGGCAAACTGACGCCGGGCGAGAGGGCGCAGGTCAACCGCCAGCAAAACCGCCTGAGCCGCCAGGTTTATCGCGACAAACACAACGGCCGCACGCAGTAGGCAGCGCATATCGACCCGCGACCGCGCCCCCGTTACCGACTCGCGACCGCGCCCCGTTTACCGAGCCGCAACCAAAGGGAGCGGTGCTTCTTACCGCCGCGGCATGTTGTAGGCGAAATTGAACTGCAGCACAACCCGCTCTCCTTTGTACTCGGAGGGCAAAGGCGGGAACGGGTTGGCTCCGCTGATTCCGGAGACCGCCGCTCGATCCAGGGCGTCGGTTCCGGAATAGTTCACGATCACCAGCTTGGGAACGCTGCCGTTCTTGGCGATCGCAAACTGAATGGAGACGCGTCCCCTCCGGCCCAGCTTGGCGCTCTCCGGCTGCACCGCCAGCCAATAGCGGCGGACGGCCGCCAGCACTTGCATGAGATACGGTCGGAAATCCACGCCCTGCGGATCACTGAGCAACTCCAGGTTGCTTCCCTGAACACCCGGCGATGGCGGCAGATTCAGCGCCGTCCCCGCTCCGCCTGGTCCGGACATATCCAGATCGCCCACTGTCAATCCGCCCGAAGGCCTTGCGCGCACCGCCTCTCGCAATGCGTCTGCGACGGACGTATTCGGAATCGCAATCTTGCTTTGACCGGGAGCGGCGGGCGGGGGCGGCGGCGCGACATTTTGCAATGCCAGCTTTGGTTGCTCCACCGCCTGGATTTGCGGCGTGACCTGCGCGATCTGTGGCACGTCCGGTTTCGGCGCGTCCACCTTGGGCGGTTCCGGAAGCGGTGATGCCGCTTTCACGGGCGGGGGCTGCGGCAGAGTGGGTCGAAACGCGCGCGGACGCGTCGTGGAAGGCGCTCCTTGAGGTACCTGGATGCCCCGCCGCTCTTCGTTTTCGACCACATCGAATTCTTTGCTAAGCTTGCCCTTGTTGGGCGCCCGTTGCGTGAGTTCCACCGGCGGCGCGACCAGGGGCGTGATCCTGGGCGCTTCCCGCGGTTTTTCCGGCTGCGACCAGTCTCCCGGAATGGTCATCAGCACCACCACCGCCACCACGTGCCCCAGTACAGAATACACCCCCGCCTTGCGTTCGCGAGTGCGATCGCCGGTACTGCCCCAATCGGTTAGTAGATGGAGTTCGGGCTCGTCCGCGGCTGTCCCTACGGGTTCCATCCTGTTGCCAGAGTTTGAGATACGACTCCCGAGTGCTCCTTGATTTTATCAAGAATCCCCAAAGCCGCCCCTAAACTTTGACGTGCCGCGTGCCCGGAAGTTCTCGGTTTTTTGCGGGTTTGGACGCTGTCTAGAAAGGCTTCCAACTGCAGCTTCAAAGGTTCCGCTTTTTCGACAGCGGCCTGTTCGAAACCGATCTGTCCGCCGGTGACCGAGAAGATGGCAAGGTCCTGCCGGCCGTAGTCGAGCGACAAATATTGTTGCGGCTGGAACAGGCGCAGCTTGCGTACACGCTCGGTGGAAACGCGGCTGGCCGTGAGGTTGGCCACGCAGCCGTTCGGAAACTGGAGCCGCACATTGGCGATATCCACTTTCGCCGAAAGGATCGAGATGCCCGCTGCGCGAATCTCCGAAGGCTCGGCGCGGGTCAACGACAGGACGATATCGACGTCGTGGATCATCAGATCGAGAACCACGTCCACGTCCAGGCTGCGCGGGCTGAACACATTCAGGCGGTGAATCTCGAAAAACAACGGCAGCGTGGCGCGGCGTTCCAGTTCGATCACCGCTGGATTGAAGCGCTCCAGGTGACCCACTTGGAGAATCCGCCCCGCTTTCTCCGCGGTTTCATCGAGTCGCTGTGCCGAAGCCATGTCGGGAGCGATCGGCTTTTCCACCAGGAGATCGACGCCGGCTTCGAGCAGGTAGCAGCCGATCTCTTCGTGGACCGTGGTGGGCGCCGC
>DATJAK010000204.1:0-2692 GCA_035516375.1 Bryobacteraceae bacterium
CAACACCATCCCGCGCCCCGGCGATTTCGGCAACGAGACTTGGGAGAACGGCTCCTGGGCGACCAACGGCAACACCGGCGTGTGGACGCAGATTACCGCGGACCCCGAGCTCGGCTTGGTGTATTTACCGGTTGAATCGCCGACTTCGGATTACTACGGCGGCACCCGGCCTGGCGACAACCTGTTCGGCGAGAGCCTGGTCTGCGTGGATCTGAAAACCGGCAAGCGCAAATGGCATTTCCAGTTCGTGCATCATCCGGTCTGGGATTTCGATATTTCGTCGGCTCCCATCCTGATGGACATGAACGTCAACGGCAAATTGATCAAAGCCGTTACGGTGCCGACCAAGCAGGTGTGGCTGTACACGTTCGACCGCGTCACCGGCCAGCCAGTGTGGCCCATCGAAGAACGTCCCGTGCAGCAAACCGATGTGCCCGGCGAGAAAACGGCCAAAACGCAGCCGTTCGTAACCAAGCCGCCGGCCTATGCCCGGAACGAGATCAAAATTCCGGACGATTTGATCGACTTCACGCCCGAGATGCGTGCGCAAGCCAAAGATGTCGTCTCGCGTTATCGCGTGGCGGGCATCTTTAATCCACCGCTGGTTGGCGATGCCAAGGGTTTGCTAGGCGCGCTGAACATCGGCCACTCCGGCGGCGGGACTAACTGGCCGGGCGGCGGGGCCGATCCGGAGACGCACATCGTTTACGTGCAAGCCAACAACTCACAGGTGCAATCCATGACGTTGCGCACGCCTCCTCCGGGATTCTCGGATCTGGCTTACGTGGCGGGCCGCAACGATCAGCCGTTCCGAGTCGCGGAAGCTGCCGGCGCCGGCACGGCCGCGGATGCGCCGCAAAAAAAGCTCGAGCCGGGCGCTCCTCCGGCCGCCGCGTTTGGCGGACAGTTTGGCCCCAATCCCCTTCAGGTCCAGGGGCTCCCGCTAGTGAAACCGCCCTATGGGGTCATCTCGGCGGTGGATATGGATAAGGGCGAAATGCTGTGGCAGGTCCCGTACGGCGAAACGCCGGACAACGTGCGCAATCATCCGGCGCTGAAAGGCCTGAACATCGGCAATACCGGGCAGGGCGGAAGCGTGGGTCTGGTGGTCACAAAGACGCTCGTGATCCTGGGCGATAGTCAAGTCACCAACCCTGGCACGCATCCCCGCGGGGCGATGCTGCGCGCGTATGACAAGAAGACCGGCAAGGAAGTTGGCGCGGTGTGGATGCCGGCGCCGCAGAGCGGTTCGCCCATGACCTACATGTGGCAGGGCAAGCAATACATTGTCGTGGCCGTGAGCGGCGGAAATTACTCCGGAGAATACCTGGCCTACGCGCTGCCCGATAACGATTAAGGAACACCAACCCTGTGCGTTTATGGTATAGTTTTATGCTGAAACTGCCCAGGAGCGCGGCCCACGTTGGCTCCGGTTAGGCGGCCGGCTCCCACGTTGACCGGCGAATGGCGTAAGGATCTAAACATCAAGGAGAGTGTGATGACCAAGGCAGTTTGGGCCGCCACCGTGCTTCTGTGCGTCGTGCTGCCGGCGCAATCGCAGCGAGGCAATCAATCCGCACAACGCCAGGAAGCCAAGGCTCCACCCGAAGAGGGCATTCCGGTCACTGATCCCCTGGTCATCTCTAAGTGCGGCGGCTGTCACACGCGCGACGCCAAAGGAAACATGCTGCGCATCTCGTGGGAGCGCGCCACTCCTGAGGGCTGGGAAGAAGCCATCAAACGCATGGTGCGCTTGAACGGCCTCACGCTCACGCCCGCCGAAGCGCGCTCCGTGGTGAAGTACCTCGCTACGTATCACGGTTTGGCGCCCGAAGAGGCCAAGCCGGTTATGTACTTTGCCGAGCATCGTATCCAGGATGAGACCAACATCCCCGACGATTCCGTGCGCGGCGCTTGCGCGAATTGTCACGCGTTCGCACGGCCGCTGTCCTGGCGCCGCTCGGCCGACGATTGGAAACTGCTTAGCAACCTGCACGTGGCGTTTTATGCCACCGCCGAACAGGCCTTCCGCCGCGGCCTGTCTGCCGGAGGCGGAGGTAACGCTCCCATGGTTGCCGGTCGCGAAAATGCAACTCCCAAATTGCCGGTGGACGACGCGCTGGCGTTTCTCGATAAAGCTGCGCCGCTGCACACTCCCGAATGGGCCGCCTGGAGCGCGCGCATGCATGCGCCCAGGCTGGCGGGGCGCTGGCTGGTTTCCGCCCACATAACGGGAAAGGGCATGTACTACGGCGAGTTGACCATTGCGCCGGGCGCCGCCGCCGACGAATTCACTACTAACGTGAAGCTGCAGTCGGTCAAGGATGGATCCCCGCTGGTTCGCTCCGGACAAGGAATCGTGTACGCGGGATATTCCTGGCGCGGGCGATCTAAAGGAAGCGGCAACGCCGGCACCGTGGACGATCTCAACAAGGATGCGCGCGAGGTGATGTGGTTCTCCCCCGATGAGTCCCAAGCCGAAGGTCGCTGGTTCTGGGGACAGTATCAGGAGTTCGGCATGGACGTGAGGCTGCGGCGGGCTTCCGCGGATCCCACGCTGATCGGGGTCGACCGCACCGCACTCAAGACCGGCTCGCAAGGCAATCGCGTCCGCTTGATTGGCCAGAGTTTTTCCGCTCAGCTCGCAGCGTCTGACCTGGACTTCGGTTCTGGCGTCAAAGTGCAGCGCATC
>DATJAK010000205.1:0-5239 GCA_035516375.1 Bryobacteraceae bacterium
GGGCACGGGTTTTCGGAGGATGCTTCGGGATAGCGAGCGCGGGTAAGAGCGTCACGCAAATCGCCCACACTACTACGTGCATGGTCATGAGAGCCGCAGCCTCGCGCCAGCCTCCGCCCATATCGTGTGAGGTCGCCAACAGTACGTCGGGCAAAAAGGACAAAACCAGGACCACGGCTGCAACTCGACGCCAGGTGCGGATCGAACTCGGATAGAACACGATTCTTACAAATACCAGGATGGCCACCACGGTGCAGAGAAACGTGTCAATGATGGGAGGGTCTAGAGTGAGGGGCGTGAATGATGGAGCGGGGTGAATGACCCGAACGGCAACCTCCCGAACGGCTAGCACGGCGACCACCGATACGGCAATGGTCAACGCTGCCACCCATAGAATTCGCGGGGAGTCAACATGCGGCTCCAACTCTTCCACAGCGGGCCTCCGTCTATGTAATATACTACATACCTGCGCGGGCTGAGACCAGATCGAATTTCCGGGCGGGCGCGGCTTCACACGCGAAACGTATCGGCACGCCATGCCACAATGCTCTTCTTGATTTCCCGCGCCGGCATCTTCGCCGCAAGCGCCTTCTCGACCAGCGCGGGCAGTTCGCTGTCGGGCGCGAAGCGGAGGGCTATCAATTGCGCTTCGGTCAACTCGGGAATGCGTCGAGCCAATGCGTCGGAGAGTACCGTCTGCAGGCGTAGCCGTTCCTCCAGCCGGATGATGCGGTCCTGCGCCTTAAGGGGATACAACCGCACCAGGAATAGCGCCAAGAAGAATAGATTCGCCAGGAGCAGCAGGATCCAGGCTTCCAACTGGGAGTAATGCCGAGAGACATTAATGACAGTTAGAATGATGAGCACCAGGGCGCCGGGCGCAAGAAAATAGTGAAACGGCGGATGAAGCCTCGTGTGATTGGCGTTAGTCTGTGGAAGTTTTTCGGCCATGCTCAATCCTTATGTCTGGTCAACGCTGAGGCTCAAAACCTCGTTTCCCGACTATGGCACAGCTCTCGGCACTTAGCAGTCCGCGGCGCCCCGAATCTCGGGCCCACGAATTATCGTAACCAGAACAAACACCGACTAGTTCACACTGGGCCTTTCCACATGGCGGATCATGATGACGTTCACGGGTCCTTTGGCGGATTCGAGTTTCAGACCCAGTTGCTCCCGCGCGGCAGTAGAGAGCGAAATGGCATTCTCATCCGGGGGCGACGGTTGGGCAGGCGGGAGGAGTCCGCCGAAAAATCCGAGGGCGGCTTGGTCCGGGGTGAATTCCAGCTTCACATCCAGCGTTCCGCTGTAGCCGGTTTTGTCGATGATGGGGCGGTCCACAAAACTCGACAGGCGCTCGATCAGATCAGCGATGGATACGTGGCGTCCCTCCAGTTGCGTCCTTTCCCGTGAGAACATCATCGTGACGCGCCCACACGGCAGTTGACCAAGCTGGGGCGGGCCGACGGGCTTATCTGGCTCCGCTGCGGAGCAACCGCCGGCGCTCAACAGCTCTCGTTTGACGCCGCTTTGTCCAATGGTGAGCACGTAGACGCCGAGTACTCTGGTTTGGCGCTCGATGTTGAGTTTGAATCTGTCCGCGAGAAGAGCCTGAAGCGCGAGCAGCATTTCGGCTCTGCTCGCAGCCTCTTCAGCCCTCGCATCGACACTGTAAAGATCGGAATTGATCCACGCCGGCCCTCCCAAGATCTGAAAGTGCTTCATGCGATAGGCGTTCGCGACCAGCAGGGCCAGCGGACCGTTTGCCATCAGGCGCCCACCGGGGCGTAAGTCCATCCCAATGAAATTGCGATTCTGCGAAGGTTTGATCGACGCTACCTCAAACCTCCGGTTTTGCTGGGCGAATGCGCTGGATGCCGTGATCGCAAGGAGGAGCGCGGCGCCAACGCCGGCATTTTTCACAGTCGCGGTTCTTAAGTTTATGCGACGCATAATGCAAATTAGACACCATCAGAGTCGGCTAGGTGCCCGACCGTCTACTGGTTTGAAGCACGCAAAACGGGTTAACGGACATCATCGGGAACTTGCGAATCGCGGGATGATACAGGCATGGGCGAGACAGCGTACAGGGATTTCACAGTATTCGGCCTGCCTCTTGTTACTGCGGCCCATACTGCGTTTCCATCGCTGGTACACGACATCGAAAGCCGCCCGGAGCCGTTCGGATCGTGGCCGACTGGTGGCCTCAGCAACGCGGCGGTTCTCCTGAATGAGAGCGGGAGCGCCGTCCTAGGCATCTCCTACTTGTGGAGGTATACGAATGCGGCAGGCGAGTCGCACACGAGCCACTACTCGAATCTTGGTTCGAGCACCCAACTGGAGGTCATGACCGGTCGCTCCCGAGCCGTACAAGACATTGGCACATTTATTCTGCCGGGGTCCAAGCGTCTAATCACCGAGCGCGGAATGTTTGGCAACACCTTGGATGTGCCGGGCCGCGAGGCGCGGCTCCACGGAGGCGGCGGATACATCGGCGCGGGTGGCTCGGGTGTCAAGCCGAGCAGCCAAGCGGAGATCGTTCTCGTCGAGTTGGTGTTGGACCTGGCGATCCTGGAGGATGGCCGCTGTGTAGGACCGGATGAAGGCGGATTGTTCGATAACCTGATCGAAGACCTCAGCCTTATCCACAGTACAGCACAGCAGGCCGCAACGGCCCTGCACAACGGCACTTCCTCGGGTCAGGTCTTCGAGATGCTTCGACCGCTCGCGCGGCACACAGCAGAGAGAGCGACGCAGAGTAGATGGGGGTTGCCATTTCTGCGGATGTTCGCCAATATAGGAATCCATCAACTTGTCAATCTCGACACGACGCCAGTGGCGAGTTGGCTCGAAACTGAAGCACAGACGCCGCGCCTGCGCCTTTACCAGGTGTCGTGAACCGCAAGCTTATTTTCGGTGCCTGCAACCGGGGCGGCGGTCTTCGGCAGGCCGTGCGCCGCAAATAATCTCACACGCGGGTTTCGCGATCATCAAGCCATGAAATCTCTTCCTTGGCCGCGGAAACTGGCTGCCGCAGGCGTGCTCTCGGTAGCCGTGCTCTCGGGAGTCGCCCTGGCCCAGACCCCTCGCCCCGGCGAAAGCAGCCTCGAACTCGAGCCCTCTCTTTTCGTGCAACTTCCGGGAGGTAAGAGCACCCCGGGTGCCGTCCAACTGGTCTGGATTCCGGAGCCATTCGAGAAATACTGCTTCGGAAAACCCACGACCAATGCGCCTCCATGGATTTTTGCATTCGCACCACGACCAAGAACGTCTCCACGTGCCGGAACCTGGCCGTGGATCTGGCGCACCTGCCCGCCTACCCTCTGGACATGCGTCCGAGGCGCATGCTCAGCGTCGGCCTCTATCCCCCAACCATCATGAAAGGCTGGGAAGAACTACAAGACCATGTCGCGCGCGCACCCAAAGACCGGCTCGAACATTTCTCCCAGCTGGCGCGAATCAAGGCCAAAGTCACATTCACCCGAACAGCCGATGACGATGGATTTCGAGTGTTGGAAATCCTGTCCGTCCCCAAACTCTGAGGACGATGTCTGGGTCACAAATGACGAGGCGTATCTCGCTGCCTAACGTGGGGCAGCCCCGTTTGGGTCGGGTCTGTCGACGTCGTCTTTCGCGGTCGGCCACGGTGTGCGAAGCGCGCCTTTGCGCCGCTGTGCGGCGCCGGCAGACGACGGAAACCGATCGTCTGCCCCACGGAGTTGCACTTCATTCTGGATGGCGCACTACATTAGGGGCACGTCCGCGCGTAGCAGCACGAGGCAGATCCGGATCGGTTTTTTCCGCGGGACTCAGAACCGGAGGTACGCTACAACCAACCACAGCCGCAATCAGCGCGTGTAATTGGCGCACGCCTTCCGTGAGAGCGGCCGGGCCGGGTTGAAGGATGTAGGTCGATTTGATCTCGTACACATGCTGCAGGTGCGACCAGCCGTCGCGGGCCCGGATGGTTTGCTTGTTGACCTTCTTGCCGCACCAGGAGGCGATCACGATTTCCGGGTCGCGTTCGCGCACGGCGGCGGCGTCTACGATCCGGTTTTTGGCAGCCTGCTGACAGCGCAGCTCGGGGAAGAGAGGAGTGCCACCGGCGATCTCGATCAGCTCGTCGACCCAGCGAATGCCGCTGATGAGCGGGTCGGGCCACTCTTCGAAGAAGACGCGCGGGCGCCACGGAAAACGCTGCGCGGACTCTCGAATCTCGGCTAGCTCGTCGGAGAGTTGCTTCACCAGCGCCTGGCCGCGGGTTTCTGCGCCAACGATCCGCGCGAGCGCTGCGATCATCTCCAGAATCTCCTCGACCGACCGTTGGTTGGACACCAGGACGTTGCGGCCGCGGGCGATCAGTTCGCGAGCGATATCTGCCTGGAGATCCGAGAAGCCGATGATCAGGTCGGGGTCGAGCGCGACGATGCGATCGAACCGGGCAGTGGTGAAGGCGGAGACTTTGGGCTTCTGCCTCGCTTCTGGCGGCCGGGCAGTGAAGCCGGAAACGCCCACGATGCGGTCTTGCTCTCCGAGCAGATAGAGCACCTCGGTGGTTTCTTCGGTGAGGCAGACGATGCGGCGCGGAAAGCCAGTCATAGGGCGGAGTAGCGTTGGCGGCGGTAGAGCAGCCACAGAAAGACGGGACCGCCGAGCAGGCCGGTGACAGCGCCGACTGGCAGTTCGATCGGGCTGAGCACCACGCGCGCCGAGGCATCGGCCGCGATCAGGAATGCGGCGCCTAGCAGCAGCGATCCGGGGAGCACGATGCGCAGGTCTTGTCCGAACAGCAGGCGCACGGCATGGGGAACGATGAGGCCGACGAAGGCGATGGCGCCGCCCACGGCCACGGTGACGCCGACCAGCAAGGAACTGATCAAGTGGATGGCCCATTCGCAGCGCGCGACGTTGACGCCTAACGCTCCGGCGGTTTCTTCTCCCATGGCCAGCAGGTGCAGGTCGCGCGAGAAGAATAGCAGCGCGATCCAGCAGGGGACGAGAAAGATGAGCATGCGCCAGATGGTGTCGAAGCCAACCACGTCGAGGCTGCCAATCAGCCAGCGGAGGATCTGGAGCGCGCGCTCGGAATCGGTCATGTACTGGATGGTCAGCACGGCGGCGGAGGCGATCAGATTCACGACCACGCCGGCCAGCAGGAGTGCGCCGGGCAGCATGACGGGGCCGGTGCGGGCGATTTTGTGAACCACCACGACGGCGGCGATCGCGCCACAGAAGGCGGCGA
>DATJAK010000206.1:0-66076 GCA_035516375.1 Bryobacteraceae bacterium
TTGGTGCTTGGGGTGCTCATCTTCGATGTGCCGTTTCGCGGCAGCGTCCTGGTTCTGGGGATTTCCACCTGTCTTTTTCTGTGCGGCGCCCTGTTCTGGGGGATCTTTATTTCCGCCGCAGCCAAAACCCAGGTGGCAGCCTATCAACTCGGCATGTTGACCACGTTTCTGCCGGGCTTTCTGATGTCGGGCTTTGTGTTTGCCCTGGACACCATGCCCAAGGCGATTCAGGTAATCAGCATTATCGTCCCGGCACGGTACTTCGTGAGTGTGGTCAAAGACGTATTTCTCAAGGGCCTGGGTTTCAAAGTAATTTGGTCGGAGCTGGTCTTCCTGGCGATCTACGCAACGATCGTATTTCTCCTGTCCGTGAGAAAGATGAATCAGAAAGTAGCCTGAGCCATGTGGGAACGAGTCGGCGTCATTTTGCGAAAAGAATTCATCCAGATGTTTCGCGAGCCACGCATGCGGGGGCTCCTGTTCATACCGCCGCTGCTCCAGTTGGTCATTTTCGGCTACGCGGTAACGCTCGACGTGGATCACGCGCGCATCGCCTGGATGGATATGGACAATACTCCCGAAAGCCGCGCACTGCTGGCGCGCTTCGAAGGATCGGGCCGTTTCGATGTGGTCGCGACGCCACGCAGTGAAGCCGAAGTGCAGAACATCCTGGACCGGAGTAAGGCACATGCCGTGGTGCGTGTGCTTCCGGGTTTCGCGCGCGATCTCAAGCGGGGGCGTCCCACCGAAGTGCAGGTGCTGCTGGATGGAACCAACTCCAACACGGCCTCGCTGGTATCGGCCTATGCGGGAAGCGTCATCCAAGCGTATTCGGCCGATCTGGCAGGGACCGGACCGGTGAACAACATGGCTGCCCGCACGCGAATCTGGTTTAACCCGGAACTGAAAAGCCGCAATTACTTTGTGCCGGGTGTCGCAGCCAATATCCTGTTGATGATTACGTTCATGCTGACGGCGCAGGCCATCATCCGCGAGAAGGAGATGGGCACCCTGGAACAGTTGATGGTGACGCCCATGCAGCCAATCGAGCTGATGCTCGGAAAAACGCTTCCCTTCGCCATGGTGGGCATGATCGATATGCTATTGATCACAGCGGGTGCATTGCTCCTCTTCCACGTGCCCTTCCGCGGGAATTTTCTGCTGTTGGTATTTTGCGCGGCCCTGTTCTTGATGACGGCACTGGGCGCGGGGCTGTTTCTATCCACGATTTCGCAGACCCAGCAACAAGCCAACATGATGTCGTTCTTCTTTACGACTCCCGCCTTCATGCTGAGCGGTTTCACATTCCCCATCCGCAACATGCCGACGGTAGTGCAATACCTGACCTATATCAATCCACTGCGTTACTTCATGGAGGTGGTGCGCGGCGTGTTTCTGAAGGGCGCGGGCGTATCGACGCTGTGGCCGCAGATGGTGGCCATGGCGGTGTATGGAGTGGTGATTTTAGGATTGAGCGCGGCGCGGTTCCACAAGAAACTGGATTAGCGGGAACGACGCGAGCGATTGCCCGCGCTAACGCAGCAGCTTCGCGATCGCCGCCACACCCGCCGACATAGTCAGCACCACGCTAGACCCGTCCCGAGTCACCTGGGCAGACCGGAACACCGCCACGAGGTCGACATCGCGTGTGCTTGCGGCCGCCAGGGTGACCAATGCGCGCAGCGACTCTTCGAGCGTCCGGGCGTCATCCGCAATATGGCAAACGCCGTTTACGCGGATGTCCACGCGCGACCCTAAATCGGCACCCAGAGTTGCATAGTCGACGAGCTGGAGCATGCGGTTCAGATTGGCGAAGTTGCCGGCAAGCGGTAATGACGAATGACCTTCCGCCGCTATCCACACCGGTTGGATCGCCACTGATTGCGCTTCCGTGACCAGACGCGGCGCGCCGGTGCGGCCGCTCGCGCGCTGCGCTTGGGCCGCCTGAATCCCTGCCGGAGACCCGGCCAACGCTAGCGTGGGAGACAGCAGCACGGCTCCCGGTGGAGCTGACGCGAAATGGCCCTGCGCGATGATGAGCAGGTCGCGGCCGTTGTAGGCGATCAAGAGATCAGCGGCTTCGTGCAGCGGTTCGAGCAGCGCACGCCAGGCGGCCGGGAGCGCAGCGTAGAGCGGAGTGGCGCGGATCTGTTCCAAATGAAGCCCCGCCAGTGCGATCGTTCCTGGTGGAATGCAAACGGCAGCTTCCGTGGGAACTGCAGGCAGAGTGCGGTGCGTATCGCAGCCGCTCAGCAATGGTAGGATGACGGCTATGATTCGCGCCCATCGGGCAACACGTTCGGGGTTGCTCCTGTGCCGCAACCGGCGCGGCAAACAAAAAACGCCAACGGCACCGTAAGTCATTTGGTTGCCGCATGAATTTGGCAATATGGCAGCTTCGACTGCCGCGCGCCTGAAAAATCCATGCGCTACTCGCTTCACTGGGTCATGATTTCGGCCTCGCGGCAGAATTGCTTTTCTTTCTTCGCCTGGGGCGCCGCGCAACCGGAGAAGTCCGGCGCGTAGTTGACCACATCCTTCCCATCTTGATCCGCGCCCACCACCAGACCAAACCACGGGACCATCATTTCCTCCCAGGTTTGTTCGCCCCACCAAACATCGGTGTTCGGGTTCGGGTTTAGCGGATTGTTGGCGGAATTGTCGAAGTGTGCCGTCACCTCGAGTTTCGTTCCCTTCGGCACCGCGATGGGTCTCTCCAGGTCGTAGCCCATCTGCCAATTGAAGTTGAACTTTACGCTCAGCACGGTTCGCCGCTCGCCATTGGGATACAGCAGGCGATACGTCATATCCTTCCCGCGCAGGTGCATGTGCGGCATGAACCAGACCAGCTCGGCGTCCTGGTGGAAGACAACCTCGGCGCTCGTTTCCCAATTCGGGTCGCCCGCGGGAATGTGGAAGTGAGCCTGATCGCGAAGCGCGGACGGATCCACCATGACGAAGCGGCGGGTTGGTGGTTGTTTGGCAAATGTGAACCCAACGCTGGTCTGGTCGGTGGTAGCCGTGCCGTCAGGCGTGTAGTGCATCTGCAGCAGGAGGTCGGACCCCGCCGGGATCAGCTTGGATGCCCCGTGGATGGTGTAATCCATAAACGAGGCGCCGGGCACGTAGATCGCATCCGCCTTGGATAGACTGCGCAGACGGTCGTCGGCCGGAATTTTCTTGACAGCAATCCCCGCCCGATCGCGCTTGTGTTTGTGAGCATGGGGCACACCGTATTCGGCATCATCGTCGTGGGGCACGAAGGAAACAAAGACATGGTGCACAACCGCACGATTCCCCGGATGAATCTCGATGGAGTTGACCCACGTGTCTTGGGTGAAGCCGGTGGGAACGCGTACGGTGGTCAGCTCGACGGCGCCTTTGGCTGGAATCCGAATGGGATGCGGCATAGACACAACGGCATCGGGTTGGTTGGTCCAGCCTTCGCGCCATTCGATGGGCGCCGGCTTGTCCTGTGGATCGCCTTCGACCGCGCCGCCATCCACCCAGGCTGTCAGGGTCTCGATCTCCGCGGCGGTGAGAGTACGTTCGTGAAGAAAACGGCCATACCGTGGATCGGGCGGCCACGGCGGCATGGTCCGAGACAACACCGCAACCTTGATCGCTTTCGCCCAGGGCCGCGTGCTCTCGTAGGTGAGGAGGGACATGGGCGCGGCCTCGCCCGGCCGATGGCAGGACTGACAATGCGTCTCGAGGATGGGAAGCACGTCTCGATCGAACGTCACGGCAGCCGGAGTTATGGTGGCGGCGTGTAACGCTATCATTGCCACAAACGGCAGGCCGACAAATGTTAAGAATCGCTGCATGTTTCCGGGGTTCCGCGCGGCCATCTCTTGAACCTGAGTATGGCACAAAGTTTGCGGTGGACTCGGCCGATTCGGCACAATGGAAATACCGCGTCGAACCCGGCCTCGTCGCTGAAGCCTGGAGTTTTGAGAATGGATCAGCGGCTCTCGAAATCACAAATTGCCCTGCGCTGGACCGCCGGCCTGGCGGCGTTGTATCTGGGAGTGTGGCTGGTGGCTCAACTGCTGGCGCGGTTGGCGCACTTCGAGGCACTGGCCGATCTCGGGGCAGACCTGGTCGATTCCCCGACGCACTGGATCGGCGAGGGCGTCGCGATTGGGATTGCGATCCTGGTGGCGTGGAATGCGCCGCGTTGGGGGAGGCAATGGTTCGCCCACCTCGCAGCACGGTTCACGCGATTTGCAGCACATCGGCGGCAAGCCATCTTTGCGGCGGCGGCTCTACCGATCGTGGTGCGACTAGCGCTTCTACCGGCTTTGCCCATTCCGAAACCGTACGTCCCCGACGAATTCGGCCACCTGCTCCTGGCGGATACATTCGCATCCGGGCGGCTAACCAATCCCACACATCCGATGTGGCGGTATTTCGAGAGCTCGTACATTTTTCACCGGCCCACCTACAGTTCGCTGTATCCGATCGCGCAAGGCCTGGTGCTGGCCGTGCCGCTGGCTTTCGGTTTCAGTCCGTGGTGGGGTATTTGTCTCAGCGCAGGTCTGATGTGCGCGGCATTGTGTTGGATGCTCCAGGCATGGCTGCCTCCGCGGTGGGCCCTGTTGGGCGCGTTGGTGGCGGGAGCATTCTGCCTAACTAACTATTGGATGAACAGCTACTGGGGAGGCGCCACGGGCGCTATCGGCGGCGCACTTTTGCTAGCCGCGCTGCCGCGGCTGCTCCACCATCCGCACGTGCGCGACGCTGTTTGGTTGGGCCTGGGAGCGGCCGTACTTTCGCAGAGCCGCCCGTTTGAGGGAGCGCTGCTATGCCTTCCGGTAGGAACGGTGCTCATGCTACGGTTCGCGGCCAAGTCGCATCGCAGCCCGCGCATTCTGGCGGTGTTCGCCGCCTCCGCGGTATTGATTGTGTCCGGAACGCTCTATTACAACTACCGTGTGACGGGAAACCCGTGGCTCCTGCCGTACCAATTGCACCAGAAGATTTACGGCGTGCCACAAGCTTTTCGCGGGCAGCACGCGATTTTGACAGCCTGGCGTGTGGGCGTGCACAAGGACCTTTGGGATAATTTCGAATGGCAGCTCGGCCTTTTCCAAATGCAGTCGACGTGGAAGGGGCTGGTGGCGGCTATACCGTGGAAGATGGCGATCTTCCAGGAGTTCTATCTCCCGCCCATTCTCATCCTGCCACTCCTGTTTTTGCCACCGTTGTTGCGGCACGCCGATATGCGTTTTCTAGTGTTCGTTTGCGCCTTCGTGATCTGGACCGAACTCGTTTTCTACCCGTTTTTCTTTGCACACTATGCAGCCCCGCTGTATGGGGCGCTGCTGATCCTTTCGATACAAGGCGCGCGGGTCATGAGAGCGGTCGAGTGGCGCGGCAAACCGGTAGGCGCAGCCCTGTTCCGATGGTCGATGGTGATTGGCGCGGCCAGTTGCGCGCTGTTGGTGATCGGCTCGGGCTTGTATCCGGACATCATCATCGAAACGGATCATCCGCGGAGCCAAATCGAACGGGCCCTGGAAGCGCGCGGCGGCAAGCATCTGGTATTGGTTCGCTACACGGCGGCTCACGACCATGAGGACCCCTGGGTCTACAATGGGGCCAACATCGACCGGGCTGCCGTGGTTTGGGTGCGCGAGCCGGACTCCGGCGGTGGGGCAGACCTGCTTCGCTACTATTCCGATCGTGAAGTTTGGCTGGTGAACGCTGATGAAGAGAAGCCCCGCCTGGTGGCAGTCCGGGCCAGACTGAGTAGGGAACAACCGTACATTACCGTCTCCGGAAAGAAGCCCTAGCTGGCGCAGCGCGCGTTCACTTCGTGTTGGCCGCGTTAGCATAGGGCTATGAAGCTTCTCGGCGTTCTCCTCGCTGCTTCCTGGTGGGCCGCCGCACAACAGCCCGCCGCCCCTGCAAGTCCGGAACCGAAACCGCCCGATTCGCTGCACGATTTGAGCAACAAGCTGGAAACGCTCTCCCGGCGCGTGAGCCGGTCGCTGGTCCAGATTTTCTCGAGCGGTTACGTGCTGGGCGGCGAAGGAGAGACGGGGACTAACGCTGCGGTGATTACGCGCCAGCGGGCCACCGGGTCGGGAGTCATCTTGAGCGCGGATGGCTACATTGTGACCAACGCACACGTGGTTTCGAACGCGCATCGCGTGCGTGTACGCCTGGCAGTGGAAACGCCCGGCCACGCCGCCATGCAGCCTTCCGGCAAGATGCTGGACGCACGCATCGTAGGCATTGACCGCGATTCCGACCTGGCTGTGCTGAAGATCGACCGCACCGGTCTTCCCTTCCTTAAGCTGGGCGATTCGGACGCGCTTCGTCAGGGCGAACTGATTATGGCGTTCGGCAATCCACTGGGCCTGGAGAATTCGGTCAGCATGGGTGTCGTGAGCTCGGTGGGCCGGCAAATCAAGCCGGATGACACCATGATCTACATCCAGACCGATGCTCCCATCAATCCGGGCAACAGCGGCGGGCCGCTCGTGGATGCGGATGCCCGCGTAATGGGGATCAATACGTTTATCCTTTCGCAATCGGGCGGCAGCGAAGGATTGGGGTTCGCGATTCCCAGCAACGTTGTGAAGAACGTCTACGCGCAGATCAAGGCGGAAGGACACGTCCATCGCAGCGAAATCGGCGTCTTTGTGCAAACCATCACACCGCCGCTGGCCACCGCGCTGCGTCTGGAACAGGATTGGGGCGTGGTGGTTTCCGATGTAACGCCCGAAGGGTCCGGGGATAAGGCCGGCCTCAAGGTGGGCGATATCCTCGTAAGCCTCAATGGCAAGCTGATGATGAGTGTGCGCCAGCTCGAAGTCAATCTCTACCGGTACACAGTGGGCCAGAAGGTGAATGTGGAAGTCCTCAGGGGCGGTTCGAAGCTCACTTACGCCGTGCCGGTGACTGAACGCGAAGACGACCCGATGCGTTTTGCGGACCTGGTGGACCCGACGAAGAATCTGGTGCCGAAGCTGGGCATCCTCGGGATCTCGATCGACGCGAAGATTTCGGCACTGCTTCCGGACCTCCGCAATTCGTTCGGCGTGGTGGTGGCTGCCAAGGGTGGCGATACGGCATATACGGGTGACAGCCTCCAACCGGGCGACGTGATTTATTCCGTCAACACCGAACCGGTGAGCAGCGTGGAGGCTCTGCGCATGGCGATCGATGCGTTGAAGGACACGGACCCACTGGTGTTGCAAGTGGAGCGCGAGAGCAAGCTTTTGTATATTACGATGACGATCGAATAGGTGCGTCCCATCGGTTCCGTATTGCGAAAGCCCGTATTCCTGCTGTTGCTGCTGACGCTTGGCGCCCTGCTGGTGCATGGCTATCACCCCTGGGCGGAAGACGCGGAGATCTACCTGCCCGGGGTTGAAAAGATTCTGCACCCGGAGCTGTTTCCTTTTGGCGCGGAATTCTTTGAATCGCACGCCCACCTCACGCTTTTCCCTGATCTCGTCGCGGGGTTGGTCAAGACGACGCATCTGCCACTCGAGTGGGTGCTGTTTGTGGTCCACGTGGCTTCCATCTTTCTTTTATTGCTGGCCTGCTGGGAATTGAGTGGCAAGTGCTTTCCCGACCCGAAATCCCGATGGGCTGGCGTCGCCTTGATCGCCGGCCTTCTGACTTTACCGATAGCAGGAACGGCGCTCTACATCATGGATCAGTACGTCAATCCGCGGAACCTGGCGGCGTTCGCGGTGATCTTCTGCATCGCTAAGGTGGTGGACGGAAAGTATCTCCAAGCGGCCCTTTTTTGGCTCTTCGCCGCGGCCGTTCATCCGTTCATGTCGGTCTTTGCTCTCTTCTTGTCGGGGTTACTGGCGATCCTGAAATGGTACAGCCCGCGGACTGCTGCGATCGCCGTGCTGTTGCCGTTCGGTCTCACGTTTGGGCCGCCTTCGAAGGCCTATCATGAGGCCGCGCTCTCGCATCCGTTTCATTATTTGTTGCGCTGGGAGTGGTACGAAATGCTGGGGGCGATTGCGCCGCTTGTGATTCTGTGGTGGTTCAGCCGGCTGGCCCGCGCCAGAAAATGGCACAATCTCGACCTGCTGTGCCGGGCGCTGATTCCATACGGACTGATCGCGACGGCCGCCGCACTGGCGCTATCCATTCCCGCCAGTTGGGAGAGCCTGGCGCGCCTGCAGCCCATGCGCGGGTTCTATATTTTGTACATCCTCCTGTTCCTGTTTGCGGGCGGGTTCCTGGCGGAATACCTCTTGAAGAACCGCGTATGGCGATGGCTGGCGTTGTTTGCGCCATTGTGCGCCGGCATGTTTCTGGCGCAGCGGGCGCTGTTTCCCGCAAGCGCGCATGTGGAATGGCCCGGCCGTGTGCCGCGGAACCAATGGGTTCAGGCTTTCGTGTGGATTCAGCAAAACACGCCGGTCAACGCAATGTTTGCGCTCGATCCGTCTTTTATGCACATCGAGGGCGAGGATGAAAACGGCTTTCGTGCGATCGCCGAGCGCAGCATGCTGGCCGACGCGGGCAAGGATAGCGGCGCGGTAAGCATGTTTCCGCGGCTGGCGGAAGAGTGGCTGCGTCAAGTTCAAGCGCATACCGGCTGGCGCATTTTTCAGACCGCCGACTTCGAACGGTTGCGCGCGGCATACGGCGTCGATTGGGTGGTCTTACAGCAGCCCGGAATTCCGGGAGCCCGGTGCCCGTACCAGAATGCGGCCGTGCTGGTTTGCGAGAACCCTGGGACGCTGCGTGTGAGCGCCCAATCTGCTCGGTAGCGTACAATTGAGGCTTGCCCACCACCCGAGAAAAGCCCTCGCTCCTTGCCTATTCCCGATGGGCTTCGCGGTTGGCCGATCTCTCGGACCAATACCGCGAAAATGAACCCGTCCCTCACATTTTCCTGAAGGGCTTTTTGGAGGACGAAGTCGCCAGCGCCGCCTGCCAGGAGTTCCCGGCAGGGGATACCACCGCGTGGACTCATTACCAACACCAGAACGAAAACAAACACGGGATGACGAAGCGGCAGGCGTTTCCGCCGCTGCTGGGAGCACTTGTGGATGAGCTCAACTCGCCGGAGTTCGTCAGTTGGCTCGCGGCACTGACGGGCATCCCCAACCTGATCGCCGACCAGCGTTTGGAAGGCGGCGGGCTGCATCAATCGGGCCGCGGCGGATTCTTAAACGTTCACACGGATTTCTCGCATCACCACTACCACCAGAACTGGCGCAGACGAGTCAACCTCATTCTGTATTTGAACGAAGGATGGCAGACCGAGTGGGGCGGCGCAATCGAGCTTTGGGACGACCGGATGCGGCAGTGCGTAGCCAAGTATCCGCCGCTGCTGAATCAAGTGTTGGTTTTCGATACGAACGAGAAATCGTACCACGGCTTCCCGGAACCGCTGGCTTGCCCGGACGGTACGTCTCGCAAAAGCCTGGCACTGTACTACTACACGATCGATTCCGATTCGAGGCCCGATACCAGATCCACCAATTACCGCGCACGCCCGAACGACGGACTTCGCAAGTCGGCGCTGATCTGGCTCGACAAGCAAGCGGTCCACTATTATTCGCTGGCCAAGGCTCGATTTGGGTTCTCCGACGATTTCGCCAGCAGGGTTCTGGGGCTGATCTCGCGCAAAAAGACGCCTCGCAACTGATAACCCCACTGCCGTCCATTCCGCAACCCCCGCGCCCGGCCGAGCGTCATAATGGTCGCATGGGCTTGACCCGCGCGATAGCTGCGGCGACCGTAGCGTTGATCGGATGTGTGTCAGCAGCCGCTCAACCCGGCTCGCAGCCGGTTCCGTTCGAATCGACTCGCGATTCCAAGGCGCTGTTGGCTCGCGGCGTCGAGGCGTACGTCACTGGAAACGACCCGGTTGCGTTGACCATCTTCCGCCAGGCAGCGGCACTCGGCAACGTAGACGCCATGATGTACCTGGGCGTGATGAATGGAACCGGGCGCGGCCTTGCAGTGGACTACCAGGCCGCCATGACCTGGTTCCGTAAAGCAGCCGAGGCCGGAAACAGTCAAGCCATGTGCAACATCGGCCTTTTGTACTTACAGGGTCTGGGCCAACCGCAAAACTACACCGAGGCTTTGAGCTGGTTTCGCAAAGCGGCCACTGTGGGCAACGCGGAGGCGGCGTTCAATGTGGGTGTCGTATACCGCGATGGCTTGGGAGTTCCGGTCAACTACCCCGAGGCCGTGAAATGGTTTCGCACCGCAGCCGGTCAAGGTGACAATACGGCGCAAAATGCCATCGGCGTGATGTATCAGCAGGGTCATGGCGTTCGCTTGGATTATGCCGAGGCGATGAATTGGTATCGCCGGGCGGCCGATGCGGGAAATGGTACGGCGATGTACAATATCGGCCTGCTGTTCGAAGACGGCCTCGGCGTTGAAAAGAGTCGAACCCAGGCCATCTTCTGGTATCGCAAGGGCGCTGACGCTGGAAATGACCTGGCCAAGAGTGCACTGAAGAATCTCGGCGTCAAAGATTAAAATCCGTTCTGTAACTTCTTAGCTGCCAGATCCACCATTGCTTGCATGAGAACACTTCTACTGACTGCCCTTCTGGGCATCTTCGCATTGGCAGCATCGGCTGCCGACGTCACCGGGAAGTGGATGGCGCAAGTCCCGGGACGGAATGGCAACCAGGATGTGACGTTTAACTTGAAACAATCCGGCAGCGACCTCACCGGCACCGTCACCACCGGTCAGGGCGAGCAGCAGATTTCCGAAGGCAAGGTGAACGGCGACAACCTTTCGTTCAAAGTCACGTTTGAAGCGCGCGGAAATCAAATCACCCAAAACTACACGGGAGCTGTATCCGGAAGCGAGATCAAGTTTACCCGCGCAGGCGGGCGCGGATCGATCGAGTTCACGGCAAAGAAGCAGTAGGTAGGCCAGGCCATCGCCATTTGTGGCCTGCCACCGGTGACAGGGAACAACCGACCCCCTCGACTGGTTCGAGCGTTCGGTACGTATTACTAAGAATAGTAACGTCGGGAATAGACAATAGATAACTGGCCAACAGCGCTCCGCACCAGCTCATGGCAAAATGCTCATGATTCTGATCGTTCATTTGTGAATGCCACTAGGCTACTTAGTACCTCTGAAACCTATCGAACCGAGTTACCGGGAAGGAACACACCTTTATTAGCCCCGGGAAATCCTACAATCGTGGATGCGGTTGCAGCTAGTCTTCCGGTCGTTCGCCAGCAGCCGTTCAAACTTTCGGCCGCAACATGACCGAGCGGTTCGGCCGAGGCTTGGGGGCCCATGGAGTCATCGAAACTCGACGCTGCTGACGAAGGCATAGTCGAAAATGCCCGGATCCTCGTTGTCGACGATCAGTTGGTAAATATCGTGCTTCTGCAGGCCATGCTGAAGAAGGGCGGATATCAGCATCTGGAATCGATTCAGAATCCACGCCAAGTCATCGAGCGAGTCCGCCTATTCCGGCCCGATTTGATCTTGCTGGACTTGGCCATGCCGTACCTCGATGGGTATTCAGTCCTCGCACAACTCCGCGGCTGGATGCCAGCGGAAGCGTACCTGCCCGTTCTGGTGATCACAGCAGATGTTTCGATGGCCGCCCGACAAAAAGCGTTGTATCTCGGCGCGCGGGACTTTCTCGCGAAACCGGTGGACAGCTCCGAACTTCGGCTGCGTGTCTACAATTTGCTCCAAACCCGATGGCTCCATCGCCGTCAGGTGGAATATAACCGGGAACTCCTTAACCAGGTTTGCGTGGCGCGCACTTTTCTGGACCAGACGCTTCAACAGATCGGGCGAATGGACCAAGAGTATTCCAGCACGGAATTCGCGGGTGTGCGATCCAACGTTCAGCAAGTGACCGACCTTGTCGATCAGCTGGTAGCAACCGCAGAGTCGAATTTCCAGCGCCAGACACTGCCCCACGATCAGGGGCATAACCCGTGATCTGTACCGAGATGGTGTGGCGCTCGCCTTTGCCGAAACCACTGGCAGCGGCTCTAACAGTACCTCTCAAGCGGGCTGTCCCGGTGATTTCGATAGCAGGCGTGGGTCATGGTTTCGCCCTGCCGTCGCCCTTATGTCATGGGCGGCGCGAGCCCGCCACGCCCGGCACACGCCGGGCAGAAGCCCGGCGGCAGCGCCAGGCCGTCGCCTTCGCTGGCTGCCACCCTGACAGGCCACAGTCCTACGCTTTCCACTTCCAATCCCGGATCTCCGGCAGGTCCTGGCCGTTCTGATCGATATAAAGTCGATGTTCGATCAGCTTGTCTTTGAGGTGCTGCCTCAAATACGTGCCCGTATCGCCAATCTGTGGCAGCCGGTCGATGGCGTCCATCGCCAGGTGGAAGCGGTCTAAATCGTTGAGGACCGTCATATCGAAAGGCGTGGTGATCGTGCCCTCTTCCTTGTAGCCGCGGACGTGGATGTTGTTGTGGTTGGTGCGGCGATAAGTCAGCCGGTGGATCAACCATGGGTAACCATGAAAGGCGAAGATGACTGGTTTGTCCTTGGTAAAGAGCGAATCGAAATCCGTGTCGCTCAGCCCGTGGGGATGCTCCGAAGCCGGCTGCAACCGCATCAAGTCGATAATGTTCACTACGCGGACTTTCAGTTCCGGCAGGTGCTCCCGCAGGATCGCCACGGCAGCGAGCGTTTCGAGCGTCGGCACGTCGCCGCAGCAGGCCATCACCACATCGGGCGCAACGCCCCGGTCGTTGCTGGCCCACTGCCACACGCCGATTCCTTTGGTGCAGTGCTTCACCGCCGCGTCCATGGTCAGCCACTGCGGCGCGGGGTGTTTTCCTGCGACGACGACATTGACGTAATGCCGGCTGCGCAGGCAGTGGTCCATTACGGAGAGAAGGCAATTGGCATCGGGCGGAAGATACACGCGCACCACCTCCGCCTTCTTGTTCACTACATGGTCGATGAAACCGGGATCCTGGTGGGTAAAGCCGTTGTGATCCTGTCGCCAGACATGCGAGGCCAGCAGGTAGTTTAACGAGGCGATCTTCCGCCGCCATGGCAGGTTCGAGGTGACCTTCAGCCACTTGGCATGCTGATTGAACATCGAATCGACAATGTGGATGAAGGCTTCGTAGCAGTTGAACAGGCCGTGCCGGCCGGTAAGCAGGTAGCCTTCGAGCCACCCCTCGCATTGGTGTTCGCTGAGCATTTCGACGACGCGGCCGGTAGGCGCGAGAAACTCGTCAGTGATCTCCGTTTCGGCTTCCCATTGGCGTTTGGTCACTTCGAAAATGGCTCCCAGACCGTTGGACAGCGTTTCGTCAGGCCCGAAGATGCGAAAATTCCGCTGTTCCCGATTCAGCTTCTCGATGTCGCGCAGGAACGGCCCCAGCACGTGCGTATCGCCGATGCCACGTACTCCTGGCGTGGGCACGTCAACTGCGTAGTCGCGGAAGTCCGGCATGCGAAGTTCGCGCAGCAAAATTCCGCCGTTGGCGTGTGGATTGGCTCCCATGCGCCGGTCGCCTTTTGGAGCGAGCTCGGCTAATTCCGGTTTCAGGCGGCCCTGTTCATCGAAGAGCTCTTCCGGGCGATAGCTGCGCAGCCAATCCTCCAATAGCTTCAAGTTCCGGGGGGGCGACGAGGGTGAAACCGCGATCGGCACCTGGTGGGATCGGAACGTCCCTTCGATTTGGCGGCCGTCGACGGTTTTCGGTCCGGTCCACCCCTTGGGCGTATTCAGGACGATCATGGGCCAGCGCGGACGCATCGAGTTGCCCGATTGGCGGGCGTCTTTCTGGATTTTCTGGATCTGCTCCACGGCCCTATCGAGCGTGGCGGCCATGGCTTGGTGCATCAGCGCGGGCTCGTGTCCCTCGACGAAGTATGGGGTCCAACCATAGCCTCGGAAAAGCTGGTCGATTTCTTCGTGAGTGATGCGAGCCAGCACGGTCGGGTTGGCGATCTTGTAGCCGTTGAGGTGCAGGATCGGCAGGACTGCGCCATCGGCTGCCGGATTCAGAAACTTGTTCGAGTGCCAGGCGGTCGCCAGCGGTCCGGTTTCCGCTTCGCCATCGCCCACCACGCAGGCAACCACCAGATTGGGATTGTCAAAGACCGCTCCGAACGCATGGCTGAGCGAATAGCCCAACTCGCCGCCTTCGTGGATCGAGCCCGGACACTCCGGCGAAACGTGACTGGGAATGCCTCCCGGAAACGAGAATTGCACGAACAGTTTGCGAAGGCCGGCCTCGTCCTGGCTGATGTTGGGATAAATCTCGCTATACGTGCCCTCGAGGTAGGTGTTGGCCACCAGCGCCGGACCGCCGTGCCCGGGACCGGACACGTAGATCATGTCGAGGCCGTATTTCTGGATGACTCGATTCAGATGAACGTAGATGAAGTTCTGGCCGGGAGTCGTACCCCAATGCCCCAGCAGCATGTGCTTCACATCGGTGAGTTCCAGGGGCCGCCTCAGCAGAGGATTGTCGTAAAGATAGATCTGTCCGACCGACAGATAGTTGGCCGCTCGCCAGTAGGCATCCATCTTGGAGAGCAGTTCCGGCGTGAGCGTGTTGGCCGACGCCGTGAGCGTTTTGGTCGCCATGGTTCCAGTTTCCCTCACTGGTAAGGCGGCGAACAGGCTTTTCGATTACACCTTGGTGAAATTCCGCCCCTCGGTTCTGAGCCGGGGCAGCGCCGGCGCGGCGGCGCGCTTGCGACTATTTCGGCGCGCTACGGATCGACTGCACTTCGATCGACCATGTGGCCGGGGTCTCGGCCTTGCGCACGCCCCGGCTGCCGGTGTTCACATCCGATAACAGTTCGCTGAGCGGATCGGCAACTGCAGCGCTGCGCGTTCCGGCTCGCGTGCGCACGCCTTCCGCGGAGAAGACTGCGGGGTTGATCGGCTCCTGGCTCGTCAGCAGAAAATAACTGTCGACACCGAACGGTGCTTCGACACTGAAGGCAAACTTGTCGGCGTCCGTAAGAGCGATCAGAGGTTCAAACTTGGGATGGTCGCCAAATTGCGCGTACGGTTGCAGATTGCCTTCATTTCCGTGTTCGATGGCCGGATAGATCAACTGGGATTGGCCGAAGCTGTCGACGATGAATATGTAGACCCACCTTTGGGCGAGATCCTTGGTGTTTTTCAGAGCGGCCTCATCCGCCTTCAGATACAACTGGTACTTCTCGCCGTCGCGCACGTCCCCGGCGGTATGAAATTCACCGGTATCGGAGTTGCGCAGCACCAGGTGATACGGAAAAGAACCCTGCGAAGGAGGGGATTCGAGCGTGAGCCAGCCGCGAATCCTGGCGAGCAAGCGCGATTTTTCGCTTAAGGAACCGGCCGCTGCTTGCGCTTCGGTTTCGCTGGCGCCTCCCGCGAACCAATCGCTGCGAGCAGGAAGCGGTAGACGATCGCCCAACTGGCGCGCGCCTTCCTGAGTGGCATCGGCCAGCAGCCATGCATATTCCACTGAGCCGCCAGAGAGCCGTCCGCTGAGCCAGTACTGGGCATCCGCGCGTTGCTTGGCGATCTCCACGCCGGCGGCCGGGTGCAAGGCAGCGACCAGGGCGGGTGTAGGCGGCACAATCAACAAAAAGCGCGCGTGCTCGGGCAGCAGTTTCCTGACGGCATCCGCCGCCGGCGCTGCTCCCAAATCCGCCGGTTTCGGCTGTGCGGGGTTGGTTTCCAGAATCCAGGAGGCGCCGCTCCAGCTCATGATGTGCGTAGGTGTTCCTGCGGTGGGATCGGCAACCCAATCGACGCTGTTATCAGCCTTCAATTTGACGGCTTCCGCAACCACCTTACCGATAGTGTCAGGGGGCGCAGCGGGCGGCAGGAATACGCGCAGACTCGCTTTCGATGGCGTCACCCAACGCTCGACTGAGAACAGGTCCCCGGCCTTTACCGCGCCGTCACCGACCACCTGCGCAGTCGACGAGCCCAACGCGTCGGCTGCGGTGATTTTCAGGCGCACGGGCGGATTCGCCACGCTCTTCAACACACAATCCGGATAAAGCTCGAGTTCTTTTCCGCCGCGCAGGCGAACGTCTTTGCCGTTCACCGATTCCACCAGAATCCGCAATCCCGCCGAGGCGTCGGCCGCCTGACCGAATAGATCCTGCGCGCCCCGCCCCAGCCCGCCCATCACGGGCTGCTGCGCAACCCCGGAAGCGTGCAACTGCGCGGAAATGCGCTGGAGAACCTGGTTCATCGGTTCGCCCGGGTACTTGAGCGCGTGCGCCAGGGCCCAGGTGAACGCGCCGTGCGGGCCATCCTCCGTATCGACCTCCCGCGCTTCCTCAGTGGCTTGGGCAGCCGCCAGCGTCAGCACGCCCGCCTTCTCCGGATCGATGGGCTGCTTCGTCGCCGGCTCAAGATCGGCGGGGTCGTTTGCCACTGGCTCGCGCGGCGCGTTGGCGCCCGTCCCGCCGCGCCGGCCACTGCTGCTGCGCGCTTTGCGGGAAGCGTTCCACGCACCGCGTGACAGGGACCCGCTATGGCAGCTGTCGGCGATGAACGTAACGCGAACGCCCTTGCGCGCCGCGCGCCAGAGGATACGCGAAATCTCCTTATCCCGGACGTCCGGCACATCGCGCCAGTTGTCGGCGGGCACGATGGTCTGATCCTCTTCACCTTGCTCGTGACTGGCCAGATTGCGCAGGTGGTTGCCGTGGCCGGAGTAGTAGAAGATGCGGATGTCCCCCGGCTTGGCGTCGTCGACGAGATTCTTCTGGAGAGCGTCCAGGATCGCAGCGGCGGTAGCTTCTTGATCGCGAAGGATGACGAAATCGTTAATGCCCAGGTCGCCCAGCACGCTCTTCATCAGCGTTAGATCGTTGAGAGCGCCGTCGAGATTATCGAAACGCCAGTAGGTGGCGTCGCCGTCGATCTTGGGGCGGGCGGCGGCAGCGATGGGTGTTTGTTGCAACCGCGCTCGCAAGCTGGGATCTGGATTGTAATTATTGATACCAACCAGGATCGCCCGCTTCGATTGCGCGGCGAGGGTCAGTGACGAAACGAGAACCGCCGCTAAACAAATCAGATACTTGAAAACGGGCATTGCCAAAAGTCGCGATGATGATACCATGTCTGGATAAGTTTGGGAGGGTTTCGTGCAATGAAACTCGATCGACGCGATTTACTTCTCAGCGGACCGGCCGCTTTCTTGGGTTTCCAAATGGTGGAAGCGCTCCGGGCACAGACTCCTAACGCCGCGCCGGTGGATCCCGACGTGGTCAACTTTTGGGTTCGCGGAATGGGTGTGCCGGCGAACAACATCCTGGGTGGCGAGCGCACGCGCGGCCGCCAGCCGGGGCCTGCAGTGAGCGATTACGGGCGCGAGCCGCTATTCCTGCATCACGATCCGGACAGCAACACCCTGATCACGACGGACCAGATCCCGGCGGAAAAGCTGGTTGCCAGCGGTAGCACAGATGTCACGTTCCAACTCCTAAGGATGCGTTTGAACGACGCCGACGATACGAGATTCAAAGACTATTCTTCGGGCGGAATCTATGTAGATTTGCAGCAGAGCGCTGCCTCGACCGGCCCTCTGCAGGATATCGAAAATCTGGCCTCGTCCTTATTCAGTGCCATTTTTCCGCAGGCCGGCAGCAGTGGCAAGTCGAGCGGCAAGTCGAGCGCCAAATCGGGAAAAAGCAACTCCAACGACAGCGACAGCGGTTCGAGCAGCAAGAAAAGCGGAAAGGGCAATAAGTTCTTTTCCCCGCAACAGGCCGCCGCGGCATCCGGGTCGGGCAGCGGAACCGCCGTGCCGCTGCAGCAGGCCAAGCAGGCGCAGTCCATTTCGCTGCCGAGCGGCGCGGGGACGACCTCATTCGCGTGCTTCGCCAAGGATCGCAAGAAGACCCTGTTCGGAAAATTCGTGGATGTATTCGGCGAGTTGGCGGCATCGCCGATGCTCTCCTATTTGCCCATGCTTCAACTTCCCGCCGTAGGCGCTTCGACCTTGAATGCCGTACGGGGTCTGGTGGGGAATTTGCAGTCCCACGGACAAAACCAACAATGGATCATGATGAGCACTCCGACGAACGTAGCCACGACTGCTAAAGGGCTGCAAAGTACTCCGGACGCCATCCGATTACGCGCCGGGAACTATGTTTTGATTCCGAAAGAGCACTCGGACCTGATCAAAGGCCAGCTCGACAAACTCAAGGTTGTAGACGGGTTCCTGGTACCGCAAAAAGCGGGTGTACTGGATGTTTACGATGCGTATCCCACCACGGCGCCGGGCGTCAGCTACATCACTCTATCGGTAGGTGTGCAGCCCTCGAAAAACAAGGCGGCGTGAAATGGGTTGTGATCCCCGGGTCGTGGCGCTCGTTGTTTTGGCCGGCTGTCCCGGTTTGGTTTCCGCGCAAGGTTTCAGCGGGAAGCTTGGCACGAAGACAACCATCGTGCTGGAGCGCCGCCTTCCGGCAGCCGTAAAACTCCCCGGCAACTCTTTCGCCGTTAAAACCACGGCCGAGCGCGCCAGTGACAATTGCCAGAAGCTGGCCGCCGATAAACTCCAATCCACGGTAGAAACCGCACTCGTCCGCTATAACAGCAACCTTCAACTGAATCCCGATAAGCCCGATACGGTAATCGCTGTCCGCGTGCTCAACTGCAACGCCATCGCCACCCCCGAGTCCGCTACGACGCTCACTGGCAAGAACAAGGGCCAACAGCAACCGAGCGGCGTCAAGGTGAATGGCCACCTGGTGGGGTCGTATCAAGCCCGTACCCGTGGCGGCGGATTTATCGACGCGGAAACCGTAGACGTGAAGTACGAGCATGAGTTCAATAACATCAACGCGGCGGTTTCGAACACAAAAAAGATCATTGGCAAAATTCCGCACCCCGGGCACAAACACGAGGCCGACGATACCGAAGAGCCGCACACCATGGAAGACGTGCTCGAAATCCTGGTGAACCGTATGACCGATCGCATCGCAGCGCGCCTGGTGAATACCAACGAGCGCGTAGAAGTGTTGCTGGCGCGCGGCTCGGCGTTCGATGCAGCCAATCGCTACGCGGCCGCGGGCCAATGGACTAAGGACGTGGAGACGCTGGAAACCATGACGCCTTTAGCGAACGCCGAGGACGACGCCTACCGCTTGTACAACATTGGCGTAGGGAATGAAGCCCTCGGATACAAGGCAGAGACGCCCTCTTCCGCGAGAAACTACTTCGAGCGCGCGGTAATTGATTACCGCAAGGCGGGCGAGGCCAATCCCCGCGAAAAATATTTCATCGATCCCGTGAACCGCATCGAAATCGCCCTGGAGCACTACAAGAAGCTGTCATCTTCTGCTTCTACGAAAGGACGCGGAAAATGACGTTCCGGGCCCGGCTCGCAGGCTGTGTCCTGGCGGGCGCGCTGGCGGCCGCGCGTCTGAGCGGGCAGGGATGCCCAGTCTCCAAAGACCTGGTAGTACGCGCGCTCGAACTGGTTTCGGAAAACCCATCGCGCGACGATTTGTCCAGCGGTATCCAACTGCTCAAGCAGGCTGAAGAAGCTTGCGACGAGAACGGCGACGCCTGGTATTACCGCTCGGCCTTCGAGCGCAAGCTGGGACAAGGGAATGCGCAGTATTCGCTGGGAAAAGCACGCGAGCGCAGATCTGAGGCGCTACGGGATGGCCTCGATCCGTTCCATCTGTCGACTCCCTCGACACGCGGCGTCCGGGTAGCCCAGCCCGCCGAGGAACCGCGCAAAGCCGGCCCTGCGCAGAAATGGGCCCTGGTGGTGGGAGTTTCCACGTTTCGAGATCCACGGCTGAACCTCAAGTTCACCGGAAAGGACGCCACGTCGATGGCGTCACTGCTGAAGGATCCAGCTTATGGAAAGTTCGCTCCGGATCACGTGAAGCTGATCGAGGATTCCGAAGCCACCACCATCAACGTGAAAGCCGGCCTCAACTGGCTGGCGCGCGCAGCGGGGGAGAACGACCTGGCCGTGATCTACATCGCCACGCATGGAACGGCGCGCGACCAGGATACGGCGGGCGCCAGTTACATGGTTACCTTCGACACCGACGTGAAATCGCCCGATGGCCTGTTCTCGACCTCGATCTCGTTGGCGGATGTTTCGATGGTGATTCGCACGCGAATCCGGGCCTTGCGCGCGGTGTTGATCCTCGATACCTGCCACAGCGAGGGATCCCTGACCAAGACGGTGGTGGTGCCGTCATCCCTTTCGCAGCGAATGTTGGATCAGATCCGCGAAGGCACCGGCCGCGTGATTTTAGGTGCGAGCCAGGTGGACGAAAGCTCCTATGAGAGCCCCAAGTACGGCCACGGCCTCTTTACGTACTACTTGTTGGAGGGCTTGCGCGCGCAGAAGGACGCACCCTTAGACAAAGTGTTCGACTACGTGAAGCTGCACGTCACCCAGGACGCCGCCGCCAACGGCTGGAAGCAACATCCCTTCCTCGATATCAGCAACGCGGCAGTCCCGGTGGTCCTGAGCATGGCGCCGGGCAACCTGTAGTCAGTGAGACAGCGCTCCTTATAGTCGCGGCTCGGAAAACGCACGAGCGGCACGCTCACCAAGGCACCACGCCCTCGTCGCTGAAGAACCCTCCCGTGGGTCCATCATCCGGCAGAAGGGCCAGCCGCACGGGAGTGGCCGCCCCCTGTTCCACGGTTCGCGTGCCCTGGTGTTGGTTCATGTCCGTGGCAACGTAGCCAGGGGTGACGGCATTCACCTTGATGCCGGAGCTTGCCAGTTCCCCCGCAAACTGCAGCGTCAGCATGTTGAGCGCGCTCTTCGAAGAACAGTAGGCCATCAGCATGCTGCGGCCCCGGAAAGGCCCATTGGGATCGGCCGTAAGCGTGACCGACCCGAGGGCGCTCGAGACGTTGACGATCCGCGCCGCTTTCGATTTCCGCAACAACGGAAGCATGGCCTTGGTTACGCGGAACACGCCGAACACGTTGGTTTCGTACGTACTCCGCACGGCGTCGATCTCCGCTTCGCTCGGCGGTCCCCAATCCACGGCGATGCCGGCGTTGTTGACGAGGATGTCCAGACGGCCGTATTGGCTTTCGATGTCCGAAACCGCCTGATCGACACTCTGTTGGTCGGCAACGTCAAGCGGGAGGAACTGAACGGGAAGCGCTTTGCTCCGCAGATCCGCCACCGCTTGTTTGCCGCGCGTGGGATCGCGGGCGCCTACCAGGACGATCACGCCTTTCCCCGCCAGTTGCCGGGCGATCTCCTTGCCGATGCCTTTGTTCGCACCGGTCACGAGCGCGATTGATTCGTCTGGTTTCATGCGGCGCAGCTCAGTTCGCGACTTCGCTTACAATTTCTCGCCAATTCCGATGATGGACACCGAGCCCCACGGCAGCCAGCGATCGAGCAGGCGCCACAATGGCACCAGCCGGTCGAAGAACCAGAGTTGGATGCGGCTGAAGCTTTGGCGCTTTAGCCATTTGCCGTTGACCACCCAGCCCGGCCGCGTCATTCGATTGAAGTGAACTACCTGTTGGACGCGCAAACCGGCTTCTTCCATGCGCTCGCGCAGCTCGGCCTCAGTGTAGCGGCGGAAATGACCCAGAACCGTATCCAGCGCGCCAAATATCTTCTGGTCCTGTGGAACCAGAACAATGGCGCGGCCGCCCGGAGTAAGGGCGGAGGAGATGTTGGCAAGAGCCATCCGGTCGTTTTCCACGTGTTCCACCACGTTCAGGCAGATTACGGAATCGAAACACCCGGTAAATGTGTGGAAGTCGTTGGGATCGGCAACATCACAAGGGACGATTTCGAAATTCGGCCGGCTGTGGAAGCGCGTGCGGAGGCGCGCCAGATGCTCGTCATCGATATCGCTGGCCACGTACATTTTACGCCGTGGTGAAAGCTTGCTGGTGAGGTTACCAATGCCGGCTCCGATCTCCAGCACGCGCGAGCCCACAAAGGGCCGGATAGTGTCTGCCATCCACTCGTTGAAACGGGGCGTATCGGCCAAGGTGTCCAGAATGCGCGCGCCCGGGTCTTGGTAGATGTCGCGGATCAGCCAGTGGCGAGCGATCACGAAAAACGCCTGCAGCGCGTCTTTCATGCCGATCTTCTTGCCCTCATCGTACGTGCGCCCGTGATAACTGATGGGGACTTCGTAAATCCGCGCGTGCCGTTGAGCCACTTTGATGGTCATTTCGGGCTCGATGCCGAAACGCTCACTGCGCAGTGGAATGCTCTGGATCAACCGCGTGCGGAACGCTTTGTAGCACGTCTCCATATCGGTGAGGTTCAAGTCCGCGGCCATGTTGCAAATGGTGGTTAAGGCCCGATTGGCCAGGGCGTGCCAGAAATACAAAACCCGCCGGGGGCCGGCGCTCTGGAAGCGCGAACCGTACACGACATCGGCATGTCCCTCGAGTAGCGGCTGCAGGACCTTCACGAACTCGTTGGGATCGTACTCGAGGTCGGCGTCGTGAATGATCAGGTACTCGCCGCGAGCTTGCTCGATAGCGGTTCGCAGGGCAGCCCCTTTGCCGCGATTCAACGGATGCCGCAGCACGCGAACCTCGGGATGCTGCCGCGCCAATTCTTCGAGGACCTCGGTGGACCCATCCTGAGATCCATCATCCACCGCTACGATCTCGCGGCTCAGGCCCTCCGGGAGGGGAGCCTTCAGCGCCCGTTCAATCGATAGACCTACGTATTCCTCCTCATTGAAAACCGGCACCACCACCGTCAGCAGGGAGGGCATGTGCCCGTCCCCGGCGGAGGAACCGGCTCGGGTCTCGGAAGCTGAAACACCATGCTTGGCGAGGTTCATCCTCTGAGTCACATTTTATATCCTGCAGCGGCTCCGTCTCCGCCGCCCGGCGCCGATGCGGCTCAACCTGCCGGCTCGATCACCGCCGACATCGACCCTTTCGACCGAGGCAGGCGTGGATCGGCACCATAGCTCTGAATCTGATCCCGGGCAAATTCGGCCTGCGCCAGCTCGCACGTGATCAATACGGTACGACCGGTGCGATCCACTTCCTCCGCGTGCCGGTAAGCTTGATCGAGGCTGAACACGAAAATCTTCATCAGCATCTCGATCACGTAATCGTACGTGTGGTCGTTATCGTCCAGCAGCACCACACGGAACAGCGGGACAGCCTCGTGCCGTTCCCCAACTTCCCGTTCGGGAGCGATCGTCGGAAGCGACATGGCCTCTAGTTCGCCCCCGGCGAGGGCATCGTCCCTCTCACAGGCTCGTTCGGAGCGTACCTTTCTTCGCAGCCAGGATGATGTGGTCTGCCGCCCGGAACGCCAGCGCCTGAATCGTCATCGTAGGATGGTTGCGCCCGCCCGTGACGAAACTGCTGCCATCCACAATGAACAGATTCGGCACATCGTGGGCCTTGTGATACTTGTCCACCACCGACGTCTTTGGATCGTTCCCCATCCGGCAGGTGCCGCGGTTGTGCGCGCCGCCGCGCGTGTCGCTGACCGGAGGCGCCCACACCTTCTGCGCGCCGGCAGCCTCCAGAATTTCGAGGGATTTCTTCCGGAAGAACTCCATATTCTTGAAATCGTCGGGATGGCTCGTCGAGGTGATGCGCATCGCCGGCAGACCCCAATCGTCTTTTACGTCGGGATCCAGATCGACGCGGTTCGTCTCAAGCGGAAGCTGCGTGACAAAACAATTGATGGTCATGCGGTGGTTGGCTTCTTCGCGGAGCGCCTTCTTATATCCGGCGCCCCAGCGCGGCGCTTCCGGAGACAAGCCATCGAGCCCGATGTCGAGCGGCGTGAGATAGCCACGGGCCGTCAACCGCCCGCCGCCATAAAAGCCGCGCTTCGGATCGGAACCCACGTAATCCACGATGCCGGCGCCGGAAATGACGCCCTTGTATTCGTTCAGCGGATGCTCGAAGAGCGCGCTGGCCACGGCCCCATTGCCGAGCATCAGGAATTTTCCGACCATGCCGCTCGAGTTCGCCAGGCCGTCCGGAAACCGCGCCGATTTCGACAGCAGCAGAAGGCGGGCCGATTCCGAGCCGTTCGCGGACAAGACTACCGCCTTTGCCTTTTGCCGAACCTCGCGTTTTTGAGAATCGAAATAGACCACGCCCGTAACCCGGCCGCTATTGTCGACGGAGATCTCGCGCACGTAACTCCGCACGCGGATCTCACAGCGGCCGGTCTTTTCCGCGAGCGGAATCATAGTGACTGCCGAGCTGGAACGCGCGCGCACCTGGCAACCGTAGCCCGAACAGATTCCGCAGTTCACGCAGGCGGCGCGGCCCATATAAGGCTGCGTAATGATAGCGAGCGGCCCGGGAACGACCGACAATCCCAGTTTGTCAGCCGCCGTGTGAAACAGCGCGCCCGAACTCTTGAGAGGCACCGGCGGCACTGGATAGTCCTTCGACATAGGCGCAACGAACGGCGAATTGACACGCAGGCCGGAGATCCCCATTTCCCATTCGGCTCGCGTGTAGTACGGTTCGAGCTCTTCGTAAGAGATCGGCCAGTCCGCCATGCCGGTACCCGCAGGAACCGTCGGATCATACGAAGCTTCGCGGAATTCATACGGCAAGTGGCGCCAGCTGCTGCCGCCGTACGTAACTGTGCCACCACCCACCACGCAGCCATAGCTGTGATTGCCGCGAACGGCTTTTTCTTTGTCATTTCGGCGGAATGTATTGCGCTGGCGCGACGGGTCGCTCATCAACCGGTCTTCCTCGCTCAAATTGCGAGCCAGCCACTCGTCCTTGTTGTACTCGTGCTCGCGGCCGTACTTTCCCCAGCCTCCCTGTTCCAGGACCACAACCGAAAAGCCGGCCGTCGACAACTGCTTGGCCATAATCCCGCCCGCGGCTCCCGAGCCGATGACCACGAAATCGACCTCAGTGGATGTCGGATATTGTTTCATCGCGGTTTCTCCTTCAGCCCTTCTTACTCGCTTCGAACTGCGCGTCGTAGTAACCGAACGGCGCCTTGAAGTTCAGGGAATCGTCGTAGCCAATGAGCTTCCAGCCGATCTTGTCAAAGTTTCCGCCGTGCTCGGGACGGGCAAAAAACCCGATGACCGTGTGCATCCGGACCATATTGAAGAACGGAGTCTTCTCCATCTCGGTGAGGACTTTGATTTGTTGCTCGGAAGGGAGCGCCGAGAATTTGGCCGCGTCCGGGTAGAGTTGCTGCGTCTTCGCCTGAAGATCGCGCAGCCCTTGAACGTAGGCGGATTGGCTATTACGGGCGAAGGTCGCGAGAGCGCGGTCGATGAAGTAGACGCAATGCGCTTCGCGGGCGCCGGGGCTCTCATCGGTGGGGATAATCTGCGCGGCCATGGCCTCGATTTCTGCAGCCTGGGCTTCGGTCAAGGCCGTTAACCGTGGTACTTGCCCGGCCCGGGTTGCCTGGCGCACATGTTCCTGTGCGGCGAGAATGGCGGGGTAGTTGGCCGCGACCCACGCCGCGTTCAGACCAGCCATGGAATGAACCAGGAATGATCGTCGTGATCTCTTCTTGGTACTCATGCTTCCTCCTTCCTACGGACAGATCGAAGTCGTTCCCACGATTCTATTCCATCCAGATGGCGATGCGAAGCCCCGTGTCCGGCTTGCCATTTCCGCACACCCATTCCCACAACTGGGACGGGATATCAAGTTCCCAAACGCCCTTCGCCATCAAGCGGCTGGTCTGGATTGTGGGCCTGAATTTGCGAATGGTTCCCCCTGCTTTAGGAAGCCTCCGAATGCACACGCGACCAAAGCCAGGGCGGTTACGTCTAAGCTACGAATTTCGCGGTGCGAGTAAATGCCTATGATGCGTCCTTTCAAACTTTGCGTAAGCCTGGGATTGATCAGCTGCGGGGCGGCGTTTGCCCAGTCGGAGGTCGGAATCGTGATACCTCCGGCCCGGCCCGTTGTCGGCGGCCTGATCGCGCCGTTCCACACGGAAAAGCGCTTGGTGCCACCCGTCCGCCTTACCGACTCACCGCGCATCGATGCGCTCATCCGAGGCGGCAACCTGTACCTTTCCGCGCAAGACGTCATTGCCTTGGTGCTCGAGAACAATTTGGACATCGCAGTACAGCGCTACAGTCCATTCCTGGCGCGGGAGGTGGTGCGGCGCACCCAGGGAGGTGGATTTCTCCGAGCAGTGGATACGCCGCTCATCACACCTCCGGCGAGCGTCAGCACAGCCGGAGTCAGCATCAACGCAAACGGGCTCGCCGGCGGGACCGGCCTGGGGTCCACGGGAGCGATTGTGACGCAAATCGGGCCGCCGCCTCCGAGCCTCGACCCCCAACTCTCCTTCAACGTGCAACTCGGGCATAGCACTACGCCGGAAACCAACGTCCTCCTGAACCAGACCAGCGCTCTGACCAACAATTACCGCCAAGTCCAATTCGCTTACTCCCAGCAGTTCCCGACCGGGACCAGTGCCATACTCTCCTTCTTCGATTACCGGGGTCTCCTCAACAGCGGGATTCCGCAGTTCAACCCGTTTTTGAGTGGTTATATCGACCTCACGGTCAATCAGAATCTACTGCAGGGGTTCGGCCGGGCGGTAAACAATCGCGACATCCGCGTCGCCCAAAACAACGTGAAGTGGGCGGAACTGCAACTGAAATTGCAGGTAGCCACCACGGTTGCCGCGGCGCTCGATCTCTATTGGTATCTGGTTAGCTTCAACGATGCGGTTCGGATTAAGCAACAATCACTCGAAACCGCGCAAAGTCTGTTCGAGGGAAATAAGCAGCGAGTGGCCGCCGGCGCTCTGCCGGCGATCGAGATAACGCGCGCGGCTGCCCAGGTCTCCGCTAGCCAGGAAGACTTGTTAGTTGCGCAAACCAATGTGGCCCAGCAGGAGATTGTCTTAAAGAACGTGCTCAGCCGGAGGGGAGTGGAACGTTCGGCCTTGGAAGATGTGCATATCATTCCACTCGATCACATCGAGATCCCGCCGGCTATGGGAGTCCGGCCCGTTCAAGACTTGATTCAGGAGGCTCTCGCCGGCCGGATCGAAATTGCACAGAACAACCTCAATGTGGAAAACCAGAAGATCCTGCTGAAAGGAACGAGGAACAATCTCCTGCCTAACCTGCAGTCTTTTTTCGAGCTTACGAACAACGGCCTGGCAGGCGCTGCGAACGCTTTATATACCGGCTGCTGCGGCCCCCCGTATCCCCAATTCCTCGGCGGCAACGGGAGCGTGCTGGCGCAGATTTTCCGGCGGAACTTCCCGAACTACTCCGCCGGTCTTTCGCTGAATATTGCCTTTCGCAACCGCCAGGCGCAGGCCGACTTCGTCACCGACGAACTGCAGCTTCGGCAATATGAACTGCAACTTCAGAGAGCCAGCAATCAGGTTCGCGTGGATGTCAAAACGGAATTGATCGGCTTGCAGCAAGCCCACGCCCGCTATGAGTCTGCTGCCGCTGCGCGAGGGCTGGCGGAAGAAAGCCTGGCGGCCGAGCAGAAGCGGTTTCTGTCGGGAGTCTCCACGGTGGAACTGGTGATCCAGGCGCAAAAGGACCTGGCAGCCGACTCCGATTCCGAAGTGCAAGCCATGGCCAATTACGCTCACGCGCAAATCGTGTTCGACCTGGCCATGGGCCGAACGCTGGAGGAGAACCACATCTCGATGAAGGAAGCGGAGGCAGGGCGCGTAGAGCGCGAGTCGGCGATTCCCAACAAACTTCCGGAGATCAAGACGCCCGAAGTAAAGGGGGACGCCCGATGAATACTCGCAGATATCTCCCGTGGTGCGTTGCGGCATGTCTGATGTGGCCGCTGGATGCGCAGCAACTGCCGTCCACGCTCGAGCGGCCCTCTCTGCCTCTCGGTTTGCGGTCTTACGCGGCCCCCGTGGTTGCTCCGATCCGCCTGACCAACTCACTGCGCATCCAATCATTGATGCGCGGCGGCAATCTATACCTGACGGTCCAGGACGCGCTTGCTCTCGCCATTGAGAACAACCTCAATCTGGAGCTCGACCGCTACGAGCCGATTCAGGCGCAATTCGCATTGGAGCGGGCGAAAGCCGGCGGTCCCCTGCGCGGCGTTCCCAACAGCAATCAACAAGTGAGCAGCATCGATTCCGGTTTGGGAGTGAGCGGCAGCCAGCTTGCGGCAGGACTGCTCGGCGGCAATGGCGGCGGGCTTAGCGGAGGAGGAGGCGGCGCCACCATTCAACAGGTGGGCCAGGTCACTCCCAATCTCGATCCGGTTCTGCAAAGCAGCGCCTCTTTTTCGCACTTGACCTCGCCCCAGTCCAACTTGCTGCTGGCCGAGACACCGGTGCTGATCAGGACAGTGCGCAACTATAGCAACGTCGCAACCGAGGGCTTGTTGACTGGCGGCATTGTGCGGTTCTACGACTATGAACAGTATTTAAGAGAGAATTCACCATCGGACAACCTCAATCCCGCAGTCGGACCATACATGGCCATCTTCCTGCAGCATTCGCTGTTGCAAGGTTTCGGGAGACGGCTCAATGACCGCACTATCCGCATTGGACAGATCAACATCGCGGCATCGCGCGAACTGTTCCGTTCCCAGTTATTGGATCTAAGCGCGAACGTTCTGAACCTTTACTGGGACCTGGTGAGCGCGCGGGACGAATTGCAGGTGCGGCGCCAGGCGTTGGAAATCACGCAGAAATTCTACAACGACACGCAGTATGAGATATCCGTCGGCGCCATCGCGCGCTTTCAGCTCACCCGCGCACAAGCCGAGGTTGCCACCCGGCGGCAGGATGTCATCATCAGCCAGGACAATGTGCAACAGCGCGAGATTGCCTTGAAGCAGGTGTTGAGCCACACCGAAGACCCAGTACTGGATGCCGCGCCGATTATTCCGCTCGATCGCATCGAGGTTCCGGCAACAGACGACTTGTCTCCCCTCCGGCAACTGGTGGCGACGGCGATGTCGAAGCGGCCGGACGTGGCGGTATCTCGTTTCCGCGACCAGACCGACCAGATCAATCTGCTCGGGACCACCAATCCGCTTCTGCCGAACCTGCAAGTCTACGCATATACGCTCGACCGCGGCGTGGCCGGTTCGCCTCAGGCGAGTGCCGGCGGTGCACCTGCTTATTTTACGGGAGGCTACGGTACGGCGCTGGGACAAGTCTTCCGCCGCAATTTTCCTAATAACACAGCCGGGCTCTCGTTTGCGGTTTCGGTGGGAAACCATCAGGCGCAGGGCGATTACGGAATCGACCAACTGCAATTCCGGCAATCGGAGCTGCGCGGGCAAAAGGATGCCAACCAGATCGCCGTAGATGTGGCCAACCAGGTGAACGCGCTCCGGCAGGCGCGGGCGCGGTATTCCGTGGCGCAGAGCACCCACATCTTGCAACAGCAGTTGTTGGAGGCCGATCAGAAGCGGGCTTCGGGAACGGAACTGTTCGACACGCTGATGAACGACCAGCGCGGCCTGATCGCAGCGGAACTATCCGAGAACGATGCGTTGGCCGCTTATGCGCGCGCACGGGATTCCCTGGATCAGGTGCTCGGCCAGACACTGGAGAGTTACAACATCTCGCTCGATGAGGGATTAGCCGGCCGCGTCGATCGGCAGTCCAGGCTGCCGGACGTGCTGCCAAAATAAACCCAACGCGGCACCAAACTCAATGCAAATGAGTCAATATTTTCACCGCCGAGCCGCAGCGCCGCAGAGAAGGCAAAGGGTGGTTCTCTGCGCTCTCTGCTGCCTCTGCGCCCGCAGTGTTTTGGTCTCCCGCAGCCCTAAAAAGCAAAGCTCCTAGTGGTCTGCGGCACAAATAGCGAGGCGTATTTCGCTGTCTTCCGTCGGCAGACCGTCGCCTTTCGCGGTCTGCCACGGCGTGCGAATCGCGCCTTTGCGCCACTGTGCGGCGCCGGCAGACGACGGAAACCGATCGTCTGCCCCACAGGGTTACACTGCATTCTGCATGGCGCGCTACACTGGCGCCGAGCTCCGCGGTTATTCATTGTGCAGGTCTGAGGCAGAGCCTCGCTAGCGTTTATCCACTACAACCACACCGCCCTTCACCACCAGCCTGGTTTTCAGCCAATTCCAGTAGCCTTCGAGCGGATCGCCATCCAGAAGAATGAGGTCGGCCAGCTTGCCCGGTTCAAGTGTTCCGAGTTGGTCGCCCATCTGAATATAGGACGCGGTGTTCGGTCCCATCATCTGGATGAGATCGCGCATTGAAAACATCACATTGAGCATCTTCAGCTCGTGATCCAGTCCGGCCTTCGGGTCGTAGTTGGTGTCCGTGCAATAGCCGAGCGTGACGCCCGCATCCCAAACGGTCCGCGCATTCACGGGCATATATCCCGCTTCCTCACCCAGGCGGACCCCGTTGACAATCCCGTCCGGCCACGGCTTACCATCCCGGAACCGGGGTTTGTTATCGTCCGCAAACACTCCGAAAACCGGCGAGCCGAAGCTAACCGTCCCCAGCATCTTCGTACCTGCCGCGGCCACTCGTTTCGCATCCTCTTTACTGACCCAGTCTTTGTTGGGGAGGTGAACCAGGAGCGGCACGCCGGCATCCACGGCCGCTACCATCGCGGGGGAGCTGACCGCATGAACCTGCACGATCACGCCGGCCTTTTTCGCCTCGTCCACGATCGCCTTGAGAACCTCGATTTCCTCTTTGGAAGGCCCCGGTATCGGAGTCAGGGCAATCTCGCCTGTGAACTTGATTCCCATGCCGGCCATCTTCCGCACTTCGGCACGAGCCGTCTCCGGCGTTTGATTGGCCAGCCTCAGGGACCCGGATGGAATAACGCGCGGTCCATTGATAAGGCCCTTCTCGATGTGATCCCGGAGTGTGATGTTGCCTTCGGCCGGGCCGCCCCCAGATAGAACAGTCGTGTAACCGGCTTCGAGAAGCGCCTGCATCTGCGCTTTTTCGTTGGGACCCGTGTTGATATGCCGATGCCCATCGATGAACCCCGGCATGGCAGTCATGCCTTTGGCGTCGATGGTCCTTCCGTTCGCGGCAGCCGGCTCACCGGCCGCTACCGAAGCGATCTTCCCCGCGCGCACCACGATCGATCCGCGCTCGATCACAATGCCATTTGCAGCGATGATGCGGGCGTTGGTGATGGTCAGGTCCTGCGCGACGAGGGATTGCAGCACTCCCAAGGCCAGCCAGGCAACAACTGTCAAGATGAGGCGTTTCATGCTCAGTTCTCCTCCGATGCCAGATAACACGATGAGAAGCTATGATATCGGAATTCGGCTCCACGGCCCCGAGCGCAACGGGCGGTGGCAGGATATCAGCTATTCGCCGGAGAACTCGATTTACGGGGAGGATGAGGGCTACAGCACGATTGACGAGGCATTGACATGATCGATCTTGCGGGACGCTCACGATCGCAGATCCGGGGATTTCCCGATTTGCGGCCTATGGGGGAAGGGCCTACCAACCGCCCTGCCTGGCAGCTATCCGCGCCGTCGACGCCGGCCAGCCGACTAGTGAAGATGGCTGGCCCAATAGATACCCGAAACGTAGGACCCGCCCGCCGCACACATCATCAGAAAGGCGTACTTAACCAAATACCGGTCCGTCTTGTTCGCAATCAGGTTCTGTAGAATTCGTTTCATGAGCCAATCCTATCGAGGCTCGTCCAACTGAGAAAGTACGTTATTGGTGGGGGATAGTAAGGTTGGGGGGCCCGAAACCTGGCTAAACCCCCAGACCGCCTAGGACCCCTGGTTCGAACAATGCTGTATCATGAGAACCCGTTTATGAGCGGAGGAGGATCATCATGAACATCTCAGAACCGCCCGTGAGAGCCTCTGTGATCGCGCGCCGCCAGTTTGTCGGACTTACTGCTGGCGCGGCTGCCGCGATCGGCGTGCTGGGTGCCATCAAAACGTCGGCCCAGGGCGTTCCTTTTTGGGAGGCGCGGCCGGGAAAGGACGGCGTCAAGCCGGCCGCGATCGATATGCACGCGCACTGGTCGCCCGAGCCTTACAACAGAGCGCTGGCCGACCTCGGGCAGCCGGTCCGCAATCCGTATCCCCTCGATTACGATCTCGAGCAGCGGCGTCAGTGGATGGACAAACATGGCGACCTCATGCATTGCCTCACTCTCTCCGGCGCCATGCCCTGGCAGAGAACGACCGCGCAGGAAGGCGCGCACCTCGCTCAAGTAATCAATGACGCCGGCATTCAGGCGCATCAAAAATACCCCGACCGCTTCGTCATTGGCGTCGAGTTGCCGATCCGGGATTCCGCGCTTGCCCTGAAGGAACTAAATCGCGTCGCCGGACAGCCGGGCGTGCGGGCCGTCCACTTGCCGGATTCCATTGAACGGCACGATTACCTGTTCGATCCCGGCTTCGCGCCGGCTCTAGCCCGCATCGAAGAACTGAACTATCCGATCATCTTTCATCAGATGGATGGCGAGGCCAACACGTTCGGCGGCAATCGGACGGCTGGGCCTCCCAACCTCAGCTCGGGCATTGACGCGCCCATCGAGCACACCCTCCTGGCAAGCAAATTCATCTACACCGGCACGCTCGACAAATATCCAAACCTGCAGATCGTCTTACCACATGCCGGCGGCGCCTTCCCCTACCTGGCCGGCCGCGTCGAGCATTTCCTCTTTCATATGAACGACCACGGAACCTCGCTCCCGCATCCGTTCCGCGACTACCTGCGGCGATTCCACTACGACTATTTGATTTACTATCCGGAGGCGTTCCGATTCCTGGTGAGCCTGGTCGGCTCCGACCGCATCGTGGTGGGCACCGATCATTTTGCGGCAAAGGACATCGAATACCCCACAGCGGTTCTCGATCAGTTCCATCTGCCGGCCGCCGACCGCGATCGCATCTTGAAAGGAAACGCAATGCGGCTCCTGCGCCTGTAAGCAGCGCTACCTTATCCGGCTAGAAAACCGCCAGCGGATTGAGCGGCGAACCGGTTCCCTTCTCGATGCGCAGCGGCGCCGCCATGAATAGAAATTCATAACGATTCCTCTGCCGCGCCTGCTCGATGGCTCTTTCAAAATCGAGATTGTCGAAAATACTCACGCCCATCGCCACCAGCGCCAGTTGGTGCAGCGGGATTCCGATCGTCTGGGGAAGACCCGAGGGCGTTACGTCGTTGGGGCCATCGCAGCCGATAAAAGATACCCCGCGTTCTTTGATGAAGTACGCCACGTCGGCGTGATAGCCGGCAAATCCGGTAGCGTTCGGCCAAGGGCCCAGAGCAGCGCGCCGTTTCCAGCGGCCGGTATAGAGGAGGATGACGTCGCCCGGTGCCACCTTTACATGCTCCAGTTTTTCCAGGGCTTCGAGGTCGTCACGATGAATGGCCGTACCAGGGTCCAGCCAGCCTTGCGCCGTGGCCTTGCCGGGCAACCGCGTGGCATCGAAAAGGATGGCGCGCGTGACCACGCCATCTTTCAACACATTGATGTTTCCCTTCGGGCAACCGCCCGCCGCCACAATGTCTTCCATCGACCGGCCGTTGTAACCCTTGCCTTCCGACATGATGTGACAATCCACCGCATCCAGATGGCTGTGAATCACCCCGTGATACGTGCCCGTGTACTGGTACCGATCGGTGGTGCCGGTGGGAGTCACATTGCCGAGGGTGCGCTCCAGGATGTTCGGGGCGTCCGGAGCTTTTTCTTGCGCGACATCGTGCGCCAGCGAGACGGTCACGCCCTCCTTTGCCAAGGCCAGCGCCTGCTTCCGCTTGGCCGGTGTGATCAGGTTGGCGGCGCCCAGTTCATCGTCGGCGCCCCATCTTCCCCAATTCGAAAGCTCTTTCATGGCGCGGCGGAAGTCCGCTTCGTTGGCGATGGCCGGACGCGCATTCGTGGTGTTTTGGGCGTGGGGGATCGAAACCCCCGCAGCCAGCAGGATCAAACCGATCGCAAAGACCTTCATGCTGTCCCTCCCGGCCGCTGCGCTTAGGCCTTACCCGCCATCTTGGCGAACCACCAACGCAAGCCGACAAACAAAAACCGCCAGTCCTTAAAGAACTCGGGCGGTTTGCCTTCAAACACGTGACCGGCAAATTGAAATGCCCATCCCACTACGAACAAGCCGGCCGGCAGCCACCACCATCCGTTACGCCAGACGGCCAGCGGTATGAGTAAAAGGGAAATCACGATCATGGGTATGCCCAAGGTGTGGCAGGCACGGTTCACGGGATGCTGATGGCTGGCCGAATACTGATGAATCCACTCCTCCCACGAACGATTTCCCAGCATCAGTTCACCTCACAGCCGCTGGTGTGCGGGTCATAAAAGCAGCGGTCATAAAAGCATATGACAGCCGAGGCCGAATAGGCCAGCCCAGGCTCTACAATGATCAGCGTGGGAGAAACTCGCGCGGATTACACCCGGACCCTGGCACAGGTCCAGATTTTCTCCGGCCTCAGCGAGACCGAGCTGAGCTGCCTGGTGGAGTGCGTAACGCCGCGGCAATATTCGCCGGGCGAAATCGTGTTTTGCGAGGGAGAGCCGTGTGCCGGCTTATACGTAGTCGAGCGTGGCCACGTTCGCGTTTTCAAGACCTCGCCGGCCGGCCGCGAACAGGTTCTCACCATCGACGGACCGGGAAATTCAGTCGCCGAGATTCCGGTATTCGACGGCGGAGTGTATCCGGCCTCGGGCGCGGCGGTAGACGATGCTAGCCTCCTGTTCATCGGCAAGCAGGATTTTCAGGCGTTGTGCCTGGCCCATCCGCAAGTGGCGCTCAAGGTGCTCCGCGTGGTTGGCGCGAGGCTGCGGCGGCTGGTCGGGATCATCGAAGAGCTCTCGTTTACCACCGTGCGCCACCGGCTGGTGTCGCTGCTTCTCCGGCTGGCCCAGCGCGAAGGTCGAAAAACCGAGGAAGGAGTGGAATTTCTGCTCCCGGCCAGCCACCAGGAACTGGCGTCGCAAATCGGGACCGTGCGGGAGCTGGTTTCGCGCAATCTTTCCCGGCTACAGAGCGAAGGATTAGTGAAGATGGAAGGCCGCATCATATTGATAACTAACGTGAAACTGCTGGAAGCGGAGCTCGAATCCGGCGCCCAGCCCGCGGTGTGACCAAAGTCATAGGCAGGTTGCGCGAGCATCGTTAACCTCAAATCTGGAGGCAGAAACGATGCATGTGATCACCACTGAGAAGATCGTCGGCGAACTGGCGGCGGAATATCCGGCTGCCACGCGGGTCCTGGAGACGTTGGGAATCGATTATTGTTGCGGCGGAGGCACCACACTCGAGCAGGCCTGCCGCGCGGCCGGGCTGCCCATCGAGCAGGTGCGGAATTCCATCGAAACGGCTTTAGAAACGTCAGGCGGCGCGGCGCAGACTCGGGACTGGAATACGGAGCCGTTGGCCGACCTGATTGGCCATATCAAGAACACGCACCACCAGTTCACACGCGCCGAGATTGCCCGCTTGGGACCGTTATTCGACAAGGTCTGCTCGGTTCATGGAAAGAACCATTCCGAACTGGAGGATATGCGGGCTACGTTTGGCGATCTGGCGCAAGAGCTGACGATGCACCTGATGAAGGAGGAAATGATGTTATTCCCCTACATCGAGCGCATGGAAGAGGCGGTTCTGGAGAAATCGCCAGTCCTGCCCGCGCCTTTCGGCAGCGTGCAAAACCCGGTCGCCATGATGATGCATGAGCATGATGGTGCGGGCGAAGCCCTGCGGGCCATGCGCGCGGCCAGCAACGGCTACACCGCGCCTCCCGACGCGTGCATCAGTTACCGCACGCTCTACCAGGCGCTGGCCGGATTCGAAGCTGACCTGCACCAGCATATTCACCTGGAAAACAACATCTTGTTTCCACGCGCCATCGAAATGGAGCGGGCAGGTTCGAGGCGGCCGTGAGTGCGCCGCTCACTCATATCGAAACTCAGGCGCGCCCGCGGCCCGCTCCGGCGCACACGTTTGCTGCCACGGCAGCCCGCGAGACGGGCTTGTCGTGGCTGTTGATGGTCTACATCACCACTGGCCTCGCTTTCATGTTGATTCCGGGCACGTTTCTGGGCGTGTGGAACCTGCTGGCAATCAGCAGCCATCGCACCGCTGATTCGGTTTCGGCCGCTTGGGTCCAGGCCCACGGACATGCGCAGATCTTCGGATGGATCGGCACGTTCATCCTGGGCATCGGATACTACTCGATTCCCAAACTGCGCGGACTCAAATGGTTCGCGCTCGGCGCGGCGTGGACGTCCTGGGCGCTGTGGACTTCCGGCGTGGCTCTGCGCTGGATCGCCGGCGTTTATTCGTGGCAGTGGCGAATCCTGCTGCCGTTATCGGCACTCCTGGAATTGGGTTCGTTCCTTATCTTTTTCCGCAGCGTTTCCGGCCATCGGCCCGAAGACGCGGCCGAAAAGAAACTGGACGCGTGGGTGCGGGTGGTGATCGCCGGCTCGGTGGGGATGATGTTGGCGCTGGTGGCGAACCTCGGCGTGGCGTTGTTCGTGGCATTCGAGGGGCGGTCGCCCGAGATACCCGCCCAATTGGACCAGCCGCTACTGGCGCTTCAGACCTGGGGGTGGCTGGTGGTGTTCGTCTGGGGCTTCAGCGCCCGGTGGCTGCCGGTTTTCCTGGGCCTGCGTCCTGTGCGCGCAGGCGTGCTGCTTCGCGCCGTGGCCATCAACTCAGTGGGTGTATTGGCAGCGCTCGCAGGATTTCCGATCCCAGCGGCGATCCTGCTGATCGCAGGCATCCTCTGCGCCATCTATGCGCTGCGCCTTTTCGAGCCGCGGGAGCGCCCGGCCAAAGTCGAAGGCGTTCATGCCAGCTATCCGATCTTCGTGCGCATGGCGTATGTTTGGGCGGCGATCGCGGCGGCGCTCGGCATCTGGGCCGGTTTCACCGCCAACTCTCACGGAATCGCCGGAGCCTCCCGCCACGCCTTAACGGTTGGATTCTTGGCCACAATGGTGTTCGTGGTGGGGCAGCGCGTTTTGCCTGCCTTCTCCGGCATGCGGCTGCTGTTCAGCAGAAATTTGATGTTTGCCGGCCTGGTGCTTTTAGCAGGTGGCTGCCTGCTGCGCGTCAGTTCGGAGATTCTGGCATACCAGGGTCTGGCGAGTGCCGCCTGGCGGTGGCTGCCCGTATCGGCGACCTGCGAAATGGCTGCAGTGACGGCCTTTGCCGTTAATTTAATAGTCACATTTGCACGGCCCCGGCCCGCTACCGGGGCATAAGGAAGGTGCTGATCGATGACTTACACAAAGCTGTGGATTGCGCTCGGATTGGTTCTGGTAATTTCCTTTGCGGTATTGGGCGGTGTCGGAGTTAAGGTTTTGAACAGCGCGCCGCCGATTCCATCGCAGGTAGTAACCTCCGATGGCCGGGTCCTGTTTGATGGTGCGTCGATTCGCGACGGTCAAAATGCCTGGCAGTCGATTGGCGGCCAGGAAGTCGGGACCATCTGGGGTCACGGTTCGTACGTCGCGCCCGATTGGACTGCCGACTGGTTGCATCGGGAAAGCACGTACATTTTGAACCGGTGGGCACAGGCCACGGGCGCCCCGAACTACGACGCGCTCGGCCTGGAACAACAGGCGGCGCTGCGGGCGCGCTTACAGCACCTCTTGCGGACGAACACCTGGGATGAGGCTAGCGGCCGAATTACCGTCGATCCGGTTCAAGCGGATGCCTTCGCGGAACTCGAGCGCCACTATGCCGATGTCTTCGGCAACGGCCGCAGCGATTACGCCATTCCTCAAGGCGCGCTCAGCGATCCCGACAAACAGCAACAAATGAGCGCGTTCTTCTGGTGGACCGCCTGGGCCGCCGTGACCGATCGTCCCGGCACCGACGTGAGCTACACGCAGAACTGGCCGCATGAGCCGCTGGTAGGTAACGAGCCGACGGGAGGCGCAGTGGTGTGGAGTGTCGTCAGCTTCATTCTGCTGCTGGCGGGCTTGGGCGGCATGGTCTGGTATTTCGCCGCGCAACCGCGCGCGGTGGCCCACGAATTACTGCCCGAGAGCGACCCGCTATTGGGTCTGCATCCGACGCCTTCCCAACGCGCCACGGTGAAGTTCTTTTTTGTGGTGGCCGCCCTGTGGGTGGTGCAGGTAGGGCTCGGGGCCATCACGGCGCATTACGGTGTAGAAGGCTCGGGTTTCTATGGAATCGCGCTCGACCGCATCCTGCCGTATAGCGTGACGCGCACCTGGCATTTGCAAATCGGGCTGTTCTGGATTGCGACCTCGTGGCTTGCCACCGGGTTGTACGTAGCCCCGGCCATTGCCGGCGCGGAGCCGAAGGGCCAGCGGTTGGGCGTCAACCTGTTGTTCGGCGCGCTTCTCATTGTGGTGGTGGGATCGCTAGCCGGCGAGTGGCTCAGCATCCAGCATAAGCTGGGCAGCTTGTGGTTCTGGTTCGGAACGCAAGGTTACGAGTACGTGGATCTGGGCCGCTTCTGGCAGATCCTTCTGTTTATCGGCCTGGTGTTCTGGCTATGGTTGATGTGGCGCGCACTGAAGCCGGCGCTGGGCCGCCGCGACCCCAGCCATTCCCTGCTGCTCATGTTGCTGCTCGCGAGCATCGCCATCCCGCTGTTCTATGCGGCCGGGTTGATGTACGGCGAGCGCAGCAACCTGGTGACCGCCGAATACTGGCGCTGGTGGGTGGTGCACCTGTGGGTAGAAGGATTCTTCGAGGTGTTCGCCACCGTGGTGATCGCCTTCCTGCTCACGCGGCTGAAGCTGCTCTCGGTCACCACGGCGACGCGTGCCGTTCTATTCTCGACCGTGGTCTTCCTCTCGGGCGGGATCATCGGTACCTTCCATCACTTGTACTTCGCCGGAACGCCCAACATTGTGCTGGGGCTGGGGGCCGTGTTCAGCGCGCTGGAAGTGGTTCCGCTGGTGCTGATCGGATTCGAAGCTTGGGAGAACATTCGTCTGGCGCGGGCCCGCGAGCAGCACATCTGGGTAGCCGCCTACAAATGGCCCATTTACTTCTTTGTGTCGGTGGCGTTCTGGAACTTTGTAGGCGCGGGGTTGTTCGGTTTCCTCATCAACCCGCCCATCGCGCTCTATTACATGCAGGGCTTAAACACCACTCCGGTTCACGGCCACACCGCGCTGTTTGGGGTGTATGGCATGCTGGGCCTGGGTCTGATGCTGTTTTGCCTGCGGGCTCTTCGTCCGGGAAAAGCCTGGAAGAACGCGCCACTGGCGTTTTCGTTCTGGGCGATCAATATCGGCCTTGCGCTGATGGTATTGATCAGCCTCTTGCCGATCGGCCTTATGCAGACCTGGGCTTCGGTGGAATACGGAACCTGGTACGCGCGCTCTGCGGAATTCCTGCACAGCGGGCACATGAACCAGCTGCGCTGGCTCCGGATGATCGGAGACTCGATCTTCGCCATCGGCGCCCTGGTGTTGGGCTGGTTCGTGCTCGGCTTAGTGACGGGCCATTCCTACGACGAACGCGCCTACGTGGCGGAGGGGGCCTGGGAAGAGCAGAAGGTGGCTGGAGATTGAACTCATGGCTGCCATCGCCATGGCCCCGGGAAAGGCGCCGAAGAAACTGGTGAAGCGCGCGCCGCCCGACCATTCCCAGGCCGCGCGGAGCGCCTTTCAATTCGGCTTCCTGGCGCTGAACATCTGGATCGGAATCGAATTCTACAATTTCGTGCGTTATTACGAGAGCGGCGGCCAGTCTGCGTTCGTCTCGCGCCCAGCGGGAGTAGAAGGCTGGCTGCCGATCGCTTCGTTGATGAATCTCAAGGTGCTGTTGGTAACCGGCAGCGTACCCGCCATCCATGCGGCGGGCATGTTTCTGCTTATTGCGTTTGTGGCGATCTCGTGGGTTTTCCGCAAAGCCTTCTGCGGGTGGCTGTGTCCGGTCGGCACCATCTCGGAGTATCTCTGGCGCCTGGGCCGGCGCATCTTCGGCCGCAATTTCCGGCTTCCGCGCGCGCTGGATATCGCCGTTCGCAGCCTCAAGTACATCCTGCTGGGGCTGTTTCTGTACGCGGTGATCTCCATGCCGGTACTCGCCATCCGGGCGTTTTTGGCGGGACCCTATGGACTGATCGACGACGTTAAGATGCTGAACTTCTTCCGGTTTCTGAGCCTGACGAGCGGCATCGTTCTGGCCATTTTGGTGATCGCGTCGATCTTCGTTCAGAATTTCTGGTGCCGCTATCTCTGCCCGTATGGCGCATTGCTGGGCGCCGTGTCCGCCACCAGCCCGCTGCACATCCGCCGCGACACAAACCTCTGCATCGATTGCGGGAAGTGCTCCCGTGTCTGCCCGGCGGCTCTGCCGGTGGACCGGCTGGTCTCGATCCATTCCGCCGAGTGCACCGGGTGCCTCGAATGCGTCGCGGTCTGTCCCGCGGCGGGCGCGCTCTTCCTCTCTACGCCCGTGCGCCACAAACGCGTTCCGGCATGGGCGGTGGCTGCCGGGATCGCCGTGCTATTTCTCGGAATCTTCGGCTACGCGCGCTGGGCGGGCCACTGGGAGACCGACGTTTCCAGCCGCACGTACTTCGAGTTGATTCAACAGGCGAACCAGTTCGAACATTAGAGGCGGCAGAGTCTGGACATTCCCCACAGACGACGCAAAGCGATCGCAAGGGCACCGCTCTGTATGCGTTCCGTTTCCGAGCCGCGACCAAAGGAAGCGGTGGTTTGTCCAGCACAGGCCTCCGGCCGGCGGAGCGCCGGGCAGAAGCCCGGCGGCGGGCCGGAAGGCCCGGCCCCACAACAGCTGATCGATGTATAATTTCAGCGTGTTCCGGATTTCAAGGGGGTAAGGTCTGATGCGCCTCGTTCTACTGGGACTGGCCGTTACGCTGGCTGCGGGGGCTGCCGAGCAAACCTCGCCGATCACCTTTAACAAAGACGTGCTTCCTATTCTGCAGAAGAACTGCCAAGGCTGCCATCGGCCGGGGCAAGTGGCGCCGATGGCGTTCGTAGGTTATAAGGAAACGCGTCCGTGGGCAAAGGCGATCAAGACGGCGGTAACCACCCGGAAAATGCCGCCGTGGTACGCGGACCCGAAGTTCGGGCATTTCACCAACGATCGCTCCTTGCAGCAGAGCGAGATCGATACGCTGGTGAAGTGGGCGGATACGGGCGCCGCGGAAGGCGATCCCAAAGATGCGCCCGCCGCGGTGAACTGGCCCGCTGGCGGATGGGGGATCCAGCCGGAAGTCGTGATGGATCTGCCGCCTCATGAAGTGCCGGCGAAAGGCGTACTGGAGTGGGAGTTGATCGCATTTCCGGCTCCGTTCCAAACCGACACCTGGGTCACTTCGATGGAGATTCTGCCTGGCGATCCCTCGGTGGTCCACCACATTTGCTTCAGCTTCGAAAAACACAAACCCACAACGGTGTACAACCGCTACGAGTGGGTACAAGTACCGCGTGATGAGAGTGGCAATCCGACGGCTGGTAACACCGGATTTGGAGAGCTGCCGGGAATGATCATGGCCACGCGCGATGTGGGCAGCACGGAAGTTCAGCGCCGGCAGGGTCATCCAACGCTCCACCAGAATCTGGACTTTTGCTACCTTCCTGGCAACAGCTATGAAGACTATCGCGGTTGGAATGCGGGTAAGCTCGTGCCCGCCGGCTCAGACATCATTGTGAGCCTGCACTACACGACCAATGGCAAGGCCCTGGTGGACCGGACCAAGATCGGCTTTACGGTAGCGAAGACGCCGCCCGAGAAGAAATTTGTCGTGCAGGGCGCGGGCGAGGACACACCCGTGATTGCGCCGACGCGCTCCAGCACCCGCTCGGTCTTCGCTTCGGCATACAATCCGGAGTTTGCGATTCCACCGAATAACCCCAACTACCAAGCACCGCCCATGGAGATCACCTTCCTCAAAGACGCCGAGCTGGTGGGCATGCGGCCCCATGCGCATGTGCGCGGAAAGAGCGCTCAATACCGGCTGATTTATCCGGACGGCCGGGAAGAAGTGATCCTCAACGTTCCGCATTACGACTTCAACTGGCAGCTTGCGTACCAGACCTCGGTGAAGGTGCCCAAGGGCACGCGGATGCGGTTTGAATTCTCGTACGACAACTCGGTGAACAATAAGAACAACCCGGATCCGAACCGTTGGGTGTATCAGGGATTTCAGAGTTGGGAGGAGATGATGACGCCCAATCTGGATTTCCTGCTGGACCGCGACGGAGATCTGGCCGGCCTCATTACGATTTCGTATTAGAGAGCTTTGTGGAGCAGGCCTTTCGGCCTGCCACCGAGCTTCCGCTCGGCGCGCCGGGCAGAAGCCCGGCGGCGGCCCGGAAGGGCCGGCCCCACCTTGGCACAGAACGCACTTTGAGGGATTGAGCCATGGCCAAACTGGCACGTACGACAACGACAACCAGCCAATCGCGGCGGACCTTCCTGGCAGCGGCGGCGGCGATGCGGTTCGGCGGAATGGCCATCGCACCCAACGCCCGTGCCGCCATCGTGCGCACCGATTTTTCGGCGCTTCCGCCTTACGGCAACGGCACCATTCCCGCCGGCATCCGTTCGCGCCAAGTCGCAAACGTAAACGGGCTCACCGTGCATATGCTGGAGGCGGGGTACGAAACGCCGGGCCGGCCGGCAGTCCTGCTCCTGCACGGCTTCCCGGAACTCGCCTATAGCTGGCGCAAAGTGATGCCGGCGCTGGCGGCCGCGGGCTATCACGTGGTCGCTCCCGATATGCGCGGCTTTGGCCGGACGATCGGCTGGGACGACTCCTACGATGCCGATCCCGATCCGTTTCGCGTTCTCAACATGACGCGAGACGCGGTCGGGCTGGTCTACGCGCTGGGTTATCGCTCGGTAGCGATGATCGTTGGGCACGACGCGGGAGCGCCCGTGGCTGCGTGGTCCGCGCTCATCCGGCCGGATATTTTCCGTTCCATCACCATCATGAGCTCGCCGTTCGAAGGCCCGCCCGAGCTGCCTTTCGATACTGCCAATGGCGCGCCTGCGCCGCGCCGGGCCATCAACGACGACGAACTGGATGCCGAACTGGCCAAGCTCAACCCACCGCGGAAATACTATCAGAACTACCAGCGCACCCGCGGCGCCAACGAAGACATGCTGCACGCGCCGCAGGGCCTACACGCCTTCTTCCGCGCGTATTACTTCTACAAGAGCGCCGACTACAAAGGAAACCACCCCCATCCGCTGAAGGCGCGCACGGCCGAGGAGATGGCGCAGATTCCGACTTATTACGTGATGGAGAAGGACAAGGGCATGGCGGCTACGGTTGCGCCATTCATGCCGCCGGCGGATTACATCGCGAATTGTAAATGGCTGACCGAGCCCGAGGTCGAGGTGTACGCGACCGAATACGGAAGGACGGGGTTCAACGGCGCGCTCGAAGGCTATCGGGTGCGGCGCGGCTCCGATGCGCGCAGCATAGCCGAGATGCAGACCTTTTCCGGACGCACGATCGATGTGCCTGCGCAGTACATCGCGGGGAAGAGCGATTGGGGCGTGTATCAAACGCCGGGCGCCGTGGACAGGATGCGCACCAGCGCCTGCACGCATATGACCGGATTTCACCTGATCGATGGCGCCGGACATTGGGTCCAACAAGAACAGCCGGAACAGGTAAGCGCGTTGCTGATTCAATTCCTGCGCGATTCCGCAAAGTCGTGAGGGAACGCGGCGCAAACAACGGTGATCAAGCGCGCAATGCGGCGCTCGACGGCATCCGCGTCTTAGACTTTTCGCACGCACTGGCCGGCCCCTACTGCACGCAGTTGCTGGCAGATTATGGGGCCGAAGTCTACAAACTCGAATCCAGTTCCGGCGATATGGGCCGCGGTTGGGGGCCTCCGTTCCAGGGCGGCGCAGCCAGCTTCTTTCTGGGATTGAACCGCGGCAAGCGCGGAATCTCGATCGATCTGAAGCACGAGGAAGGTTTAGATCTGTGTTTGCGGCTGATCGACCGCATGGACGTGCTGATCGAAAATTTTCGTCCGGGCGCGATGGAGCGTCTGGGTTTGGATTACGAGGCGGTGCGCAAAAGAAACGCCCGGCTGGTGTATTGTTCGATTTCCGGCTACGGGCAGAACGGACCAGCGCGCGACGAAGCAGCCATGGACCTGGTAGTGCAAGGCTCAAGCGGACTGCTCAGCATCACTGGCACCGCCGATGGAGAATCGGTGCGCTGCGGCTATGGCGTTACCGACGTCACGGCGGGTCAGTTCGCCGTGATCGGCATTCTTTTGGCGCTGCGTGCGAGGGAGAAAACCGGGCGCGGGCAGTACGTCGATGTGTCCATGCTCGACAGCATGATCTCCACCATGAGCTCGAATTACATGGGCTACTTGGGATCGGGTATGGTGCCGCAGCCGATGGGGACGGAATTTCCGACGGTGGTCCCGTACCGCGTGTATCACACACAGGATCGTGCCATCGCGGTTGCGGTGGGGAGCGAGAGGCTGTGGAGCGCGTTCTGCCGCGCCATCGAGCGCCCCGATCTGGAGAAGCATCCGGATTATCAGAACAACGCCGCGCGCATTCGCAACCGCGGCACGCTGGAGCCGCTGCTGGAAGAGGTTTTCCGCAAGCGATCGGGAGGCGAATGGATCGAGAAGCTGCAAGGGGCTGGCATTCCGGCATCGCTTGTGCGCAACTTTCAGGAGGTGGTGGAGCATCCGCAATCAGCAGTGCGCGAAATGTTCCCCATGCTGCAACACCCCACGGCGGGCTCGCATCGCGTCACCGGCACGCCGGTCAAGCTTTCGGAAACGCCGGGCGCGCCGGGATTGCCGGCGCCGCAATTGGGACAACACTCGGCCTCGGCACTCGAATATCTGCTCGGCATGGATGAGGCAACGGTGGCCGAACTGTTCGAGCGCGGCGTGATTTACGAGGAGGCCCGCTCGCCGAGAGTGCCTTCGTAAACGGTACCGGGAGAGGAGATTCCATGTTCCATCGTTCGCAAATCATATTGCCGGTCTTGCTGATCGCCGCGTCGGTTCCCGCGCGATCCGCTTTGGACCACCCCGTCCGGATCGAAACCGGCTCAATCCAGGGCGTAACCAGCGGCTCGGTGACGTCGTTCAAAGGTATTCCATATGCGGCGCCACCCATCGGCGACGTGCGTTGGCGGGCGCCACAGCCACCCGCTTCGTGGCAAGGCACGCGGCGCGCCGATCAATTCTCCGCCGCCTGCTTTCAGGCCAAGACTGGCGCGTTCGGCCCTTGGAGCGCGGAGTACATTGCCAAGAACGCAATGGAAGGCGGATCGAGTGAAGATTGCCTGTATCTGAACGTTTGGACCGGCGCCGCGAAGGCCGGCGAGAAGCGGCCCGTATTCGTGTGGATCTACGGAGGCGGCTTCAACTCCGGCTCCGGCGACGTACCGGTTTACGACGGTGCCGGATTGGCGTCCAAGGGCCTGGTCATGGTGACGTTCAATTATCGGGTGGGTGTGTTTGGGTTTCTGGCTCACCCCGAGTTGACCAAGGAGTCCGGCCACCACGCATCCGGCAATTACGGCCTGCTCGACATGATCGCCGCTCTCCAGTGGGTCCGGAAGAACATCGCAGCTTTCGGTGGAGACCCTGGCAACGTCACGATTGCGGGACAGTCCGCGGGCGCATTCGCGGTCAACTATCTGATGGCTTCACCGCTCGCAAAAGGACTCTTTGAGCGCGCGATCGCGGAAAGCGGCGGCGCATTCATTCCCGCGCAATCGCTCGCCGAAGCGGAGGCTGCGTCCTCGAAGATGGGCGAATCCCTGGGCGCGCGCAGCCTTGCCGAACTGCGCGCCAAACCCGCAGAGGCGTTCTTGCGCCCGAGCGGCAGTTACCGCGCTTCGCCCATCATCGACGGGTACGTGGTACCGGCCGAAGTCCCCACAATTTTCGCGGAAGGCCGCCAGAACGATGTCCCGCTACTGACGGGATGGAACGCGGACGATGGCGTTGCCTTTGGCCCGCCACCAAAGGCGGAGGCATTCCGCGAACAAGCGAAGCGCACCTACGGCGAATTCGCGGAGGCGTTTCTGAAGGCCTTTCCCGCCGCAACCGGCCAGGAGGCCGCGAGTTCGCAACACGCGCTCGGCCGCGATCAGCTCTTCGCCTGGCAAGGGCGAAGCTGGGCGCGCGCGCAGACGAAGACCGGCAAATCCAAGGTGTTCCTCTACTATTTCGACCACACCGCCCCGGGAACACCCGAACAAACCAAGTACGGCGCGTTTCATTCCGGCGAGATTCCGTACGCGTTAAACACGCTGGCAAAGTGGGACCGCCCCTGGGGCGAAGTGGATCGCAAACTTGCCGACCAGATGTCGGCGTACTGGGTGAACTTCGCCAAAAACGGCGATCCGAACGGCCCTGGTCTTCCCGAGTGGCCGGCATGTTCGAGAAATGACGAGCGCTCCATGAAGTTCGGCGACACCATCGAAGCGATTCCGATTCCTGGAAAGGCGGAGTTGGATTTCTTCGACGAATACAACGCCCGGGGGAGGCAGAAATGACAAGCGATCGGGCCGCGAGCCGGCGGCGTTTTCTGGCCCAGGTTTCCATGGCAGGCGCGGGGTTCGCCCCGTGGGTCTTGCGCGGCCAATCCGCGCCGGCAGAAACGGTCGTCGCGAAAACGACATCCGGCCCGGTGCGCGGGAGTCGCGGCAACGGCGTCTGCGTTTTCAAGGGCATTCCTTACGCAGGTTCACCGGCCGGAGAGAATCGCTTCAAGGCTGCTCCCAAGTTCCGGCCGTGGAGCGGGGTGCGCGACGCCCTCAGCTACAGCGCTCAGGCCATCCAGCCGTCGGACCCCGCATGGCCGAAGGAATGGAAACCGGCCCCATCCGACGAGAATTGCCTGTATCTGAACGTCTGGACGCAAGGCGTGGCGGACGGCCGCAAGCGCCCCGTCATGTTCTACTCGCATGGAGGCGGCTTTGCCACGGGTAACGGCGGCGCGGATGTGTTTCCCCAGAACTTGATGCACGACGGAGCTGCGCTAGCTGCGAGCTACGACGTGGTGGTGGTGACGCACAACCACCGTCTTGGTTTGCTGGGATACCTCTATTTGGGCGAAGTTCTTGGCGAGGAGTATGCCGCTTCCGGCTGCGCCGGCATGCTGGACATCACTGCGGCTCTTGAATGGGTGCGCGATAACATCGCGAACTTCGGCGGCGATCCCGATAACGTCATGATCTGGGGAGAATCCGGCGGCGGCGCAAAAACGGCGACGCTGACCGCCCTGCCCGCCGCGCGCGGTTTGTTTCACAAGGCCAGTATCGAAAGTGGCGCAACCCTCCGCCTGCAGGACAAAGACGCCGCTGCGGAGGCCACTAGATCGGTTCTCTCCAAGCTCGGATTAAGCGCCAGCCAGGCGCGCGAGCTTCTGAAGATACCAGCCGACCGCCTGCGTGATATACAGCCCGAGAGGCCGAATCAAGGTCGCGGCGGCTTGACTGCTATCTCCGGCGCGAGCATGGGATTCAGCCCGGTGGTCGACGGCCGTTATATTCCCGCCCATCCGTTCGACCCGGTCGCTTCCCCAATCTCAGCGCAGATTCCAATGATTGTCGGATCCAACAAGGATGAGACAATCTTCTTCTTCCGCGGAACGCCCGCAGTGTTTTCGATGGACGAAGCCGGTTTGCGGGACAGACTCCGGCCCACTCTGGGCGAAAACACCGCACGCGTGCTTGAGGTCTATCAGAAGTCTCGGCCGAATGCCTCGCCGGCCGATCTCTATATAGCCATCACTACCGCGCAGTGGATGGGCGTAAACACCATCCGCCTGGCCGAACGAAAGGCCGAACAGAAGGCTGCGCCCGTCTACATGTATCAGTTCACCTACGAATCGGAGGTCCCGGTGAGCCCCGGCGTCAACTACACGATGAAGGCGGCGCACGCGATGGAGATCGCGTTCAAATTCAATCATCCCGATAACAGCACAGGCTCAGGCAAGCGGCCCGAGCGATACAAAGCCGCGCGCAACATGAGCCGCGCGTGGGCCGTGTTCGCGCGGAACAGCGATCCGAATCACAGCGAGATTCCGAAATGGCCGGCCTACACTTTGGACCGGCGAGCCACCATGCTGATAGACTCGGAGTGCAAAGTTGTCAACGATCCCAACCGCGAAGAGAGGCTACTGTGGGAGCAGATCGGATAGGAATACGACTGACCCCGCCTATTGGAAAAGTTGAGGCGCGAACTCGTTCAGGTAGTTGCGCCAGTTGATCCAGGTGTGGGCGCCGGGGCTTTCCTGAAACACCGCATGGAAGCCGTATTTCTGGAACAGCGCCACGGTGGCCCGCGTGTTATCCACCAGAAAATCTTCCGACCCGGTCGAAAACCAGAAGAGCTTCAGTCCTTTTTTCAATGCAGCGTTTTTCAGTTGGGCGCGGTTCTGGTCTTCCCAGGTGTGATCGGGAGGCGGCGTTTCCGCGGAACCTCCGCCCGGAAGGCGGACGGGAAACGTGCCGAGCAGCCCGGAGCTGTACACGCCCAAATACGCGAACTTATCCAGGTTCGCGATCCCGATATACAGCGTGTGGGCGCCGCCCATGGAAAGCCCGGCGATAGCGCGATGCGCGCGGTCGGTGAGAACGCGGTAACGCGTCTCCACCATCGGCATGATGTCGTTTTCGAAATCGCGCACGAAGTCGTCGTTGAAATTAATGGTGCGCGTGCCGGCAGGCGGATTGTTGGCAAACGGCAGGTGGCTCGTATGTCCGGCGGGCATCACCACCACCATCGGCTTGGCCTTGTGCGCGGCAATCAGATTGTCCAGGATAAATCCGGCGCGGCCTACTGAGGTCCAGGAATCGTCGCTATCCCCTGCCCCGTGCAGAAGGTAGAAGATCGGATACTTCTGCGAGCTCGTCTCGTAACCCGGCGGCGTGTAGACGTGCAGGCGGCGAAACTTCTGCAATGTCTTCGAATAGTAGGTAACGGCGGCCACCGCGCCGTGCGGCACGTCCTGAGTGTCCATAAAGGCGGCACCGGGGACATACACCATGCTCCACGGGTTATCGTTCGACTCACTCACTGACGGATTGTTATTGTCGAGCACCATGGCGCCATCGATGATGAGGTTATAGCGATAAGCTCCGGGATCCACCGGGCCAAAGACAAGCTCCCACATGCCCTTTTCGGTTTTCGTCATCTGCCCGTTTTGCATCAAGCCAGGCAGATCGGTACCGAAGACTCGTACGCTTTGCGCATTCGGCGCGTATACCTTGAAGATGATCTTTTTGTCGGCCGTGACTTCCGGCGAAAGAAAGGCGGGCGCTTGCGTGGGTGGCTGAGCGATGGCCAGGCTGCCCGCGGCTAACGCGAAAAATAACGCCGTGATTCGATTGGTGATTCTGGGATGGTTCATTGTTCCTCCTCCATCTGGCCCGCTACGGCACCTTGATTGCGGCAATCAATGGAGTGTTGCGGGAGGACCCTCCAACGAAAATTCGATAGTCACCCGGCACGAGTTGCCAGCCGTCGGCGGCTACGTTAAAAACTGACAGATGCAACGGATCGAGCTTCAGCGTGACAGTTCGCGCCTCACCGGAACCCAGCGTCACTTTTTCCCAGGCGACCAGTCGTCGCGGCGGTTCGTTCGCCGCGGCCGGCAAGGCTGCATATACTTGTGCTATCTCTGCGCCTGCTCGCCTGCCCGTGTTTTTGACGGTGAATACCACCTCTTTGCCGGTTGCCCGTAACTGGGAGTATTCGAAGGTGGTATATGACAAGCCGTGGCCGAAGGCGAAGAGAGGCTGCTTGTCTTCGGCGTCGAACCACTTATAGCCGACCTTGAGCCCCTCGGTGTAATGGATATTGAACGGCGGCGGCTGCGGAATCTGGATGTCGCCGATTCCAATCGATATCGGTGACATACTGCTCTGCGCCCCCGCAACCTGCGGATGAGGGAGATCGGCTTCGCTCCGCGCGAAGGTAAGGGGCAGCTTACCCGATGGATTGACCTTGCCGAACAAAATGTTGGCGATCGCTTCGCCTCCACTGATTCCCGGAAACCAAACTTCCACGGCCGCGCTTACCTGGTCGATCCAGGGCATGGTGACCGCAGCGCCAGTCTCCAACACGACGATGGTTCGTGGGTTGGCCGCAGCCACGGCTTGGACCAGTCGATCCTGGCGCCCGGGGAGGGACAGCGAGAGGTCGCGGCCTTCGCTCGATGGCTGGTTCACAAACACGATGGCCACCTGCGATCGGCGAGCCAGGGCAGCAGCCTCGGCAGGGTTGTCACCCGAGTTGTATTCCGCCTTCGCTTCAGGCGCCAGCGCCCGAATGGACTTCAAAGGAGAAGACGGAAACCACACCGGCCCTCCCAGAAGCGCGTCGAGTTCGCCTCCGCCATTGCCCGCTTCCCTTTTGGACTGGGGCACTACGTTTCCGCCGGGCGGATCCACCTGCGCCGAGCCGCCGCCCGAGAGAACGCCCACATCCGCGTGCGAGCCGATCACGGCGATGGATTGGACGGTGGCGGGATCCAGCGGAAGCGCGCCTTTCGCATTCTTCAGCAGGACACTGCCCTGCTCCGCCACCTTACGCGCCGCTTCCATCCCGGCAAACACGTCGACGACTTTCGTAACCGAAGGATTGTCTACAATGCCCACGGCGAACTCGGTGCGGAGAATCCGATGGACCATGTCGTCCAGCCGCGCCATGGGCACCTCGCCGCTTTCGATGGCTTTCTTCAGTGCCGCGCCGAAGTAGACCCTGCCCGGCTGCTCCTGGTCCAGCCCGGCGAGGGCGGCTTTCACAGTGGTATGGGTCGCGCCCCAATCGGAAATCACCCAGCCTTGGAATCCCCAAGCCTTCTTGAGCACCTGGTTTAGTGTGTAGTCGTTCTCGCAGCCGTAGTCGCCGTTGATCCGGTTATAGGAGCACATCACAGCGCCCGCACCCGAATCTCGTAATCCAATCTCGAATGCCAGCAGGTCGGTCTCGCGCATAGCACGCTTGTCCAGGTTCACGTTTGCGACGTGTCGACCCGTCTCCTGGTCATTTAGCGCGTAGTGCTTGATATCGCCGATCACCTTCTGATCTTGGATTCCGCGGATGTACTGTCCAACCATTTTTCCGGCCAGGATGGGATCCTCGCCCAGATATTCGAAGTTGCGACCGTTGCGCGGCTCGCGCGCCAGGTTCACGCCGCCTGCCAGCGACATGTTGTACCCCTGGTCGCGGAGTTCCCGCCCGATGAGCGCTCCGTATTCATGGGCCAACGTAGGATCCCAACTGGCGCCCAGCGCCAGATTGGAAGGCATCAACGTCGAGTAGCGCCCGCGAAATGCGCCCCGAGCGACGCCCACCGCGGAATCGGCCATGTTCAAATCGGGAATTCCCAGCCGTGGGATTCCCGGCACAAGCCCTGCGCCCCCATTCGAGTGCAGTTGGGCGGCCGCTTCCTCGGCGTCAACCGGCTCGGCGATTCCAGGCAAGCCCGTTCCATGCACCAGACCGATCTTCTCGTCCAGCGTCATTTGCGCCATCACCCGATCGGCGCGTTCGTCCGGAGACAACTGCTTGTTCAACCAAGCAGGCGCGGACACCGGGTTCACCGGCCGTCGCTGCGCCAGCGCACTCGCCGCCAACAGGCACGCGATCGCCAGCCATCCGCATCTCTCTGTGATTCGATTCCTCATTTGAATTACCTGTGAACATCGATGGTCAACTCCGCCGCGGCGCGCAAGTCTCGTGACGAACTGCCGACGCCGATGGTGTATTTGCCCGGGTACACCTTCCAGGCGTGCGCCTGGTCGTCCCAAGCTGAAAACGCCTGCTGATCTAAGTGCATCGTAACCACACGGCTCTCAGCCGGCTTTAGCACAATTTTCTCGAATCCCTTAAGCTGCCTCGGGGGCTCCTGCGCCTCCGGCGGATCTGCCAGGTACAACTGCACTACTTCGGCGCCTTCGCGACTGCCGGTGTTGGTCACCGCTACTTTTATGGTAGCGGCAGCTCCGCTCCCGCGATCCACGCGCAAATCGCTGTACGCGAACGTCGTATACGACAGCCCGTGGCCGAACGGAAACAGCGGCTGCTGTTCGGTCGCGTCGTACCAGCGGTAGCCCACCAGGACGCCTTCATCGAAATTGACCGTCTTGCCATCCCCCGGGTACTCGGTCCAATTCTGAGCGGGCCCTTGCAGTTCGCTAGCCGGAAACGTGAGCGGCAATCGGCCGGATGGGTTCACATCGCCGAACAGAACAGCGGCCAGCGAACTCCCCGCCTCTTCGCCCGGGTACCAAGCCTCGATCACCGCGGCTACCTTGTCCAGCCATGGCATCGAAACGGGATTGGATGTGTGCAGCACCACCACGGTGCGCGGATTGGCCTGGGCGATGGCTTCGATGAGGCGGTTCTGGTCGCCGGGGAGGGCGAGCGCAAGCTTGTCGTGTCCCTCACCCATCTGCTCGCCTGCAAACACAATGGGCACATCGGCTGCCTTGGCGGCTTTCGCCGCATCTTCGAGCATCGCCGCATCCGGCGGCTGCCAGCCCAGTCGAATTTCGCGGCCAAGCAGATTCGACGCGCTGGAGTACTTCAGCTCGATCGGCACCGGAACCCCGGCCGCCAGTTGCACCAGCCCATGCGCCGTCATGGGGAAATCGGCGCGCCCCAATGTGACCACGACCTGGTGATTCACGTACAGCTGGGCTGTCCCGCCGCCCGTCACCGAAAACCGGTAGACGCCGGTAGCTGGCGGCATCAGCGTACCGGTCCAGCGTGCCGACCACACCGTGCGTGGCTGGCCCCCACCTGCTTGCGCCGCGCGCCGCGCGGGAGTTGGGGATCCCGGCGGCGGCGCAGGCGCACCCGGTGGCGCCGTGCCGCGGAGTTCAGGCAATGGCGCCTCACCGAAGTCCACCGTCGGATCGATACGCGCGACCAGCGGAGTCCCCGACCAATCTGCCGTCTGGTAATAGCTCGCGAGCAATCCTGGCCCTTCTCCGGATTCCGGCTTCCATGCGCTGCTGGGAACTGCCGGCAACGGGCCGATCCCCAAGGTTCCGCGGGCGTACGCCACGTGGATCGAATTGCCCGCCCGGGCCCGGATCGCCTCCAGAGGTAAGCTCAAGCGCGCAACGTTGACGTGGGCACTGCCGCTCTCCTCAACCGTCACGCCGGCACCCGCGTCATCGCCGATCACGGCGATCGATTTGAGCTGGGAAGCGACCAACGGCAGCACGCCGCGTGTGTTCTTTAACAAGACCGTTCCTTGGGAAGCGATATCTCGCGAGAGCTCCCGATGCGCCGTCGTGGACACGTCGGTCTGCGCATTTCCCGAGGGAGGCGAATCGTAGATGCCGAGGCGAAAGTTGGGAACCATGAAATGAAACACGATGCGATCGAGCGTGCTGGCCGGCAACTGATCGCTCTTGATCAGCGCATCCAGTTCCCGCGTGGGCTGGACGGCGTCCATCCCCGCTTTGGCCGCAGCCAGAACGCTGCGCTGCGCGAATAGAGCATCCGGAACGATGTACCCGTCGAATCCCCATTGCCGCAATTTGCCCAGCAGGTTGGGATCATTACAACTGAATCGGCCGTTGATCTGGTTATAGGCGCACATGACGGCGCCGTTGCGTCCTCTTTCCACGGCGGCTCGAAAATGCGGGAAGTAGATTTCTTCCAACGCCTTTTCGGAAATGCGTTCGTCGATTCCAGCGTAATCGGGAAATGTGCCGGTGCGGGTGTTCTCCTGGTTATTGCCGGCGAAGTGCTTCACTACGGCGATAACTTTCTGGCTCTGGATTCCCTGAATCTCAGGCACCACCATTTCACCCATCAGGTAAGGGTCTTCGCCGAACGTTTCGGCCGCGCGGCCCCAGTGCCACGTACGCATCAAGTTAATGGTGGGGCCGGTAACGGAGCCCATGCCTTTGCCGGCGAACTCTTCGCCGATCGCCACGCCGAAACGGCGGGCCAGATCGCGGTCCCAGGTGGCGGCCAGAGTGATGACGTTCGGAAACGCGGTTACTTTCAATTGGCGCGGCTGCGGAGGGCCTAACCAGCCGCCGGAGACTCCGTACGGCCCATCCTGTCCGCCGGGCGCGGTCAAGCCGAGGCGCATGACAGACCCGCGGAAATTCAGCTTCTCCTCGTAGGTCATCCGGGCGATGGCCTCCAAGGCGCGGCATTCGGGGCTCTGCTGCCGGTCTAACCACGGTCTCTCATCCGTCCCAGCCCGGCATGACGCAGACGCGACACCAGGAATCTGAGCCAACCGCGCATTTCCCGACGCCTGCGCCCATAGCGTCCAACCGCAGGAAGCCACGAGCAGACAAGCCCACCACCACCGATTTGGTTTTCCCATTAGTATCGATACTAGCGCTCGGCATGTGCCTCGAAATCAGAAGGTCACACGCAGTACTGTCTGCAGAATACGCGGATCGCGGGCGCCGGACACAGTGCCGAAGCCGCCGTATTGGCCTGTGGCGTTGATCGGCGGAGCAAAGGCGAACAGGTACAGCAACAGGCTGTTCACACCCGCAAACTGCGTGTGGTTGAAGGCGTTGAAGGCGTCCAACCGAAGGTCAAAGTGCAGCTTTTCGCGGACGTTGAACGACTTCTGCAGAGAAATGTCCCAGTTGTTGATGCCGGGGCCGAATAGTTGGTTGGGACGCGACTCGAGGCCGATGCTGGGCGCAGTCGGCAGATGAAACGCGGCCGGGTTGAGCCAATCGAAAGGCCCACGGTTTCCATACGGGCTTCCCGTCCAACTGATGTGCGCCGGCTCGGTGTAGGAACCGGTGATGGTGGGCTGGCCGACGTAGGGGGCAAAGATCGGAATCGGGCTGGTGATCAGCAGGTAGAAGTCGCTGGCGCCGGGCGCTAATGTCGCCCAGTTCACAGTGAACGGACTTCCTGTCGCGAAGCGCGCGATGCCGGACACCTGCCAGCCGTCCACTATGGCGTGCGCCGCTCCCGTCGATTTGAAAATGCTGGGAAAGTTATATACGTAGTTCACGGCGAAATTGTGACGCTGGTCGAAGCTGCTGGACGACCAATAAGCATCCCGGTTGCGGCCGTCGATGCGATCCAGGTTAAAGTCGGCGCCGATGATGCCCGAACTCGGGGTGGTCGTGAGGCTCTTGCTGAACGTGTAGGCCGCTCCCAGGAACAACCCTCTGGCGGTACGCCGCGTCAACCCGATCTGCAGCGAGTTGTAGTCGGCGAACGCGGTGGTCGTGAAGTCGATGATATCCGCATAGCCGGGATAGGGGCGCAGAAAATTAATTGGCAGCGCGTCGGTTCCCGGAGGACCGGGGGTGTGATTGGTGGGGTCCTGGTATTGCGGCAGAAATGCCGCGCCGTACGGTACCGCGTTCAGGTTGTGCGCATCCGAAAGGTGGTGCGATGTCGAACCGATGTAGGAAACATCCAGAACCAGGTTCTGCGGGAGCTTGCTCTGGATTCCGAAGCTGTATTCGTAGACCGTAGGAATGTAGCCATTCTTGTCGGCGGCATAGACATTCGGCGGAAATAACACGGTACTGGATGGGCTCACTGTGGGGCAACCGGGAGTGGCATTGACCGGGTCCAGGCAGCCGTTCAGGATTTGCGGTTGCAGGGTTTGCGGGGGATTCGTTAACAACTGGAATGTGGGGTTGCCTTGGATGCGATCGTAAAAGATACCGGCGCCGGCGCGCAGCACCACAGATTGTCTACCAGTGACATCCCAAGCCACACCCAGACGCGGCGCCTGCTGCGGGAAGCGGCTGACCTGAAGGTAATTGTTCTGCTTCCCGAGGACTAAGCCATCGTAAGGGTTGCCGACGCCGGACACGACGGCGCCTTCCAGGGCCGGCGACACGGTTTGGCCCGTTACCGGGTTAATCACCACATTTTGGCCGTTGACGACTGCAGGCCGGTAGAGCACCGCAGCCTGGGCTGGGTCGTATGCACGCGGATCAAAACTGGAAGACTGCAACGTGGCGTTGTATTGCGGCTGGTACCACTGCATGCGCCATCCTAGGTCCAGCGTCAACCGGGGCGACACTTTCCAGGTGTCCTGTACATACCATTCCACGTTGGAGTAACGATACTGTCCGGTGTAGTAGCCGTTGGCCTGTTGGAAATTCTGGAACAATCCCAAGGCCATGTTCTGCAGGCCGCCGAAACTGTAGTCGCCGTTGGCGGGGGCAAAGGAACTCTGGTCTTTGCGGCTGCGCTGTATGTAGACGCCTGCCTTCAGAGTGTGTTTGCCTGCGACTTTACTCAGGTTATCGGTGAAATCGATCACCGTAGCAAAGTTGGTGAACGGGGCATTGGCGGTCGAGCCGGTCTGACCGGAGAAGGGGGCGTTTTGAGCTCCATAACTGTAGTGCGGTATGAAATCGTCCTGCACCGCGCTGGGAAACAGAAGAGGCAGGTCGACGCCACTGGCCGTGCGCGTGAGGTTGTCATTCGCGGGTGACGAATTGAGGGAGTTGTGCGAAGCGCCTGCCGTGAATTCATTCACCAGCGTGGGACTGATGATCCAAGTGTGCCCGAAGGCATATTCGTATCCCGGAGTGGCATTCCGGCCGGGAGTGATGGGCACGTTCTGGCCAAATGCAATGACCCCGCCGTAAGGGTTGACCGAGGTATTGGCGTTGTTGATGAATGTGCCATAGATGCGCATCCTGTCGCTCAGATTCGCGTCCACTCGAAGTACATCCTCGCGCCGTGGATTCGGATTAGAGATCTGTGACGTGTAATTGTACTGGCCGCCCACATTAAAAGGCGTGTTCGGAAGCGGCAGCAGATTCATGGCTGCGAAGCCCGGTGCATACCTGCGCTCCGCCGGAATGACGCCGTTGGGGAAGGGTTGGCCGGTCAGCGGGTCCGTGACGCCTCCAGACTGGGAAAAGTCGCCCTGGCGTTCCAAGGCCGTAGGCACCAGCGCGTTGGTGACAGCCCTGGGATTTAACTGGCGCTGGAATTCCTGGCTCCAAAAGAAAAACAACTTCGTCTTGGCGGTGTTGAAGTGGTGCGGAATGTAAATCGGGCCGCCAATGGTGTAGCCGGGGTCGTTGAACCGGAAGAGCGCTCGCGGCAGGCCTTGCACATTGTTCGCCCAGTTATTGGCGTTCAGTCCTTCGTTGCGGTGGAACCAGTAGCCACTACCATGAAAGGAGGTGGTGCCACTTTTGGTGACCATGTTGATCTGCGCGCCCGACGACCTGCCATATTGGGCCTGGTAAACACCGGTGAGGATTTTGAATTCTTGCACTGAATCCAGGCTGACGGTCACATTCGAAACACCATTGAGACCCGTATCGATGTTGGTGACGCCGTTCAGAGTCATGTTGTTGGCATTGTTCCGAACTCCGTTGGCGGCGAATGACGAGATTCCTCCGGTGCCGGCGGTCTCGAGATTCACCTGGCTGCTGACGCCCGGCACCAACTTGACCAGGTCGAGGGGACTTCTCCCGTTGACCGCAATATTCTCGATCTGCTTGTTCTCCAGGGTGTCGGATGCTTCCGCACTCTCGGTCTTTAGCGTACTCGCCGCACCGGTCACTTCCACGCTTTCGGTGATGGCGCCAACTTGCATCACCAGGTCGCCCAGCGTCAAGTGGTCATTGGCGTGTACCGCAATCTCCGATTGCGTGAAGGCCTTAAAACCCTGCGCCTCTACGCGAAGCGTGTAGTTGCCGGCCGGCACCTGGGGAAATACGAATCTACCGGTCTCGTCGCTCTTGCTGGTGAATCGAATATTTTGGTCCGTGTCGCTGGCGGTGACTGTGGCGCCCAGGACTGCGCCGCGTTGTGCATCCACCACGCTACCGGTGATCGACCCGCTAGTCGGCTGCGCCATGGCTGGCCACACCAGCACACACCCCACCAGCAACCACAGGAACCGGGCCCAGCGGCCGGAAGCCCCTTTCCATGTTCCAGTCATTTCGTTAGACCCCTTTCGCGAGGTGGGTTACGGCACACCTCCAAACCGAACCCACCCGCTTGCGCTTAAGACGATAAGGGCTACTGCCCGACCGGGACAAGGATCATACGGTGTGCGAACCGTACAACTGCACGGACTTCAAGTGCTTGAGGAGTATAGCTGAGGGACGTATCGAGACGTATCACTACGTTTCGAGTCCTACGTTTCGGGTCCTACCAGATGGAACTGGCCAGCACGCGAGGCGGTCCCGAGTGACCACCGATCACCTGCGTCGAGAGGACGACCTGAATGTTTTTGCGTTCCCAGCCGGGTGGAGCCTGCTTCGCGAATTGGGCCAGATAGCGGGGGTCTGTGAGGAATTCACCGGCTGCCACCGTGCCCCACTGCAGCAATCCGGCGGCTACCACCACCATCCGTTGGGTATTCGGATCGAGCACCCGGGAGATCAAAGCGTAGTCGCCTTCCAGCTTCATATACGGGATGGCAGCGTCCACCGCCCAATCTTTCCGTGACGGATGCTCCCGGTCGCGGATCCAGAAAATGCGTTGGTCCCCTTCCGGTTGCTCGCCGAAGGTGAAGCGCATCTCCCCGGTGAGCCGCAGCGTCCAATCATTGTTAAACGCTCCGATCAGAACCACCGGTTGGTTTCGCAAATCGCTGAAGGTGGTGTTGGCCTCTCCACGAATTTCGTACTTGCCGCCTTTATCCCGTAACAGTGCGCCCACTCGCGAGAGGGTGAGCACATCGGAAAGGGTGACGTGCTCGGTCCGCATCACCTGCGCCGCCGCCATCTCCGGAGTGGGCCGGAAGGGATCGGCATTCTGCGCCGGCTGGGCTCCATTCGCAAGGTCGCCGGGCCCGCCGATACAGAGCAGCACCGGAGCGGATGAACCGAGCACCGGACTCCAGAAACGGTCGAGCGCGGTTTTGGGAGTCCAGGGCCGTAACCACAGTGCCAGCACAATGGCTGCTGCCACCAGCCCGACAACCCATACGGCTCGCTTTGCGTCGCGCCGCGGCGGAATTTCGAGTGCGGCTGCCCCGTTGTTCGCGTCGCCCGCCGGCGCAGCGGCCAACCGGAACTCAGGCACATAAGAACCAGCCGGCAAGTGGATTCGGATTTCGTCAGCGTGGCTCGCGTCGCCGTAGTATTGGGCAATACGCTTGCGGATCTCCACCGCGGTTGTCCGCACCACTGGATCGACGTTGGTGTCGTAGTCCGGCTCGCGCCCGAATACTTCCACGCCCAGAGTGCGTTCCTTCAGCGAGTCCGTGCGGCCGGAGAGGCTGCACTCCACTACGTATCGCAGCAGATTCGGATAGCGCCGGCTGTGCGTGAACAATGGGTCGGCGAGGACACGCTCCAGTTGCTGCCTTAGAGCCGCGCGCTCAGCATCCGTAACAGGATTCCAAACGCCTGCTGCCGAACTTTCGTGTTCGATGATTCGGTCCGATGACGTGGAGCCCACCTTCGCGCGTGATTATATCATTTGCCCCGCGCTCCAACAGGAACGATGTATGCTGTTTTGAGGCCATCATGCTTAAGGTCGCCGTGGCGCTGGCCGCATCGTGGTTCTGCGCGCCGCTTTCCGCACAGTGGATCAACTATCCCACGCCGGGCATCCCGCGCCTGCCCGACGGGAAGCCGAACCTCGATGCTCCGGCTCCGCGAGGCGCCGACGGCAAGCCGGATTTTTCCGGCCTCTGGGGCTGGGAACACAATCGCGGCTGTCCTCCGGAGGGGTGTGCCGATCTGGACGTGGGCCAGGAATTCGCCGACATCGGCTGGTCGTTGAACAATGGCTTGCCGTTGCAACCGTGGGCCGCAGCGCTCGTCAAGGCGACTCGGGCCGCCAACCGTCCCAACGATCCGCTTACTCGTTGTCTGCCGACGGGGCCAATCCGCCTGCACACATTTGCCGGCTACCGGAAGATCGTCCAGGTTCCGGGGCTCGTCGTCATTCTGAACGAATTCAATGCCAGCTACCGGCAGATCTTCACCGACGGGCGGCCGCTACCCGCCGACCCCAACCCTTCCTGGAACGGTTACTCAACCGGAAGATGGGATGGCGACGCACTCGTGGTAGAGACAGCCGGCTTGCGCGATGGCTTGTGGCTTGATACAGGCGGCACGCCGCTGACGGACGCCGCCAGGATCACCGAGCGTTTCCGGCGGGTGAACTTCGGGAAGCTGGAAGTCCAAATCACTGTGGACGATCCCAAAGCCTACACCAAACCGTGGACCATCCAACTCAACCAACCGCTTGCACCGGACACGGAGATGATCGATTACATCTGCCTGGAGAACGAAAGAGACGTCGCTCACCTGCCGGCAAAATAGCGCGATGAACCGTTCTCCGGCGCAAGGCAGAATCGCGGCATGGTTTGCAGCCGCCGCGAACTCCAGTTCCTTGGCCGCCATCTCACTCGCAGCTCTGAACCTATTGATCTGCTGGCGCCTCTTCCGGGTCGAATACACAGCGAACTTCGGCTCGGGGGAAGGGTATGCCATCGCGATCGCCCGCTACATTTCCCAGCACTGGGGGAATTTTTCGTGGTGGCCGCTCTGGCACTGCGGGATGCCCTACCAGAACACCTATGTTCCGCTGCTGCACCTGACGGTCGCAGCGTTTTCGACGGTGGCTGGCCTTTCCGCGCCGCGGGCTTATCACATTCTGGCCGGCCTGGTTTATTCGCTCGGGCCGGCCACCCTGTATCTGATGCTGTTGCGGCTGGGCGCCACGCGTTCGGCCGCCTTTTGTTCCGCTCTCGCCTATTCGCTGTTTTCGCCTTCCGCCGCGCTGTTTCCAGAAGTCCGGGCGGATCTGGGCAGCCCGTTTTTCGGCCGCCGCCTCCATGCCCTCACGCATTACGGCGAGGGCCCGCACGTCGCGGTTCTCACGCTGCTGCCGCTCGCGATTGTCGCGCTCGAACGCGCTGTACAGGAAAGAACCGGCCGGCAGATTGCGCTCGCCGCCCTGCCCATCGCCGCGATATTTCTCACGAATGTGCCGGGATCGATGGCGCTCGGTCTCGCGATTTTTTGTTGGATCTCTGCTCAACCCGGCGGCCGGCGCGCGGCAGGATGGCGAATTGCAGGGCTGGCGGCGATCTTGGCGTACGCCATCGCCTGTTTCGGTGTGCCGTTTTCCAGCTTACAGGCAGCCGTATTCGGCAATGTGGGTACGATGCACTCCGGATTTTCCCAGAGCCTTGCGTCAGCACCTTATCTGCTGCCGCTCTTGTTGGCCGCGGTCGCCGCGGCTGGCTATCTCGTATCCCGCAGCCAGGCGCCCCTGTTCGCGCGCTTCGGATTGATGTACTTCGCATTGACCTTTGTGCTTGTGCTGACTGCGGGCCGGAGCGATCGATTCGAGCTTTTGCCGCAAGCCCAGCGGCTGCATCTCGAAATGGAATTGGGAGCGTGCCTGCTGCTCGGTTGGATCCTGTCGCTACTGTATCGGCAGCAGCGCTTGCGCTATGCCGTCATCGGACTCCTCGTCGCCGCTTCCCTTTTTCAAATACGGCAATACCGCAAACGCGCGCGCATGGATCTCGCGCCTGCGAACGTGGTTGCGCGCTCCGAATACACTACGGCGCGATGGATTGACACCCACATGGACGGACAACGCGTGTTCGCATTGGGATCGACCGCGTTCTGGCTGAACGCATTCTCCGACACGCCGCAGGTGGCCGGATGTTGCGATCAGAATCAGGCCCTACCGGCGATTCCGGCGGTAGTGTGGTTGACACGATTTGGCTTCAAACCGGACGAAACGGCGCGCGCCGTAATGTGGCTTCAGGCATTGGGAGCCCATGCCATCGTGGTGAACGGACCGAACAGCACGGACTTCTATAAAGACTTCCGCGCGCCCGAGCGATTTGACGGTCTGCTGCCGGTGCTGCACCGTGAGAACGGAGACACCATCTACGCCATTCCGCAGCGCAGTAAGGCGCTGGCTCATGTCGTGCGGCCGGAAGAAGTGATGCCGCCCGGGGCGATACCCGGTCGTGCGGATGATGCCGCCGCCCGTTACGTCGCGGCCATTGAAGATCCGGCGCGGTCTGTCACCCAGCGCGATGGGAACGGGTCATCCATCGAGATTCGGGCGCATCTCCGGCCATTTGATCTCGTATCCGTGCAAGCAGCTTATTTCGCCGGTTGGAAAGCATTTGTCCACGGGCGCTCACTAGCCGTTTCCTCTGACGGCATTGGTTTGATTCTGATCCACCCGGAATGCGAAGGCGATTGCGAGATCGACCTTCGATGGACCGGCCCGAGCGACTTCTGGCTGGCCGCTTTTGTTTCGCTCGCTGGGTGGTGCCTGTGGGTTTGGCTAATCTCGAAACCCTACTGGCGAAGCGCGAACGTAAACAAGGCGTGACCCGCGGCGACGGTCACGTACTGCTTGCCATCGACGCGGTACGTGATGGGGCCCGAGGCGACCTGGCCTCCCAGAGCCGCTTTCCACAGCATGGCGCCGGTGCGTGCGTCGAGGGCGTAGAAATAGCCTTCCCGCCCGCCGCTGAACACCACATCAGACGCAGTGCTGAGGATTCCGCTGCCCGTGACGTCGGTCATCTTGAACTGCCATTTCTTCTCGCCGTTGTTGGGATCCACCGCCAGCACCATGCCCGAAGCGTTTTCGGTGGTCCAGGTGTTGATCGGTCCGCGCTGCAGCGTCGGCACCGGCGAACGCGGCGCTCCGCCGGTGTATCGCTGACCCGCGGTGTACTCGGCCGGCATCTTCGCCAGGTTCATGTAGTAATCTTCCCAGGTCGAAATGTAGAAGAGGCCGGTGCGCGGGCTATACGAAGGGGAATACCAGTTGGTGCCGCCCTGTACGCCTGGATAAACCACAGTTCCTTCCGGCGTGGGGCTCTGGTTCGCAGCTCGAATCGGCCTGCCGTTTTCGTCCAGGCCCTTGGCCCAGGTCTGCTTGGTGAATGGCATTCCGTAGAGGAACTTGCCGTTGGTGCGGTCCAGTACGTAGAAGAACCCATTGCGGTTGGCCCACATCATCATCTTTCGCGGACTGCCTTTCCAGTTGGCATCGACCAGAACCGGTATCTGCACGGCGTCGTAATCGTACTCGTCATGCGGCGTGAATTGGAAATACCACTTGAGCTTGCCGGTGTCGGCATCGAGGGCGATGGCGCAATCGCTGTAGAGGTTGTCGCCACCCCGATTGTCGCCGTTCCAGTCGGCGCCCGGATTACCGACGCCCCAATACACCAGGTTGAGCGCGGGATCGTAGGAACCCGTGATCCACGCCGAGCCGCCTCCGTGCTGCCATGCGTCTCCCGACCAAGTCTCGTGGCCGGGCTCGCCGGGACCCGGAATGGTATTGAATCGCCACGCCTCTTTACCGGTAGCTGCGTCGTAGGCCGCGATGAATCCGCGAATCCCGTATTCCGCCCCGGCGACGCCGACGATCACCTTGTTCTTGACTACCAAAGGAGCGTGCGTCAACGAATAACCGAGCTTAGGGTCGCCCACCTGCACATTCCAGATCGGGCGGCCGCCTTTGGCGTCAATAGCGATCAAACGCGCATCGATGGTGCCCATGAACAGCGTGTCGCCGAGGATCGCCACTCCACGATTCACCGCTCCGCAGCAGGGCCGGGCGTCGGCCGACGGACGATACTCGTACACCCAGAAAATCGCGCCCGTCCTGGCATCCATCGCAACCACATTATTGGGAGGCTCGGTGACGTACATGATGCCATCAACCACCAGCGGCGTGGATTCGAACTTTTCCAGTGACCGAGCCTGGAACACCCACTGGAGCTCCAGATTCCTAGCATTGTCCCAGGTGATTTGATCGAGCGAGCTGTACCTCTGCCCGTAGTAACTCCCGGAGTAAGTGAGCCAATTTTGCGGCTCGCGCTCGGGGTGTAGCAACCGGTCCAAAGTCACCTGGGCGGGCAGACCGCCGACGATGAGCACGAGGAGAATCAAAGCGCGTGGCGTCATTGGGTATCGATCCCTTTCAAAGAGAGTAAGTACGTTACAAGGTCAGTAAGCTCCTGGGAGCTGAACTTACCCTCATAGGACGGCATGGTTGACGTAGTGAGAAGAGTAAACTCGCGGAGGTCTGACTTAGCAAAGGAATGCAGCCGCTCTTCAGTATCGATTATTTGCAGCGTGTGCGTGTCCTCATTGAGGCGGCGGCCAGTAATTACGGCACCCTGGCGAGTGACCACGCGGACAAACCGATGCTCGGGCAGCACCGATTCATTTGGCGCGAGGATGGAGCGTTCGATGTAGGCCGCCGCTCGGATGGCGCCCACTTCGCTCAAGTCCGGGCCGACTCGCGAGCCCTGGCCGGAAATTCGATGGCAGGCTAGACAGCCGCCCTTGCCCTCCAGCAGAGCCCGCCCGCGGCCGGCATCGCCCGACCCAATACTGTTCACCGCGGAATCGTGCAAGGAGCGAATGTAGGCCACCAGGGCGAGCCGCTGCGAATCGGTGACGTTGGTGGGTGGCATCGCGGTCCCTGGCACGCCACTGGCGATCACGCGCAGTATGTCTTCATCTGACGAAGCGCGCTTGAACTGGCCTCGCCGGAAATCCACTCCGGGGATCAAAGCGCCCTCCGGACCGTGGCAGGCGAAGCAGTTGTTGCGATACAGGCGGGAGCCATTCTCCACGTCCGACGACAAATAGCGCTGGCCCACCGCGGGAATCGATAGCCACGACGAAGCGACTAGAGTCGCCACGAAGATCGAGCACCTGGACAATCTCACAATATGGGCTCCTGTTTTCGCCCATCATACGCCGATGGGGCGGGGAATGTCACATCGCAACGGTTAAGCAACCCGGCAAAAAGTCCGCTTGCCAGGGACATTGTCCCCATCGGTCCATGTTCAGCACCGCCGCGTGAAACGGGCCATTTGGAGTCGTGACTCCCAGGATGGCCATACCATTTCCCCGTTTTTGCGGCTTCAGCCTAGGACGAATTCAATATTTCCTCGTGAGAATACTATTGACCTGCTGCCCGGTGAGAAACTAAACTCCCAACGTGCTAGCCCATTTGGCTAGTTAAGCGGGCTATTCAATTTGGCTCAAATGGAGAACAGATGACGAGCAAGAACCGGTTTTTGACAATGTGTTTGTTGGTAACGGCTGTGTTACTGCTTCCTCAGATTTCACACGCCACGTGCACGCTAGCGAGTTTTAGCGGAGCGTTCAGTTACACCATCATGGGTACTTCAGACGGTCAGCCACTCGTGATCAACGGAACCCTGGCCGCTGATGGCGCGGGAAATCTCGCGGACTCCAATGTCGTTACCCGTCCCTTCCCCCCGCTCGTAGTCAACGCCGACGTGGGCACCTACCAGATCAACTCCGATTGCACCGGTAGTCTGATTTTCCACTTCAGCAGCGAAATTGTGCATTTCGATTTTTCGCTCGCCAACGGAAATACACAGTTCTTTGCAGTATGCAGCGACCCGGCTACGGAGCTTTCCGGTTTCGCCAGCATGTGAAGCACGAAAAAATCTTTGGATCGGAGCGAAATATGAAACTGACGAGCTTATGTGTGTTCGGCGGCATGGCATGCGCTTGGATGGCCGCTGGCGTCGCGCACGCACAGTGTAACAATACAACGCTAACCGCGGGGTGGTCCTACACCGCAGCGGGAACGGACAACAGAGGATACATCGAACACCGCGCCGAGGCTGGGTTATTCACTTTCAATGGAACAGGACAGTTCACGCTGAAAGACACCGCCAGCCACGATGGCGTCATTAATCGATTGGAAACCAGCACCGGAACTTACACAGTTAACGCGGACTGCACGGGAACACTGATTGTCCATCGCGACCCGTACATCGTTCATTTCGCCATCACCATCGACGTGGTTAACAAAACCTTCACTCTTGCCTGCACCGATCCCGACGCGGAACTCTGGGTAGCGAAAAACTACAAGTACCAGTCCACGTACACAGGCCGCGCGATCAAGCAATAGCCCCGGCGTTATCGGCCGTCCAGGTCGAACTCCGCCCAGACTAACGCGTGGTCGGATGCTCCCGGGGCTTGGCGCGTCGTCAAATCCACGTCGCTCGCACGGCACAGTTCGGCAATTGGAGCCGTGCCCAGGATGTGGTCGATGCGCCATCCCCAATTGTGCGCAAAGGCGTTGCCGTAGTAGTCCCAATAGGTATACTGCACACGATCCGGATAGAGCTTGCGAAACACGTCGTAGAATCCCCAGCCGAGCGCGTGGCGATAAGCGTTGCGTGCGTCGATGTGAAAATCCGGATCGTTGACGCGGCGCTCCGGGTGGTACACATCGATCGGCTCGGGCGCGACGTTCA
>DATJAK010000207.1:0-4406 GCA_035516375.1 Bryobacteraceae bacterium
CGGCAGTCAAAGCCGCTGCCACGCTTGCTACCATAGAAGCTCAGCCCAAAATTCACAGCGACTATGCCCGAAAAGCCCTACGACCATAACCACATCGAACTCAAGTGGCACGCCCGCTGGGAGAATGCCGATTTCTATAAAGCCGAGGAGAACTCCACCAAGCCCAAGTACTACGTGCTGGAGATGTTGCCATATCCCAGCGGCACGCTGCATATCGGGCATATCCGCAACTACGCCATCGGCGATGCGCTGGCGCGCTACAAGTGGATGCGCGGCTACAACGTTCTGCACCCCATGGGCTGGGATGCATTCGGTCTTCCCGCGGAAAATGCCGCGATCGCCAACCGGACGCCGCCGCGCGAATGGACGCTGCACAACATCGCGGCGATGAAGAAGACGCATCGCCGCTTCGGCTTCAGCTACGACTGGGACCGCGAGATCTCCACTTGCGAGCCGGAATACTACCGCTGGAACCAGTGGTTTTTTCTGAAAATGCTGGAGCGCGGCTTGGCGTACCGCAAAAAGGCTCTGGTGAACTGGTGCCCCCAGTGCGCTACCGTGTTGGCCAACGAGCAGGTGGTGAACGGCTGCTGCTGGCGCCACGAAGATTCGGCGGTGGAGCAGCGGGCGCTGGAGCAATGGTTTCTGAAAATCACCGATTACGCCGACGAGCTGTTGGACGCTATGTCGCAACTGGATGGCGGCTGGCCGGAACGCGTTCTCACCATGCAGCGCAATTGGATCGGCCGCTCGGAAGGCGCGGAGATCGACTTTCACCTCGCCGGAAGCGGTGAGCCGATCCGCGTCTTCACCACGCGCGTCGACACCATCTACGGCGCCACCTGTGTGATCCTGGCCCCCGAACATCCCCTGACCCAGCGATTGCTCGACGCCGCGGGCCGGGCGCGGGCCAAATCCATGGTGGACGATCGCGCCAACAGGGATCCTGGCGATATCGAAAAGGAGGGCTTTGCCACTAGCCATTTCGCGGTGAACCCGTACAGCGGCGAGCAGATTCCGATCTGGGTGGCGAACTTCGTCCTGATGGGTTACGGCACCGGCGCCATCATGGCGGTCCCGGCGCATGACGAGCGCGATTTCGAATTCTGCCGCAAGTACGGCATCACCGTTCGTCCGGTAATCCGCCCGGTGGATGGCCCGCTCGCCGTCGAGCCGGGCATGAAGGAAGCCTTCACCGATTACGGCATCGTGGAGAACACCGGCCAGTGGTCCGGGCTGACCAGCGAAGAAGCGCGCCGCCAGATGGCCGCGTGGGCCGAACAACACGGCTTCGGCAAGGCCGCCATCACGTTCCGCATTAAGGATTGGGGCATCTCGCGGCAGCGCTACTGGGGCACTCCGATCCCGGTGATTCACTGCCCGCAATGCGGCGTGGTTCCGGTTCCCGAAGCGCAGCTCCCCGTGATCCTGCCCGACCGCATCGAAATCACCGGCGCGGGCCGTTCGCCGCTCGAGAGCGTGCCCGGATTCGTCAACGTGGCGTGTCCCAAGTGCGGCGGAGCGGCCCAGCGCGAGACCGATACCATGGACACGTTCATCGACAGCTCCTGGTATTTCTATCGCTACTGCGACCCGCATAACGGCCGGATGCCGTTCGATCCCGCGCGGATCGCTTACTGGTTCGAGATCGATCAGTACATCGGCGGCGTGGAGCACGCCATTTTGCACCTGATTTACTCGCGCTTCTTCACCAAGATGATGCGCGACATCGGGCTGATCCGGAACAGCGAGCCGGCGCGGCGTCTCTTCACGCAAGGAATGGTAATCGCGGAAGGCGCCAAGATGTCCAAGTCCAAGGGCAACGTGGTGGGCGCGGACATGCTCGCCGACAAATTGGGAACCGATACCGCCCGGCTCTTCGTGCTCTTCGCCGCTCCGCCCGAAAAGGAAGTGGACTGGCGCAATGAAGGCGCCGAAGGTATCTACCGATTCCTGGGCCGCATCTATCGCTTCGCCACGCGCAACACCCCGCCCGTGGCGCGCGATGGCTCCGCGGACCGGAAAGTCCTTCGCAAGTTGCACCAAACCGTCCGCAAAGTTACCGAGGATTTCGAGAGCCGCTGGCATTTCAACACGTGCATTGCCTCCGTCATGGAGTTGGTCAACCTTCTCTATGCCGAGGAGGGCGGACTTTCCACCGCTGCGATGGCGGAGGTCCTCGAGAAGCTGACCCTGCTGCTGGCGCCGTTCGCGCCCTACCTGGCTCAGGAGATCTGGGAAGAGTTAGGGAAGCCAGGCCCGGTCTTCCGCCAGCCTTGGCCGGGGTTCGATCCGGAACTCGCGAAAGAAGAAGAGGCCGAGATCGTGGTGCAGGTGAACGGCAAAGTGCGCTCGCACGTTCACGCGCCATTCGGCACACAGGCGAAGGAGATCGAAGCCCGCGTGCTGGCAGACGGCAAGGTGAAGCCTTACCTCGAGGGAAAACAGATCGTGAAGATCATCACCGTGCCGGACAAACTGGTGAACGTGGTGGTGAGATAGAACGAGACTCGGGGCTTGAGGCTAGGCGCAGATAATTCACCGCCTGCGCGCACAGATGCTGCCGTCGTCGTGCAGTGCGCGCCCTTTCGGCAGCAGCCAACGCATCAGCGGCTAGCGCGATTCGTCCTCGATCCGTCAGCGTGACGGTCATCCCGTCATAGGGAGAAGTATTGCTGTTGCGTCTCCTTGAAATTGCAACTACCTCCATCGTCACTGCACAGTGGCTTCCATACTTTGCAACCAAGCCTCGATGGCCATGATGTCAAACCGCCTCACGGAGGCATTCCCGCACGCCGGACACCGCCCGAACAGGAGAATCGCGCTTGAATTAACGCCAACGGACGAGATGAAACCCGCGGTACCGCACCGGCAGTGGAAAGTAATCTCGTCGAAATTTTCTCCGGTCCTGGGATCTGCGACCTGAGAATTGCTGGTTCTAGCCCGAATGCTCACGGTAGATAGTAGCCAGCGTATGCCACAATTATCACGCGCTAATCATGCCTTTGTACTAAAGGCATCAGGTGATGAGACCAGGTACCATCGGGACTCGACGCCGTCGGCCTGCGGAGAACTGCCGGTATTTGACGGGATAGTTGCTGGACGACAGCTCGAACCCGGACGTTCGGTACTACTGCAGCGCGCCTTTGCGGCGCACGCCTCCCGCCAGCCCGGACCCTCCCAGGACGGCGCCAGAGGGCAAGCTGGTGATGGTTCAGTCCACCGAAATCGGCGTATCGCCCGGCGACAGCCAGGTGGAGAAGACCAGCCAACCGACCTGCGCATCGCTGACTATGACGAAGTTGTCCGTCACGCTGTTGCGGAGTGAAATCGGCCGGCATAGAATGTTGCCGGGCTCAGCGCCGTTGTTGTACATCCCCACAGTTGCCGGAGTGCTGGCCAGCAGCAGAGCGAGGGTGCGTGGGTTGGTACTGCGGTGCTCGCTGGCGGATCGGTATTCAAGACGTGTTCAGTGGGGGCCCCATAGTTGGAGGTTTTGTGCGCTCTTGACCCCTTGGAGGTCGTGCACGCTAAGTTTCGGTTGGGGGGTGCCGAATACGCCGCCTCAGCCGGCGCGTCGCCGATCGTGCCGGTCGACGATTCGCGCGCGGGACATGTCTTTCCTTGCTCGGCTGATATCTTCCCCTACGAAACTCGCGTAGCGGTCTAATGCCTCCGCATAGGCCAAAATGCATTTCGCAAGCCGTTGATGTGCCCTTTTCACGGCACGACGAAGGGACGCCGCGCTCCGCATAGCCCGAACCTCCTCTCCCGTGCGTTAGAGGAATGTTACACCCAGACCCCCTTGAGAGTAAAGACCGGTGCGCACGCGTCGGGTTCCGCTGGGATCATGATTCGAGTGTTCAAGATGTGTGATCAACGAATCAGCGCTGGAGCCTGCCGGCACGCGGTAGTTCCTGGTTTTCGGCGATGCGGTTTCGTTGCGCAAACGAGCGTCGGCACCCGGTCGGTCTTTTCATAGGTGCAAAACGGATTTATGAGTGCCGCTAAGACCCTTCTGGAAGTCATGAGCCGTTGACGGCTCCAAAAGAACTGAGAGTTTTCCCTCCCCATCGCCACTAAGGTAGCACATGGAACTCGGAACCGCCGCTTATTTCGCCGGAACGTTTGGCGTTGTCGGATTGATCAGGGTGCTGCGTGCATTTCGGAGCTGGGTTGAACGTGGTGGTGAAATAGGACGAAACCAGGATTGGCTAGCGGTGCGACTTGCGCCGCATCCCCGCTGCCAGCAGCAGCAGGGGGGGGCCGAACAGCGCGATGGTGCCAGGCTCGGGGGTGATGCCGCTGTCGTCAAACAGCGTGAACGCCTCCGATGGGATCGCACCGACGCCATGTTCGCGTGCCAAAGATGCGCCATTGTTCTGGCCCCAGAACCCGGCGTCCCC
>DATJAK010000208.1:0-121304 GCA_035516375.1 Bryobacteraceae bacterium
CGGCGTGGTGCGTAAGAGCAACGCCATCGAGCTGATGCGGTCGGTGGGGCTGCAGATTTGACCTCGGCGGAAATTCGCGAACGGGCGCACCAGTGCGGGTTTGAGCTGGCCGGCGTGGCGCGCGCGGAGCCGGTGGCGGAGCGCGCCTGGTTCCACCAGTGGGTGGCGCGTGGGTTCGCCGCCGAAATGCAGTACCTGACAGACCGGCGGGCCCAGATCCGTAGCGATCCGCGCAACCTGCTGGCCTCGGCGCGTTCCATCATCTGCGTGGGCAAGCTGTACAACAGCCCCGCGCCCCATTCCACCGCATTTACCGATCGCGAGCGGGCCTGGATCTCGCGCTATGCTTGGGGCGACGACTACCACGATGTAGTGCGACACGGTTTAGAGCGGCTCGACGAATGTCTGCGCCAAAATGCCGGCTATGAATCGAAAATTTGCGTGGATACTGCGCCGCTGCTGGAGCGATCGTATGCGCGGCTGGCAGGACTCGGCTGGATCGGTAAGAACACCTGCCTGATCAATCAGCAAAGCGGGTCGTGGTTCTTCCTGGGGGAGTTACTGGTGTCGCTCTCAATCGATCCGGATGAGCCGCCTCCCGACCTGTGCGGCACGTGCACGCGTTGCATCGACGCATGCCCCACCGCGGCCATCGTTCCCGGATCGCTCGGATATACGGTTGATTCCGGTCGCTGCATTTCTTACTTCACGATCGAACTGCGCGGAGCCGTGCCCGAGCCCGAACGCGCGCTCAGTGGCTCTCACGTTTTCGGCTGCGATATCTGCCAGGACGTGTGTCCGTGGAATCGCCGCGCGGCGGTTACGGATGAGCCGCCATTCCGCCCCCGTCATTTCGCGCCGCCGCTGGAGCGCCTGGCCGCGATCACGGAAGACGAGTTTCGCACCATGTTTCGTGGCACTCCAGTAACCCGCGCCCGCTACGCCGGCTTCCTTCGCAACGTGGCCGTGGCCATGGGCAATTCCGGCGAAGTGCGGTTTCGTACGCCACTCGAGAAGCTGGCGGCCGGGCCGGACGCGCTCGTCGCCGAGCATGCGGCCTGGGCGCTCGACCAACTACGATAGAGTTGTGCCCGCTGCTTACCGAGCCGCGACCAAAGGGAGCGGTTTTTTGCTAATCACCGTGCTGGCGCTGGCCACACCGCTCACCGCCCAACCCCAACCCATCGACCGCGGCTTCGATCACTTCTACAACCTCGAATACGACCAGGCCCTCGCCGATTTTCAGGAAGCCATCGCGCATGATCCGGCCACTCCCGACCTGCACAATCACGTCGCCCAGACCCTCATCTTCCGCGAGATGTATCGCGACGGCGCGCTCGAAAGCGAACTGGTGTCCGGCAACAACTCGTTCCTGCGCCGCGCCAAGCTAAACCCGAGTCCGGAGGTGGAACGCCAGATTCTCGACCAGATCGCGCAGGCCATAGCGCTCGCACAAGCGCGATTGCACAAGAATCCGAATGACGTTTCCGCCATGTACGCGCTGGGCATCTCTTTTGGACTGCGCGCCAACTACTACTGGGTCGTCAAGAAAGCCTGGCACGATTCGCTCCGCGATGCCACCGCCGCCCGCCGCCAGCACAATCGCATCACGGAGCTCGAACCGAGTAATGTGGACGCGCGGCTGGTGCAGGGGCTGCACGATTACATCGTCGGCAGCCTGCCGGTGGCGTATCGCATGCTCGGTTTTCTCATTGGCATTCATGGCGACAAGGAAAAGGGCATCCGCACGATTCAGGATGTGTCGCGCAACGGGAAACTGAATCGCATCGACGCCCAGATCTTCCTGTGCGCTCTCTACCGGCGTGAAAACCAGCCGCGGCAGACACTACCGCTGCTCGAGGATCTGATTGCGCGGTTTCCGCGGAATTTCCTGCTGCGCCTGGAACTATCGCAAATGTACAGCCTGGCCGGCGATGGGACGCGCGCGCTGGCGGCGCTCGATGAAGTAGTGCGTCAGAAGAACGGCCATGCGCCCGGATACGACCGGCTTCCGTGGGAGAAGATCTACTTCCAGGAAGGAACGATCCAGTTCTGGTATCGCGATCTGGATCACGCGCTGGAGAATTTGAAGAAAGTGGCGGCTTCGCCCGAGGAGCTAGACCTCAACACCGGAGCGCAGACGTGGCTGCGCATCGGGCAGATCTACGACCTGACCCAGCGGCGGGCGCAAGCACTGGAGGCGTATCACAAGTGCATCGCATATGCGCCTGAGGCCGATGCCGCGCGGGAAGCCCGCGGGTATTTGAGTGCACCGTACCGGCGCGTGTAAAGTGGCACAGGCCCCCGGCCTGTGTGGGCTACACTTCCGGCAGCAACTCCCGCAAGGCCTCCAACAAGTCCGATGGAAAGAACGGCTTCTTCAGAAACTTGACGCGCCCGCTCTTAGCAGGAGGAGGCTCCTGCCGGACATGCCCGGAAATCAACAACACCGATGCCTCCGGCTGCAACTGGAGCACTTTCGCCATCAGCTTGGTGCCGTCCATCTCGGGCATGGCAATGTCGGAAATTAGCAGGTGGACCGTTTCCCGGCCACAGATCTCCAACGCCTGGCTCGGCCGCGGCGCCACCAGGATCTTGTAGACCTGCGGCCGCAGCATCTTCGCGACCAGTTTGAGGATTTGTGGATCGTCGTCCACTATGAGAACGGTGCGAGCGTCTGGGTCCATTCAGAATCGGTAACGAAATCGCGCAATCCGCCGTAAAGTATACATCGTACTAGCTACATAGGGGAGTGAACTTGATAAAATACACGTGACCAGGGAATATTTCGGCCCGTCTAAGGATATGAGATTGCAGCTATGTTAATCAAGAAGCCTGATGACTTGCGTTATTCGGACATAACGCCCAAAGCGGTTTACCTGAACCGCCGCAGCTTCCTCACCGGCGTCCCAGCGGCCATCCTGGCGGGAAGCGAACTGCTCTCCCCCTCACGCCGCGCGCTCGCTGTCACCAAGTTGAATGCCACCAAGAGCCCGCTCAGCACCACTGGGGAACGGGTGAACCCGATCGACGACGTCACCCATTACAACAACTATTACGAGTTCGGCACCGGCAAAGAAGAGCCGGCCGAGAGAGCCAAGAATTTCAAGACGTCGCCGTGGACCGTCTCCGTCGAGGGTGACGTGGCCAAGCCGCGAAAATTCAGCATGGACGAAATTCTGAAGCTCGCTCCGCTCGAAGAGCGCGTCTACCGGCACCGCTGCGTGGAAGCCTGGTCGATTGTGGTGCCGTGGATCGGCTACTCGCTGAGCGCCCTGCTGAAGGAAGTCGAGCCGACTCCCAAGGCCAAGTTCGTAGCGTTCGAGACTCTCTACGATCCCAAGCAAATGCTCTCACCCCGCGAGGCCGGCATTCCGCTGCCGTATGTCGAAGGGCTACGGCTCGATGAGGCTATGCACCCTTTGGCGCTGCTCTGCGTCGGTATGTATGGCGAGTCGCTATTTCCTCAGGATGGCGCGCCGGTGCGCATGGTGTTGCCCTGGAAGTACGGGTTCAAGAGCATCAAGTCGATTGTCAAGATCAGGCTCGCAAGTAGCCAGCCGCCCAGTACCTGGAACGAGTACGCCTCCAACGAGTATGGCTTCTATTCCAACGTGAACCCACACCGCGATCATCCGCGCTGGAGCCAGGCGAAAGAGCGGCGGCTGGGCGAATTCGGCAAGCGCGAAACGCTCATGTTCAACGGGTACCCGCAGGTCGCCAGCCTCTACACCGGCATGGACCTCATGAGGTATTACTAGTCTTGTGAAGTGGCGCTGGACGAAGGTTCTGGTTTTTCTGCTCGGTCTGGCGCCGCTGTTCTGGTTGGGATGGCGGGCCTTGAACGGCCGCCTCACGGCCAATCCTATCGAGTTCATCACCCACTATACCGGTGATTGGACGCTGCGTCTCGTCATCATCGGCCTGGCGATCACGCCGCTGCGCAAAATCCTGAAGCGTCCCAAGCTGATCCAGTACCGCCGCATGGTCGGGCTGTTCGCGTTCTTCTACGGCACGCTCCATTTCCTCACGTGGATCTGGCTGGACAAGTTTTTCGACCTGCACGAAATGTGGGCAGACGTCATCAAGCGCCGCTACATAACCGTGGGCTTCACCGCGTTCGCGCTGATGGTTCCGCTGGCCGTCACTTCGACCGCCGGATGGATCCGCCGCCTGGGCGGCAAACGCTGGCAGCAGCTCCACCGGTTGATTTACGTCACCGCCGTTTGCGGAGTGATTCACTATTATTGGCTGGTAAAATCGGATATCCGGCTGCCGGTGCTTTACGCTGTTCTGGTAACCGTGGTGTTAAGCTGGCGTCTACGGATGTGGAAGAAGACGCCCGCGCCAGCGCGCAAGCCAGCTCCCGTGACCGCCGCGCAATAGCTTTTACGCCGCCTTCTGAACCTTCCCCGAACGGATGCAGGACGTGCAGACCCTCATGCGCCGCGCGGCGCCCTTCACGAGCACTCGAATGCTTTGCAGGTTGAGGTTCCAGACGCGATTGGTGACATTATGGGCGTGGCTGATGCGATGTCCGGCTTGCGGACCGCGGCCACACACTTCGCAAACTCTTGCCATAGGATTTGATTATCTCCCAGCGGTGTGAACCCAATTCTAGCAATTCCGTACGGTTTTTCGCAATCTATGGGGCGTTCAGGCATTCTGTTTGCAGTAACCATTTCAGGAGTTTCGCGTGGCAGCCGATTCCAGGGAAACGATCTTAGTAGTGGAAGACGCCGAACCCATTCGGAAGATGGTTTGTTCCATGCTGCGCGGAAGCGGCTATGGCGTAAAGGAAGCGGCCGATGGCGCAGAGGCTTTGGTTTTGCTCGAACGCGAATGCGGATCGGTCCACCTGGTTCTGACGGACGTAATTATGCCGGAGATGAGCGGAGCCGAATTAGCCCGCCATCTATCGCGCGTCTGCCCAAAATTGCCCATTATCTTTATGTCCGGTTACACGGAAGACACCGTGGTTCGTGGCGTCGAATCAGTGGGTTCTATCTTCTTGCCGAAGCCCTTCACCGCCGCGGTTCTGGTCGAGAAAGTCCGGCAAGCGTTAGACCGCTTGTAGCGCTATTTCAGCTTTTCCAGTTTCTTGCGGATCTCCGGTGCATTCTTTGCATCAGGAGATAAATCGAGGTACTTGGCGTAAGCTTCTTTGGCAGCCTTGGGGTCCTTCTCCTTTTCCTCGGCCTCTCCGAGCCGCAGCCAGGCTTCGCTTGACCCGCCGTTCCACTTCGTAGCTTCGCGGAAGCGCTCGGCGGCAGCGCGATATTTCCCCTTCTTAAAGTAAAAATCACCCACGCGAATTTCTTTCTCGGCTTGTAACGGGTTGAAGGCGTATTCTTTCTCACCGATCGCGGTGTCTTCCTCTTTGGGAACCTCTTCTTGGGTGGAGGCCGGCGGCTGAGGCCGTTGCTTTTTTAAATCGTCCGCAAAAGCCGGTGCCGCACTCGCCAGAAGCAGTGCCAAAACCCAGCGTGACATAATCGAATTATAGCTTTCCCTCCATGGACCTCCGCGAGAAAGTAGCGCAAATCCCACTCTCGCCAGGCGTATATCTGTACAAAGACGCTTCCGGCCGCGTCATCTACGTGGGCAAAGCCAAGAGCCTGCGCCTGCGGGTGCGCAGCTACTTTTCCGAGGACCGCCAGTCCGATATCAAAACCGGCACGTTGCTCTCCGAAGCGCAGGATATCGACTACATCCTGGTCGACAACGAAAAAGAGGCGCTGGCGCTCGAAAACAACCTTATCAAGCAGTACAAACCGCGCTTCAACATCCTGCTCCGCGACGACAAGACCTACCCTTACATCAAGCTCACCGCCGAAAAATACCCGCGTGTGTATGTGACGCGCCGCCTCCGCAAGGACGGTTCGACTTATTACGGTCCCTACTTTCCGGCCAACCTGGCACACCGCCTGGTGCACTTCATCCACCGCCACTTCCTGGTTCCATCCTGCAAGGTGGACTTGACGCGCTACCATCCCAAGCCCTGCCTGCAATTCCACATTCACCGCTGTCTGGGGCCGTGCGTCGAGGGGCTGACGACCGACGATGCATACGCCGCCGCCGTGCGCGACGTCAAGCTTTTTCTCGAGGGACGCCACGGCGATTTGGCCCGCGTGCTGCGCGGACGGATGGATGCCGCTTCCGATGAGATGCGCTTTGAAGAAGCCGCCTCGCTGCGCGATCTGCTGTCCACGGTCGAGGAGATCGAGGAACGCCAGAAGATGGCTGCGGCCAAGGGCGACGACGTCGATATCTTCGCGTGCTACGCGGAGCCGCCCATGGTGGCGCTCAATCTGTTCCACCTGCGCAACGGCCAGATCGTGGACCGGCGGGAATTCTTCTGGGAGGATCAGGTGGTGTTCGACGAGCCGCAGTTCTTCTCTTCGCTCTTGAGCCAGATTTATCTCGACCAGCAGTACATCCCGTCGGAGATCCACGTCCCCGTGGAATTTGAAGACCGCGAGGCCTTGGAAGAACTGCTGTCGGAAAAGCGCAACCGGCGCGTGGAGATTCGCACGCCGCAGCGCGGCCAGAAGAAGGCTCTGCTCGACCTGGTCCAGACCAACGCCAAGCACAGTTTCGACGCGCGTTTCCGCGTGCTCAAACCCTCGTCGCGCGCCATTCAAGAGGCCCTCGAAGACGCCCTGAACCTGCCCGTGGCGCCGTCGCGTATCGAGTGTTTCGATATCTCGCACATCCAGGGAACCGACAAGGTGGCCAGCATGGTGGTGTGGGAAGACGGGCGGATGAAGAAATCGGACTACCGCAAGTTCATCATCCGGACGGTCATCGGAAACGACGATTTCGCCAGCGTGCGCGAAGTGGTGACGCGGCGCTATGCGCGCCTTCGCGAGGAGAAACAACCGATGCCGGGCCTGGTTCTGATCGATGGTGGCCTGGGGCAGTTGCACTCGGCAGCCGAGGCCCTGGAAATGTTGGGTATCAGCGACCAGCCTCTGGCGTCGATCGCCAAGCGCGAAGAGATCATTTACGTGTACGGCCAGGAAGACGAACCGGTGGTGCTCGACCGCTTCTCTCCCATCCTGCACCTGATCCAATCCATCCGCGACGAAGCGCACCGTTTCGCCGTGACGTTCCACCGCTCGCGCCGCAATGCGCGTCAGCTCACCTCGGAATTGGAAGCCATCGAAGGCGTGGGCAAAAAGACGGTCCAGAAGCTGCTGAAGGGATTCGGCAGCTCGGAATTGGTGCGGACAGCATCAGAGGATCAATTGGCAGCGGTTGTGGGGCGCGTGGCGGCGCGGCGCGTCAAGGCCCACTTCGTGCCGGAGGCCATGCGAGAATAGGGGCATGCGGAGCCGGCTGGTGGCTGCGGTCCTTGCGCTCGTGCCGGCCGCGCCCGCGCCGAGCCAATCGAACGCTCCGTCCCCGGAAGCCCAGGCTGCCATCATCGAAGATGTCCGCAACTACTCGCTGAATTACAGCCGTAGCCTGCCGGATTATATCTGCACGCAGATCACACAGCGCTACGTCATGGCTTTACGTTCCGGGCAATTGGACGGGGGTGGCGGCGCGCCCGCCTGGAAGCAAACGGACACCCTTACCATCCGCTTAACCTACTTCGGGCAGAAGGAACACTACACGCTCGAACAGGTGAACAAAGTCCCGACCAAACTGCGCTGGAGCGATTTGAGCGGCACCACGTCGATGGGCGACTTCGGCACCATCATGCGGGAAATCTTCGAACCCGTAACGCAAGCGCATTTTGTGTGGGATCACCAAGCCAGGCTGCGCGGCCGTGTGGTCGATGTCTTTTCCTATGAGGTTCCACTGGACCGGTCACAGTGGCACCTCGGGTACGAAGGGCAGGTAGTTCTTACGCCGTATCATGGGCTGTTGTCCGTCGATCAGGAAACGCATCAAGTGCTGCGAGTTGCGCAGCAGGCTATGGATATTCCGGACCGCGTCGCGCTCAGACGCGCGGAGACCACGCTGGACTACGATTACCAAGTGATCGGCGGGCAGAAGGTGCTGCTGCCGCTGAAAGGCGAAATCCTGCTGGGAGACGGGCGGCTGCTGACGAAAAACGAGAACGAGTTCCACGACTATCACAAGTACTCGGCAGATTCGGCGGTTACGTTCGATACCGAGACGGAGACCAAGTAGGCTGGAGTGGAGCTTGCCGACCGAGAGGAGTGCGCGACATCTGACGCTCCCTAACGGTCGCGGCTCTGTCTGAAGTACTCCTACGCTAGTAAATCGCTCACTTTCATCTCGCGCACCCGACCGAGAGCGCGCCGCCGCTTCCAGCAAGCGGGCGTGCGAAAATAGGGAATATGCTGTCTCGCCTCGTCGCCGCGGTATTCGCGGTCGCGCTGGCCGCGTCCGCGCAAAGTCTGTCGGTCAAGCAGTTGATGAGTTTTCTGCAGTCCTCGGTTCAGATGAAACAGACCGATCGGGAGGTGGCCGGATTCCTCGCTAAAGCCAAAATGAGCGAGAAGCTGGACGACCATGCCATCGAGGAGATGGAGTCTCTCGGAATCGGGCCCAAGACGCTGGCTGCGCTGCATGCGCTCCGCGATCAGTCTCAAACACTCGTCGCCGCGGCGCCGATTACACCCGACGCCAAGCCGACGCCCAAGCCGCCGCCTTCCTCCGAAGAGCAGGCCGCCATCATCGACTCCGTACGCAAATACGCTCTGAGCTACTCCCAGAACCTTCCGGATTACATTTGCACGCAGGTGACGCGCCGCTACGTGGCTCCGATTCCGGGCGGACGCTATGGCGGAAAGCGCGGTGACGACCCATCCTGGCAGCTCCAGGACACCCTCACCATCCGGCTCAGCTATTTCGAACAGAAGGAAGACTACAAACTGATCCTGGTGAACAACACCGTCGTCCAGCAGGATTACAACAAGCTGGGTGGCTCCACTTCCTCCGGCGATTTCGGCACCATGATGCGCCAGATCTTCGAGCGCGGCACCGAAGCGCATTTCGAATGGGACCACTGGGGAAAACTGCGCGGCCGTCTTACCTACGTCTTTGCCTACCGTGTTTCGCAGGCGCGTTCCCAGTGGCATATCGAGTACGATCGGCATGAGGACATCGTTTCGGCTTACCACGGGCTGGTGTACATCGATGAGGAGAACCGGCAAGTGCTCCGCATCACGCTCGAGGCAACGGACATTCCGGCTGGTTTTCCGGTGCGTCTGGCCGAGGATACGCTGGATTACGATTACCAGATGCTCGGCGACCAGGAGTTCCTGTTGCCCCTCAAGGGCGAAGTACGGATGGCGACCAGCGACGGGATGAGCAGGAACGCCAACGAATTCCGGCTTTACCACAAGTATTCGGCCGAGTCGGCCATCAAGTTTGACACCGACACGCCGGCGCCACTGCCGGAAGACCAGACTAAAGAGCAGCCACACAAGTAAGAGACGCCGGACTCTCCGCTTAAAGCTCTGGAACCCCACGCCGATAAGCCGGGTATAGGCACGTTTGCCTTTTGCCGCGATGTGGAGGCTGAAAAAGTCGGGAGCCAGGCAGGCCCGGGTGTGGGACATCCGAGCGGCCACCGGTAATGAGCCGACGCCAGCGATTGCGGCCTACGCCGCCGCCCATTCCACCGCAGCGCCCGTGCGGGAATCTTACCGGAACTACATTCTGCTGCCCTTGGTTCTGCTGTTGTTGGCGGGCGTTTTCACGGCGGCCAGCTACCGCTACTACCAGGCACAGAAGAACGAGAAACAAGGCAACACCGAGAGCCAGCTCTCCGCCATTGCCGACCTGAAGGTGCAGCAGATTCTGGCATGGCGCCGGGAGCGGCTGGGAGCAGCCACGCTGTTGGCCGCCAACCCCATGGTAATGGCGCCCGAGGGCGCTCGTGACGATCGCCAATTGCAGACCTGGCTGGCGCATTTCCGAACGTTCTACGGGTATTCCGATGCCGCCATCGTCGATGCCCAGGGCGGCCTTCGCATCGCGGGTACGGGAACGGCGCGTTTTGCCGATCGAGAGCTGCTTAGAACGATGGCCATGGCCCGCTGCAATCAGCAGGCCTCGGCGTCGGATCTGGTGTGGCTCGCGGGAACCGCGCACATGGATGTGGTCGCACCGGTTCTAAAACCGCGCCAGCGCTGGGTGGAGGAGTTGGTTTACCTGCGCGTGGACGTGGATGCTTTCCTCCACGCCATGATTCAGTTTTGGCCGGCTCCCAGCCGCACCGCAGAAAGCATGTTGCTCCGTACCGGGAAAAACGGCATCGAGTATTTGAGCGGCTTGCGTCAAAAGACGGCCAATCCGATGAGCGGAGCGATGCCGCTGGCGAGCGACCCGATCGCAGCGATGGCGGTGCAGGGACAGACAGGCGTGCGCCACGGCCTCGATTACCGCGGAGTGCCAGTGATTGCCGCACTCCGCCAAATCGATGAAACTCCCTGGGCGCTGGTTACGAAGATCGATGAGGATGAAGTCAACTCGCCCCTGCGCGAGCGGTCTCGGATGATCGCGCTCGTGATGGGCTTGCTGCTGACGGCAGGATTGGCGGTCTTCGGCTTATTCTGGCACCTGCGGCAAAGCCGGTTCTACCGGCGCGAGCATCACGCCGAGCGAGAGCGCAGACGCATCGCCGGCCGGTATGCGGAGTTGAGCCGCTTGGTGAACGACATCGTCCTGCTGCTGGACGAAGACGGAAGGATCGTGGAAGCCAATGATCGCGCCGTCGAAGCGTACGGCTATCGCTTGTCGGAATTGCTGCAGCTTTCCATCCGCGATCTGTTGCATCCTAGCGAGCTGCCTAAGTTCGCGTCCCGTTGGCAACGAGTCTGCGACCAGTGTGTGGATTTGTTCGAAGGGTGCCACCGCCGCCGGGATGGAACCGGATTCCGAGTCGAGGTAAGTTCTCGAAACATTGAACTGGACGGGCGGGTTTTCAACCAGAGCGTGATTCGCGATATTACGGAGCGCAAGCGCAGCGAAGAGAATCTGCGCCGCGCTACGCGGGCCATGCGGGTGTTGTCGGTCAGCAATCAGGCGGTGGTTCGTGCCGGCGATGAAGCGCGGCTCTACGAGGATATCTGCGGCGCCATCACCGGGCCGGGCGGCTACGTGATGGCGTGGATTGGCTTCGCCGAGAATGACGAGCGAAAATCCGTGCGTACGGTGGCCAGCTTCGGAATGGGAACCGACTACCTGGATGCCCACGGCATCACCTGGGACGACAGCCCCCATGGGCATGGACCGGCCGGAACCTCGATTCGCACCGGGCAGGTCGCCATCGTCAACGACGTGCAGACGGATCCAGAGTTCGCAGTTTGGGTAGACAGGGCCTCCGAGCACGGCTACCGTTCCGTGGCGGGATTGCCGCTGCGCGTGGAAGGGTCAGTGATCGGTGCGCTCATCATTTACGCCAGCGAAGCAGACGCCTTCCATCCCGAGGAATTGCGGCTGCTCGAAGAGTTGGCCGGCGATCTTTCCTACGGCATCGAAGTGCGCCGCCGGCGCGCGCAGCAGGCTAAAGCCGAGGAGGCTGCGCTCGCCGCTGCCAACGAATTTCGCACCTTGTTCGACAGCGCCAGTGACGCCATTTTTATCACGGATTTCAACGGGCGCTTGCTCGAAGCGAACCAGGTAGCTTGCCAGCGTTTACATTACACACGGGACGAACTTCTGAGCATGGAGATTCTCGACATCGATCCTGCGGCCAATGAGCCGTGGCTTGCCGATCGGTTCTTCGAGCTAATCGCACACGGGACCGCTTTAATGGAAACGGTTCATCAATGCAAGGATGGCGCCACGTTCCCGGTCGAGATCAGTTCGCACGTGTTTTCGTACCGTCAAAAGCCAGCCAACCTGTGTATCGCCCGCGATATCACCGACCGGAAACAGGCGGAGGCCAAGGAGCGGGCGCGGGCGCTCGAAATGGAGCAAGCCAAAACCGAGGCGGAAAATGCCAACCGGGCCAAGAGCCAGTTCCTGGCCAATGTCAGCCACGAAATCCGCACGCCCATGAACGGCATTGTCGGGATGACCGGCCTGCTCCTCGACACTGCCCTGACGAGTGAACAGAGGGATTTCACCGAGACCATCCGGCGGTCGGCCGGCGCGCTGCTTGGCCTCGTGAACGCTGTTCTCGATCTGTCCAAGATCGAAGCTGGGAAGATGGCGATCGAACCGGTGACGTTCGACCTCATCGAGTGCATGGAGGAGATCGGCGAATTGATGGAGCCGCAGGCACGCAACAAAGGCATCGGCTACCGGTTGGACGCGCCCACGCCTTGGCGCTACGTGCGCGGCGATCCCGGGCGAATCCGCCAGATTGTGCTGAACCTGTTAAGCAACGCCATCAAGTTCACCGAACACGGAGAGACCACCGTGCGCGTCAAATCGTGCCGCTCAGGCGAGGGCGCGGGTCTCTTCACCATTTCCGTCGCGGATACCGGAATCGGCATCGCCTCGGATCAATTGCCGCTGTTGTTCCAAAAGTTCACCCAGGTGGATTCCTCGGTTGGCAAGAAACACGAAGGCACCGGGCTGGGCCTGGCAATTTCGCGCCAACTGGCGGAGCTGATGGGAGGGACCCTGACCATCACGAGCGAACTGGGAAGAGGCACAACTGCCGCGCTGACCCTAACCTTGCCTCTGGCTGCCGATGGCCCGCCGGAGAGCGGCTTGGCCGAAGCGCACCGCCAGGCTGCCATCATGGCCAGGTGTCGCAGAGTCCTGGTGGCGGAAGACAATATGGTCAACCAGAAGATTGCCGTATTGACGCTCGAGAAACTGGGCTGCCGCGTGGACCTGGCGGCCAATGGCCGGGAGGCCGTGGAAATGGCCGCGCGTTTTCCGTACGACCTCATCCTGATGGATTGTGGGATGCCGGAAATGGATGGCTACGCGGCATCGCGCGAGATCCGTATCCGCGAGGAAGAAGGCCACCGAACCCCGATCATTGCGCTGACCGCACACGCCGTCGCCGGAACCCGCGAACAATGTTTAGCGGCGGGCATGGACGATTACCTCGCCAAACCTTGTTCCCGCGCCTGCTTCGAAAAAACGCTCTTGCACTGGAGCCCGTAATTCGTGCGCTAGCGTGGGGTCGGGCCTTCCGGCCCGCCGCCGGGCTTCCGCCCGCCGCGCCGCGCGGATCACCTCATTTGCTCTTGGAGGGATCGAGCGGCGGAATGTCTACCGGCGCCACGCGGCGCTGGAACCTCCAGTGCCCGTTCTCGCGCACCAGCGTATCGTCGTAATGCCCACCCTGCGCGACCACCGGTTTTCCATCCCCGCCCGGCACAACGTACGCCCATCGCGACCAGGCCGTGGCGGTGTCCCCGTGGACGTCGATCACGAAATTCGACAACAGGTGGTAGGTGTGGCCTTTGTTTGCGCCCGGAATGTTCTTCTCCATGAAGGCCTGAATCGCCGCCGGACCAGTGACGGAGCCGAAGCCGCCCACCCATTCGCCGTCCTTCGCGAACAGGTGCGAGTACGCTGCGAAATCCCGCGCATCGAGGTAGCGTCCATAGTTCAGCAGCACCGTCCGGATCTCTTCCATGTCCTCCAGACGTTGTATACGGGCCGATAGTGCGAGATCTTGCGCCGGCCGTTGCGCACGCGCGGGTCCTGGACAGAGCAAGCTTACGGCGCTGACGAGACAAACGGTGGCAGTGGGCGCGAAGCGCGAAATGGTCATACGTCGGTTACCTCGACGAGAGTGTATCATTCGAAATTCGCACAGTGCGAGCCCTTACCGCGCGGCCAGATCCTCCAGAAAGATCCGCCGGGCTTCCTGGTACTCCTGCGGCAACATCGGCCCCAGGCGGCTGGCTTTTTCCGCGGCCGCGCGCTCTTCGGCGAATGTGGTCTCGACCGATCGAAACGCCAGCACACACGCCTCCACCAAGTCGCCACCGTAGGATTGGGCAGCGTCGATCAGGTCGTTGACGCGGCCCAGAATGTTCTCGGCGCTTTGTACGCGGAACGCGGCGTTGTCTGCCATGGCGCGCGCCGCTGCGCCCTCGAGATGCGGGCCGAACGCGTGCGCCAGCGTTGCCCAACGATCCAGCACAATCAGCGCGCCATAGCGATGCGAATCGAGAGCCATCTCGTGCGCGAACGCGGAACCCTTCGGGCGGTTCTCCAGGCGCCGCAGCGCCAGAGCCGCGGCATTCAGCTCGCCCGATAGGGAATCGGCGAAAGCGGCCGTACAGCCCAGGAACTGCTGTTCGGTGAGACTCGGAAAGCGGGTAATCCGCACCGCCCACCTCAGGCCATGTGCTCGCCGAGCGCGCGCTCGACTTCCTCGGGCGCCAGCCGCTCGCCCTCGTTCAAGCGGCTGAGGATGGAATCGATGATCTCCTTTGCCTCATCTTTGCCGAAATTCTTGATGAACCCGTCGAAGAAATGCTCGCCCGCCAGCGCATGGTTGATCTCGGTCTCTTTGTTGTGGTCCTGCAGTTCGGTAAAGTAGACGACTCGGTATTTGCCCGTATACTCCGTCTCACGATAGATTTCGAACATCACTTTGTCGGACTCGAACAGCATAGTATTCGAGCGTAGCATAGCCTCGGGGGCACGTTCGTCAGCCTTTGTGCGCTCGTGCTCGTGCTCGTTCGCGCCACGTGCGTTTTGGACAGCTCTCTCACAACGGTGTTATGATGGCCACGATTTTCCGCTGAAATTCGCACTCCCATGAGACATCGTCACCTTGGATTCACACTCTGCCTGCTGGCGACTGCCGCTGCCGCCCAAAGCTACCGCGCGCCGCGCACGCCCGATGGCAAGCCCGACCTGCAGGGATTCTGGCAAGCCCTCAACACTGCGTCCTTCAACATCGAGCCGCACAGTCCGGCGCTCGGTATCCCCGGCGGCCTGGGCATCGTGGCCGATCCGCCCGATGGAAAAATTCCCTACAAGCCCGAGGCGGCCGCCCAGCAGCAGCAGAATTTCCGCAACCGCGCCGCTCGCGATCCGCTGCACAAGTGCTACTCGCCCGGCGTTCCCCGCATGATGTATCTGCCGTTCCCCTTCCAGATCATCCAGACGCCCAAATTCATCGCCATCACCTCCGAGTACGCGCACACCGTGCGCAACGTCTCACTCGACAGCAAACACATCTCCGATCTGGATTTCTACATGGGCGATTCGCGCGGCCACTGGGAGGGAGAAACGCTGGTGGTGGACGTCACAAGCAACAACGACGAGACCTGGTTCGACGCAGCCGGTAATTTCCATAGCGATGCCTTGCACGTCGTCGAACGCTACACCCGCACCGAGCCCGATGTGCTCACTTACGAAGCGACCATCGAGGACCCCAAGGTCCTGACCAAGCCTTTCAAAATCGCCATGCCGCTCTACCGGCACAGAGAAAAGAATTTCCGGCTGCTCGAATACGAATGCCAGGCCTATGCGGAGGAGGACCAGAAATGAGGAACTCGATTCAGCGCGGATTGCTCGGTTCGTTGCCCGCGGTGGCATTGGCCGTCGCGGCATTCGCTCTTCTGCCGAGCCCCGGCGCCGGCCAGGCTCCCCAGAAAAAGGGTGGCGGGGAAAAAGGAGTTGGCGGCGCTTTCGGCAAATTCGGACCCTATCACCAGCCTCCGTACGCCAAGGGCGCGCCCGTCGGCCGTACGCCGGAAGGCAAACCGGATATGCAGGGCTACTGGGAAGCGCGCTTCAACGCCGCCATTTTCGAGGTTCAGGATCATGCGGCCAAGCGCGGCATCGCGCCCGGCAAAGGCGCCATTGTCGATCCGCCCGATGGCAAGATTCCGTACCAGCCGTGGGCCGCCGAGAAAGCCCAGGACCTGTTTGAACACCACATCTTTCTCGAGCCCGAAGCTCATTGCTATATGTCGGGCGTGCCGCATCAGGCCTACACCCAGTTCGGATTTCAAATCGTCCAGACGCGCGGATATTTCGTGATGCTTTGGGAATTCGCCCATACCTATCGCATCATCCCCACCGACGGCCGCCCTCACATCCCAGCGAGTATCAAGCTGTTCATGGGCGATCCGGTAGGGCACTGGGAAGGCGACGCGCTGGTGGTCGATACCACCAATGAAAACGGGCGAAGCTGGTTCGATATGGCCGGCAACTTCACCAGTGATCACATCCACGTGGTGGAGCGGTTCACCCCGGTCGATAGCAACAACATCAACTTCGAAGCGACGATCGAAGACCCGACGATGTACACGCGTCCCTGGAAAATTGCGGGAAACTTCGGAAGGAATCTGGAACCGAACTACGAGCAGATGGAATCGGCGTGCGTGGAAGGAAACCGCGACCCCGAGCGTTACGTTGAGGAGGAAGGCGGGAAATCGAAGAAAGCCAAGTGAACCAGCTCGTTCGCTTCCCCGCCCTTCGAATTACTTTTGGGCCGAGGCAGGATCTTTCTGCTCTTCCGAGGAGCCGGCAAATACCTTGCGTCCGTCGCCCAGCTTGACCGAGCGGGCGTTCACCAGGTTGGCGCCGTCCTTAGCTTGCGAGCCTTCCACCGATACCACGTCGCCCGGCTTGAGCGAATTGCGTGTCCAGCCCAGCCGCATCAACCCGTTCGGGCTGCCGAGTTCGAACTCCCAGTTCGTCACCTTGCCCGCGTCGTCTTTCACGTCGACGTAGAAGCGGGCGTGGGGGTTCATCCATTCCACCTTCGTCACCGTGCCGGTCAACGAGATGGGTTTGTTTCGGTCATACTCCGCGGCAAACGAATGATGCGCCCATACTGGCACTGCCGCCAGCAAACCGATTCCCGCAAGCAAAACTGTGATCCGAGTCTTCACGAATACCTCCAACTGCAAATTCAAATTTCGGCGGATGCCTGCGGAAGATTATACAACATTCGCAACAGCTACCCGGGCTGGCTATTTTTGGCTAGAGAAAGATGCCACAAAACCCGCTGGAGCACCCCTGACAGGTGGGGTGCTCCAGCGGCTGGCAAGGGGAGGTTCTATTGGGCCATCGCCACGATGTGCACTCGCCGATTCTTCTGCCAGCATGCCTCGTCGTGTGCGTCGCAAACCGGCCGTTCTTTGCCATAGCTGACCAACTTCAACTGGTCCGATGGGATTCCGACTCCTACCAGGTAATCCTTGGCCTCTTTGGCCCGCGCGTCCCCGAGGGCCATGTTGTACTCCGCCGAGCCACGCTCGTCGCAATGCCCTTCGATCGTCAATTTATACGCGGGATACTGCGCCAAAATGTCGCGCAACTCCGCCGAATCGCCTTCCAACGCCTTCAGCGCGTCGGGACGCAGTGAGTGCCGGTCGTAATCGAAATAGGCATCCTGAATCCGCGCCAGCAACTCGTCGATGCGCGCGCGCGTTACAGCATTGGGGTACCGCTGGTTTTGAGCCGTCTGGGCCGGCGCGGGCCGCGTGGCCGCCGGGCGTGACTGCGGCTGGGATGGTCTCGACGCAGGCGCAGCCTGTGCAGGCGTCGCGGCCGGCAGCGGTGGCGGTGGAGCAACTGCCACCTTCTTGGCGCAGCCCGCAGCGGCCAGCGACAGAACAGTAAACCCAACCCAAACCAGTTTGCTAGAACTCTTCATAACGAAAGCTTGCCTCCATTACTTTCATATCGGTTTCGGCTGTGCAAAAACCATCCTGTCCGGACAGGATTCGTGCACGCCTCCACATTGACTACACTGTCCTTAGGACGCTGTCCGTGACTGAATTGTTTGACAAGCCCGGCTCCACGCGCCGGAAGCCGTCGTGGCTGGTCCTTTCCATAGGCTTCGGCGGCCTGATCCTGTTCCTGATCGCGGCTGCCACCGGCACGTTGGTATCGCTCGACCGCGCCCGCAGCAGCGAAACGCGCCTGCGCAAGGCATTCCTGGCGCGCCTCGGCGCCCTCGATCAGATCCGCGCGCAAATCTATTTATCCGGGACCTACGTCCGCGACTTCCTCCTATCGCCTGACGAGCCGGGGGCCGCCTCGCAAAGCACGCGTCTGGAAGCGCTCGAGCGCGAGACCCAATCCGCGCTTACGTCGTATTCCCAGTCGTTGGCTCCGGAAGAGCGGCAGCCGTTTGCCACGCTGCGCGCCGAAATCGAAGCCTACTGGTCGATCCTCGACCGTATGCTGGCCTGGTCTCCCGAAGAGCGCAACCGCATGCGCAACGGTTTCTTCTACGACGAGCTGGTGCCCCGCCGCACCACCATGCTGCAGATCGCCGACCGCATTGCCGCAGTCAATGAGCGCGGTTTGAGCCGCGTCGAAGAACAGCTCGCCGAATCTTCCGAGAGTTTGCGGCGGTCTCTGCTGCTCACGTTCGGAGTCACTCTATTTGGCGGCCTGGTGCTGGCGCTGCTAACCATCGGCTACACCGTGCGTCTGGAGCGCGAGCTCGAACGGGGCCTGGAAGAAAATGCCCGCGCCAAGGCGGACTTGCAGGAACTCTCCGGCCGCCTGCTGCGCGCGCAGGAAAACGAACGCCGCACGCTGGCGCGCGAGCTGCACGATGAAGTGGGCCAGTCGCTCTCGGCGATCTTGATGGAGGCCGAGAATGCCGAGTGCGCGGAAAAGAGCCAGGAGTTGCGGCTGCACCTCAGCGCGATCCGCTCCCTGGCGGAAAAGACGGCCAACGAAGTGCGCGACCTGGCGCTCCTGTTGCGCCCGTCCATGCTGGACGATTTCGGCCTCGTTCCGGCGCTCAATTGGCATGGCCGCGAAATGACCAAACGCACCGGGCTCAACATACTGGTTTCCGCCGACGAGGCGGGCGACGATCTGCCCGACGAACACACCACCTGCATCTACCGCATGGTGCAGGAGGCCGTGAACAATGCCGCCCGCCATGCCCACGCCCGCACCGTCGAGGTCGTGGTCCGGCGCGAGACCGGCCGAGTGGTGTTCTCAGTTCAGGATGACGGCGCCGGATTCGATCCACGGGTGGTGCGCGGCCTCGGCCTGCTCGGCATGGAGGAGCGCGTGCGTCGTCTGGGAGGCCGCCTTCGCCTGGAATCGGAGCCCGGCCGCGGAACGCGCGTGGCCGCGGAGTTACCGCTCACGAACCTGGCGGCCAATAACCATCATGTCCATTCGCATACTACTGGCTGACGATCACACGGTGATGCGCGATGGCCTGCGCGCTCTGCTCGAGCGCCAGCCGGATATCGAGGTGGTCGCCGAGGCCGCCGATGGCCGCGAGTGCGTCCGGCTGGCCGAGGAGCACTGCCCGGACGTCGTGGTGATGGATATCGCCATGCCCAACATGAACGGCATCGAAGCGACGCACCGCATCGTGGCCGACCGGCCGCGCACCGCAGTCGTGATCCTGAGCATGCACCAGGACGAAAGCTACGTGCTGCGGGCTTTGAAAGCCGGGGCGAAAGGCTACCTGCTAAAAGACTCCCTGCGCGCCGATGTCATCGAAGCGATTCGCGCCGTGGCCCAGGGCCGTTCCTTTCTCACGCGCAAGATCGGCCGCATCCTGCAAGAGGATTACGTTCGCCAACTGGAAAACCGCGGCCTCGACGATACCTACGACCTGTTGACCACGCGTGAGCGCGAGATCCTGCAATTGATTGCCGAAGGCCGCACAAACAAAGAAGCGGCGACGCTGCTGAATGTCAGCGTGACGACAGTCGAAACGCACCGGACGCACATCCTGCAGAAGCTCGGCCTGCACAGTATCCCCGAGTTGATCCTCTACGCCGTGCGCAAAGGCATCGTGGCCTGAGACGTTCTTTGTTCCTATCCCCCTACGAGAGGTAGGGCAGACCGTCGCTTTTTGCGGTCTGCCAACCGGTGTCATGTTCTATCGAAGACATCTGCCTCATTGGATCCCGGAAAGTGCGGTTCTCTTTGTGACGTGGAGGCTGGCGGGATCCAGGCCTCCAGTCGCACCAGAGCGACTGACAGCAGCAAACACCGGGCGCTCGGCGTTTTATCAAAACGACGCAGCGCTCGATCGCTGGCGCGGCGGACCGCTGTGGCTGGAAGACTCGCGCGTAGCGAACCTGCTGGCGGGAGCGCTTCGATATGGCGAAGCCAAGCAGTTCTATACACTCCACGCCTGGGTAATCATGCCAAACCACGTGCACCTACTGATCGAGCCGCAGATCGAGTTCCCGCGAATCATGCGTTGGCTCAAAGGCACCACTGCCCGCCGAGCCAACCGCATTTTAGGTCGCTCAGGTTTGCCGTTCTGGCAGGTCGAGTCATACGATCATTGGGTTCGGTCCCCGGAAGAACTCCAGGAATTGATCCACTACATCGAGGAAAACCCGATAAACGCTGGGCTTGTAAGGAGCGTCGAGCAATGGCCATGGTCAAGCGCCTCGGCAGACGACAAAAAACGATCGTCTGCCCTACGGGTGTAAGCCCACGCCTTACGCGTGCGCGGCCTGTTCCCGGTAATAGGCCGTCAGGTCGAGCGGCGGGGGCGTCTGGCCCATTGCGCGCAGGAAACCGGAGACTTGCCCGCGGTGATGCGTCCCATGGTTGACCACGTGCAGAATTAGCTGCCACAGCGGCCGCTGGAACGCATTTCCCTGCGTGTCCTTGTACGAGATCACTTGTTCGGCGCTCGCATCCGTCAGCCCGGCTGCCCATTGACGCCACTTCTCATGCAGCGCGGGCCAGTCATTCTGCAGGACCGCCAGGCTGTAATCGGCGTCGGTGAGGAACGGTCCACTGGCCGCGCCGGTCACACGCCCCAGCCAGATGCGGTCAGCCCCGAAAACGTGTACGAGCGTCCCCAGCACGCTGTGATCGGCAGTCTGGAAATCGCGCTTCAACTCATCGGCAGACAAACGGCTCGCTATATCCACCAGCCGGCGGCTGGCCCAAGCGGTATAGTCCAAATGCATTCGCAAAACATCCGCGGAAACTCTCATGGCTCACATCACTCCAATCATTCGCCAATAAAATACGCTGACCGCTGTGGCCACGATGGCCGCCAGCGCGTAGACCGTAGCGGTCATGGTAAGCTGGCCGCGCGTCCACGCCTGCCGCGCCGAGATACCGTCGCCCATGGCGATCCAGAAATTCATGTACGTCATCCAGAAGGGCGCCGAACAGAGCAGCAGCGGAGCGGCCAGCACCAGCGGTGGAATCCCCGCCTTGGCCAGCGGACCGGTGAGCGGCGTAAATACCAGCGGCAGCGCGATAAATGCCGTGGGATCGAGCCACCGCAATGCCAGCATCACCAGCGCGATCACCACCAGCAAAAGGATCGGCGTCGCGATTAATTGCTGCACATGCGGCAGCATCAGGCCTGCCAGCCAGTCCGTAATCTTGTTATCGGGAATCACGTTCTGGAGCCCGAAAATTCCGCCTAAGAACAGCATCAGGGTCCAGGAGACGCCGGTCGCGATGTCAGCATCCTGGATAATCCCGGCGATCGCGAAGACCGCCAGCCCCACCATCCCAATCACAAACGACGGGTACGGGTGCAGGCGCTGCTGGTTCGGCGTGCTCTGTGTAGCCCACAAGAAGATCGACGCCGCGATCACCAACGCGGTGATCAGTTCCTGGCGCTTGAACGAGCCCAGCGCTCGTAGCTTGCTTTGCACAAAGTCGCGCGAGGTGCCCAGCCGCGCCTCCGGCCGCAGCAGCAATTGGTTCACCACCAGGATCAACGCGCAGAGGATCAACGTCGGCAGCGCCATCACCTGGAAGTAGCTGCCTTGGGTCAACGGCAGATGCTTGTCGCCGAACATCTTGATAACGACGGGACCGTTGAGCGAGCCCAGTTCAAAAGCCAGCCCCGGAACCACCGCCATCTCCACCACCGTAATCATGATCAGCGCCGAACCGCGGCTGCGCGGCTTCAATCCGAGCGTTTGCACCAGGGCCCAGGCGATCGGCGCCATGATCGAGGTGCGCACCGTCATCGACGGAATGCCCATGGCCAGCACCGCGCCAATCACGAAAAACGCCATCAGAATGCCGGCGTAGCTGCCCGGAAACAGCGACAGAATCCAGTACGAGATGCGTTCCGCCAGACCCGTCTTGCGCATGGCGAACCCGTAGTACAGCACTGCCAGCAGCGTCCAGAAGGCCGGATCGGCGTAACCGCTCAAAGCCCGCGGCGGAGGCACGTGCGCCACCGCGATCAGCAACGCCATCATCAGGATGGACGCGATGCCGTTGTTCATCGCCTCGGCGGCCCACAACACGATGGCGAAAGCGACGATAGCCAGCACGAGCTGAGCATTGTGCGTCAGGCCGTGCGGTGTGGGGATAAACGCAACCACCAGGCCCACTGCCGCAGCGATGAACAGCCACGTCCATTTGACTGCCGACTTCGCTTCGGCATGGACCGACGGGGCAGCGACTGAGGTGCTCATATAGTGACCCATCCTATCAAGACTTTCGCCCTGGTGTGTCTGCGAGCAGTCCTACTGGCCGATAATGGGTAACGATGGCCACCCAAGCGGTTTGCCCTAAGTGCGGAGGCACGGGTTTCACCATTGTCGAACGCGCCAATATTTCGGCGGCCGAGCCGTGCACCTGCCGCTCCCAACAGCGGGCGGTTCGGCGGGAAGAGGATTCTGGCATTCCACCGCTATACGCCGACGATTCATTCGACAACTTCGTTTTGCCGACCGACAACCCCGTCGCACGACAGGCGCTCTCCGGGGTCCTCGTGGCAGTAAGAGGTTACGTGAACGCCTTTCCGAACGCCGAGCGCCCGGGCCTGCTCTTGATCGGCGAACCCGGCTGCGGCAAGACCCACCTAGCAGTGGCCGCGGCCCATAGGATTATGGCGAAAGGACATGAAGTTTGGTTTTGCAGCTACCAAAACCTATTGAACAAGATCAGTGCGGGATACAACGCTGTATCGAACTCCTCCGACCGCGAAGCGTACCAAAGAGCACTAGATTCGGAAGTTCTTCTCCTAGATGATTTAGCCGCCCACCGTGCCCATGACTGGATTGAGGACACGATTAACTCTATCATCACGTATCGCTGCGATAATCGTAAGCCGCTTATCGCCACCACCAATGCGCCGGATCCCGATGCTGGCAGTGCTGTGACCGAGAAGAACAAGGAGCTCAATACGGTGGAATACCGCCGCACACTCGATTACTACATAGGTGCGCGCGCCCGTTCGCGCCTGTTCGAAATGTGTACGGTCATTCGCATGCCGCTAGTGGAAGATTACCGGATACGAAAGGCGAAGAAGTTCTGATGCGTTCCGCGCTTCTGCTGCTGATGTTGGCCGCGGCGGCCTCGGCCGATGCCACCCGCACTGGATGCGTCCAGGCGGTCGAGTTTCCCTATTACCAGTACCCCCGCCAGCTCTGGGAACGCGAATTGGTGTGGCTGAAAACCATTGGCGTCGATACCGTCGAGTTTTCAATCCCCTGGAACTGGCACCAGGTCGAGCCGGACAACTACGACTTCTCCGGCCGCACCAGCTCGCGGCGCGACCTTACCGGTTTCATCAAGACGCTTCGCAAGTTGGGACTGCGGGGATGGGTCCGGCCCATGCCCCCCATCGCGGCCTGGCTCAATAGCGGATGGCTTGGCGGCATCGCCGATACGCGCGGCACGGAAAAAGCCTGGCTGAAGCAGCTCAATGATCTGCTGGCGCCCCAAACCGAAAAGCACGGCGGGCCGATCGCGTTTATCGAAGGGCGCGAATTGACCGTCGAGGCGCCTGCCGCGCCTTCGCCGGTGACCACCGTCTCGGCCACCGACCCATCCGCCCTGCTGCGTAGCCGCGCGGTCCTGGCGTCGGGCCGCGGCGCCCTGCTTTGGGTCAACGTGGAATCCACGCTGTACCCCGAGGCTTGGGAGCCGGCGGGCACCCCAATCTTTCGCCCCGGAGCAGTCGATTTGAACGGCCAGGAGCGAACCTCGACGCAACCCCTGCGGCGCGAAGCTGCGTTGTTGCGCAACTGGTCCCGCTTCCTCGAAACGCTCCAACCGGTCTCGGTTCCGAGACTACCGGCTCACAAGCTGCCGGACGGAATGCGGGTCACGGAGTTGGTCTCGGCGCCGGTTTCGGCCGTCTCCGTGCTCAATCGCGGCAAAACGCCGTTCCATGCCGATTTGCTGGTCCGCGATCCGGTCTCGCGGCGCGCCTTGGTGATTCCCGGAGTCACTGTGCCCGCAGCCGACACGCTGTGGCTGCCGCTGAATGTCTCGCTCGCCACCGACGGCCTCTGCCGGGAATGCTCCAATTTTTCCAATACAGAGCGCATCGTCTATGCTACGGCCGAGCTGCTCTCGGTGGAATTCGAGAACGGAATTCTCGCCATGGAGTTTGCGGCGCCCGAGTCCGGCGAAATGATCCTCCAGTTGGCGCACGAACCGGTCGGCCCCTACCTCGCCGGCGGCAAGCCCACCAAGCTCGATTGGGACGAAAAGACTTTTCGCGCGCGCCTCGCCATTCCCGCCGGCAAAGGCGCCGGAAACCGCGTCCGCGTCGGTCTGGCCATCGAAGAGCCGGAAACTTCGGCGTTCTTCAACGACGCTAAACGCCTCACCATCGGTCAGAAGAACGTGGTCTCGACTGAGTACTCCTCAGCCGATGTTGCCGCCCGCTCCCGTTTACGGGTTCCCGAAGGATTCAACTTCGTCGCCGCGAACAAGTCGCCCAACGAAATCGACTACACCATCGACGTTCCCGCTGACGCGCCGCACGGCGATTTTGCGCCGCTGACCCTGGAAGCCGATGGCGTCCCGCTCGGCCGCGCGCGTGTGCAATTGTTTCGGCCCGCTTCCATCCGGCTCACCCAGGCGCTCTCACAGCACTGGGGCGTCGACGCGCGCCTTGCCGCCGACCCGCCCACCGCGCCGGTCGATAGCCGCGGCGGCACGAATCTCGAAATCGTCATCCGCAACAACTCGCCGCAAATCCAAACCTACCAGTTGCAAGCCGCCGGAGAGGACCTGGAGTTTCTACCCGCCAAGACGGAAATCAGCATCGGGGCCATGGCTGAACGCCCGGTATCCCTGCGAGTATTCGGCGCTGCGGGCGTCACTGGCTTGCGGGATTGGCGCCTGCACGTGACGGGTGGCATGGACGCCGATCTGCCGATGCGCGTGGTGCTGCTGCCGCGCGCCGGAACCGTGGCGTGGATGGCCGACCTCGATGGCGATGGCTCTCCCGATTGGATCCTGGAGTCGCCCAAGGTCCGCGCCGTCTTCTCCTCACGCGACGCGCGGTGGATGGAGTTCACCTGGAAAGATACCGATGCCAATTTCCTGCCCGTCGAGGGCGCCTTCACCGAAACCGGGCCGGTGGAAGTGCACGCCCACGACGACACCGTGGAATTCGTCGGCAGCGGTTGGACCCGCACGGTGCGGCTGAACGACCGGACGCTCACCGTTCAGCAGACATCCCCGTTGCCCCCGGACGGGCTCACGCGGAAAGCCGACGGCAACCTGAGCTTCACCATCGAGCGGAGTTCTCCGAATCAGGTGGTCTACGCAATCCAGCAGAAGTAGGTAGGGCATGCGGTCGCTTTGTGCCATCTGCCGCTTCGCAGACCGCTGTAAGGGCGACGGTCTGCGCCACTGTGCCATCTGCCGCTTCGCAGACCGCTGTAAGGCGACGGTCTGCGCCACTGTGCCGTCTGCCGCTTCGCAGGCCGCTGGAAGACCATGGCCCATTTGCCACAGACTGCTCACCGGCTGGCCGCGCGATTTCCATACTGCCGTTCCATGAACTGTTGGTAATCCGCGCGCTTTCGCAGATTCGCCAGCCAGACCGGATTGGCGCGATACCAATCAATCGTCTGGGCCAGGCCTGTTTCGAAACCCACCAGCGGCAGCCATCCCGTTTCGCGGTGCAACTTGTCGCTCGAAAGCGCATAGCGGCGGTCATGACCCGGCCGGTCTTTGACGTATTCAATCAGGCTCTCGGGTTTGCCGGTGGCTGCCAGAAGCCGCCGAACCACGTCCAGATTGGGCAGCGAACAGTTGCCGCCTATGTTATAAATCTCGCCTACCCTGCCCTTCTGCAAAACCGCCAGGATGGCGCGGCAATGATCGTCCACGTATAACCAGTCCCGCACCTGCTGCCCGTCGCCATATACCGGCAGGCGGCGGTCCTCGAGCGCATGGGCAGTCATCAGGGGAATGAGTTTCTCCGGATACTGATACGGTCCGTAGTTATTCGACGCGCGCGTGATCACTACCGGCATCTTGAACGTGACGAAATACGAGCGCGCCAGCAAGTCGGAACCGGCCTTGGATGCGGAATACGGGCTACTGGGGTTCAGCAGAAACTCTTCGGTGGCCACGAGCGGCGCCTCCAGGCTGCCGTATACCTCGTCGGTCGAAACATGCACGAATTTTGCCGTGCCGGCCGCCTTCGCTACCTTCAGCAACACAGATGTGCCGCGCAGGTTCGTTTCGATTACGGCCGCGGGGTCGTCGATGCTGCGGTCCACGTGCGACTCCGCGGCAAAGTGGACGATGGCGTCGGGCTTCGCTTCGGCCAGGAGCGCGTTGACCAATTTCTCATCGCAGATATCACCTTGGACAAACCGGTACCGCGGATTGCCTTCCACCGCCCGGAGATTCTCCAGGTTCCCGGCGTAGGTCAGTTTGTCAAGGTTTGTGACTTGGTCGCCGGTCTCGGCCAGGACCATGCGCACAAAGGCCGAGCCGATGAACCCGGCTCCGCCGGTAACCAGGATTTGCATACGGTCGCGGACTACTTCCGCTGCGTCTCCCAGTCGTAGTTAATGGAGGCGTCGTCGTAGGCGATCCGGCCCTCATCCTGGGGGTTGTAGAAGCGGTCGGTCAGGTACACCAGAAGCGCGTCTTCCGTCCCAATCACCTTGTATCCATGCGCCACGCCGGGCGGAACCAGCAACTGCCACGGCCGGAGCGGGCCAATATATAAGGTGTTACGCCAGCCGAAAGTGGACGAATCCGTTCGCAGATCGGCCAGGGCAACCTGCAACAGGCCGCGCACCGGATTCCAGCAGTCGGTTTGATGGAGATGATAGTGGAACGCCTTGATGGCGCCGGGATGGTTCAGGGCCGCAGAGACCTGCGTGGTGGCCGGCGGAAACTCGGCCGCTATCCCCTTCCCGATCCGCTGCAGCTCGAGAAAGTATCCGCGATCGTCGGGAAATACCGTCAGCGGAGCGACCTGGACCCCCTCAATCAAATCCTGCGAATTGGGAGAATTGATGATTTGGCCGAGGCCCTTCTGACACTCTGGCAGCATCAACTCCAGGCCGCCTGCCTGGGCGATGCGTCGCCCCGCTCGAACAGCTCTCTCTCCCGGCATTAGGTTCGCGCTCCTCCTTCCAGATCCCCCTCGCCCGCTCCCGCCGGCACTTGCGCCCGGTCGGCCGATTGGGCCACCAGGTTTGCCGCGCGCAGCAGCGATTCGAACGTGCCCGCATCGGTCCACCAGCCTTCCAAAAACGAAAAGGTCATGGTCCCTTCGCGGATGTATGCGTTGTTTACGTCTGTGATTTCCAGTTCCCCGCGGTTCGAGGGAACCAAAGTCTTGATTTTATCGAACACCGAGGCATCGTACATATAAATTCCGGTCACGGCGTATTTCGTTTTGGGCCGTTTGGGTTTTTCCTCGATGCCGACCACGCGGCCCCCGTCCACATCCGCCACGCCGAAACGTTCCGCATCCGGCACTTCTTTGAGAAGAATGTGGGCGCCCTGAGCCTGTTTGCGAAACCGGTCCGCGGCGGCGCGCACGTTGCGCTCGATAATGTTGTCGCCCAGCACCACGCAGATCTTCTGCCCGTCGGCAAAGTGTTCTGCTAGCGCCAGGGCGTCGGCGATCCCGCCCTCGCCTTCCTGGTACGTGTAGTTGATATGAGCCAGCCCGAACTGTTTCCCATTGGCCAGCAGGCGCAGAAAATCGCCCGAGTTCCGCCCTCCCGTCACGATCAGGATGTCCCGGATACCCGCGTCTACCAGCGTCTGGATGGGATAGTAGATCATCGGCCGGTCGTAGATCGGCAGCAAATGCTTGTTGGTGATTTTAGTTAGGGGAAAGAGCCGGCTCCCGGTGCCGCCAGCCAAGACTACCCCCTTCATCGTATCTTCCATCGGCTTTGGATGGCCTGACCCCGCGCACGCGGACCGCGGAAAAGGCCAAAAGGGGATGGTATCACTTACCGGGTCTAGGCTGTAAGTAGCGGGATGGATATCCTCTGTTTGGCCTCGGGCATGGGTTCCAACATCTGGGTTTCCCAATGGGAAGTATCCCCATCATCGCAACGTGCCCGCAGACCACACCGGAGAATGCCCGCCAGTCTCCCGACCACGGCCGGGTGATCCTCTGCTTCCGGGTCGCGATACAGGTTGAGATACTGGGCGTTGTTGAGGGGGATGCGGAGCTGCCAAAACTCGTTGACTCCGTCGGGTAGAACGGCCGTCTCGAAGACCTGGCCGCGGGCTCGTAATCTTCCGCCGGAAAATCCGAAATCCCGGCATTGCGTCTCGATGGTTTCCCAGCACTGCTCCAGATCGGCAGCACGAGCCAGCGAGCGCTCCAATTCCACCAGGCGCGATTGTAAGTCGATCACCTGCCGAAATGGGCCTTTCCAGAACTCACTGATTACCCGGCGAAATCGCGAGCGGCGCAATTTCCGAAGGCCTATCCAGGCCAATGCACAAAGAAGCGAGCCAATCAAACAAGTGGCTGGTCTATCCTTGGCATCGGAAAACAGCAGCAGCGTACAAACCAGTGCGCAGACGCAGCACGGCCAAAGCGCGAATCGTCGAATGAGAACCCTTAGACTCGGCCCTTGGAACGATACCTGAGGAAAGCATAGACGGAGACTGTTGGAAATCCAGCGCCTCCGCCGGAGGTGGCGGACAATCGATAGGATTTGCATGGACCAGGTGGAGAGACTGAGGAAATGCCATTACCATTCAGGGGGTGTCTGGAGGCGGAGCAAATTCTCGATAAAAGAGAAAAAGGGCTGAAATAGAAAACGCGGGGTCCGAAGACCCCGCGTTCGGTGATTGTCGATTAAGCAGGTAGCGCTACGTGGCGGCGCCGATTCTAGTTCTCTGCCTTTTGCTGCCGCTTCTCGCGACGGTTGGTCCAGATCAGACCGACCAAAGCGAGGGCCAGCAGCGCGTAGAAGGTCGGTTCTGGAACCTCCGAGACTGCCTGGGTGATCGAAGTCAGAGTGGCTTGGTTGAAAACCGCACTACCACTGCTGCAGCTCACCGGCGTGGAAGTGATACCGTTCGTGCAGCCTGAACCGGACTCGAGATCGATGTCCTTTTGCACGCTGATCCCCTCGACCGGAGGGCTGATGAGCGACATGGCAATTAGAACCGGTGGCGGATTGATCACAGTAAGAGTCGCGAGCTGGGCGCCGCCGGCCAGGTTACTAACCGTCTCCCCAACTGAAATGTCCGGGGGGCTCTGGCTATCCAGCGGCTTCAGAGTGCTGGAGACCTTCATGTACACGTCGTCGATTAGCGGCGTTTGGCTCAGCGTCTCAGCGTCGTAGGTTAAGGTAATATCTGCGAGGATATTGTTTTGATCGCCCATGGTCGTCTGGACCTTGAGTGGGTCGGTGAGCGTGAAACCGATCTCGCCGTTGGCGTCGGTGTACGGCGTAACAATGATGCCACTGGGGTCGAGACCCGTAATGTTACCCTGGCTCACCAATGTGGCACAGTTCGTTATCGTCCCATCCGAGCAAGTGTAGGTCCAGCCAAAGTTATAGAAAACCTTGTCTCCGACGACGAAGCCGTCGCTGAAGTTCGTGCCTTCGAGGTCCGCCAGCGTAGTGGCGCTCAGCGAGCAGGCCACCGCGGCAGTTAACACTGCAAGAAGTCTTAATCGTTTCACCAAAATCTCCTCCGTTCTTGAAAGAGTATATAGGTGCTATCGAAGGTTAACAAGGGCCAAACGCATTTTGACTTTCAAGAAAGTACCGGTACCAGAACACTAGTCCTTCACCTCTCAACTGACAGATTCTATGTGAGATGCGAGACAGGTTTAGGGATCGTCCCACCACGCGAGGTGTCAGGCCGTGGTACCGTACTACCGTTTTGAGGAGGAGGACTATCCGATCCGCCGAAGCAACTCGCGGATTTTCTCTTCGTCGGATTTGGACGGGCGCGATGCCAGTGCTTTCTGTAACTGTTCGCGCGCTTGGGCAGCGTCCCCTTTGGCGATCAAGACGGCGGCGAAGTGTTGGCGAAATGCGGCATTCCCCGGATACTTGCTAGTCAAGTTCCGTAAGATTTGAAAGGCGCTGTCCGTCAAGCCCTGCTTATAGTAGACCCAGGCCACCGTGTCGGCTACTCCCGGATCGGCCGACTTTTGCGCCTGCGCGGTTTTGGCCAGGCGCAGCGCCTCGTCCAGGCTCGATCCCATCTCCGCGAGTAGAAACGCCAGGTTGTTGCAAACCATTGGATCCTTCGGCTGAAGCGCGAGGCTCTTCCGGTACAGCGCAATGGCTTCCTGTTTTCGATTCGCCAATTCCAAAGCGGATGCCAGATTTGCCTCAGTGGCGGCGTTAGGATTGAGCTCTTCGGCCTTTTGCAAGCTGGCCAGGCTGGCTTGAAAATCGCCTTTTTGCCGGTAAAGCGCTCCCAGGCGTTGGTGAAATTCGGCCACTTCCGGATGAGCCGCGGAAAGAGCCTGGTATTGTTCCAAGGCCAAATCGGTCCTGCCCACGCCCGTGGCGAGGGAAGCGAGGGCCAGCCGAAGCTGGTCGGACTGTTCCGTTGCCGGAGCGTTGTGCAACTCGTTTTGGAGCAGTTGAATCGATTTATCGAACTGCCGCCCGGCTAAGTCCGCCCGTACCAGACCCTCCAACGGACGCGTATCCGCCGATCCCGGCTGGTAAAGCTTTTGGAAAATCTCATCCGCCTCCTTTACGCGTTTTTGCGCCACGTCCAAAAGACCCAGTTGCAACTGGGCATCGTGCTGATTGGGTTGCTGCTGAAGCAGCGCGCCCAATTCGGAGCGGGCGTCGTCGAGCCGGCCCACTGCCATCAGGCACGACGCGTGCATCAGCATGGTTCGCGGGGTATCCGGTTCGAGCGCCCGAGCCTGTTCTGCAGAAGTGAGCGCCTCTGCCGGATGCTGCAACTGGAGGTTGACCTCGGCGAGCAAGATGCGCGGTTCCACGAATCGAGGATTCAACCGGGTGGCCTCCTGCAATGCCGCACGCGCCGCGGTTAGATCGCGTTTCGCGAATCGAGTACGACCCAAGGCATACTGCAACTGGGCATCTTTTGGATTCTTGCTGATGCCCTCTTCGAGTTCCTTCGAAGCACGAGCGATCTTTTGTACGCTTCCGGAATCCACCAGGAGCAAGGCGTGCTGAGCTAAAGCGTCCGGCATGTTCGGATGGCGCTTGAGGATTCCCTCGAGCACCTCTAACGCTTCGCTGTTCTTACCACTTCTAATCAGCACAATCGCGATCTTTTTTTGATAGATTTCGGTCTTCCCGCCGTCGGCTTTCGCCCCTTCGTTCAGTTGCCGGAGCGCCTCTTCACGGTTCCCGATTGCGTCATAGAAATCGCCCACCAGGAAGCGGGCTTGGGGAAAGTCCTTCGGGCGATCCAGAAGTTTTTGAAGAGTGACAGTCATTTCCGCCGTTCGTCCAGCGTGCGCATAGAAATTGGCCAGCTCCAGGTAACCATTGGACAATTTTGGTAGAGCGGCCACTTTGCTCTTCAGGATCTGTTCCGCCTCCGCCGAGCGATTGCTGTTCAAGTATTGGTAGTAGAGAACGTTGTAGATGGGTATGTAGTCGCTATGTTGCCGCATAAGCTCCAAACCCAGCTTCTCCGCTTCGGGAGCCTGCTTTTGGCTGATTAAGAGTTGGATTATGGGCAACACGATCTCGGGCTGCATCGGCTTGATGCTGTCGGCCTCACGGAACAAGCGCAGCGCTTCTTCCGGTTTGCGGTCGCTCACCGCAAGGTAGGCTTGGAAACGTAGCGCATCAATTGATTTCGGATTTTTGGCGGCGAGCTGGGTGGCGATGTTCCGCACCATGTCGTAGAGCTGCTTCGGCCGGCTGGGATCATTTTGATAGGCGTATAAGACCAGATCGCCGAACTTGGTGGCAGCATCCATATTGTCCGGTTGGAGCTGGACTGCCCGCGAGAACGCGCCGTAGGCAACGGCGATGTTGCGCTGCTTCAATTCCGAGAGAGCCATCCGGTAGTAAGCTTCGCCATATTGGGGATCTTTCTGAATCGCCTTCCGGTAATTCAGAGAAGCATCGCTGTACTGACCTTGGTTATAGAGCTTATTGCCGCGATCGACGTACGAAGCCGCACTGCGGCTGCAGGACACAGTTCCTGCGGTCAAAGCGATTACGAGCACCAGGAACAAGCAATTCTTTCTACAGGACATCGTCAGTTCACTCCAAGCCCGCTCATCTGAATCCGCGCGTATCTAACGAGGCCGGTGGGACAGGCATTTACCCACAGAATTGTAAAATTAGAATATCACCTCACCGCCCGTTACCCCACATCAACAGTACTACGCCTAAGAAATGCCTCCGCTACCACCACCGGACCGCTCCCTCTGGCCGCGGCTCAGTAACGCCGGCAGCGGTTCTTTTCCGAGCCTCTAAATCGGATCGCGCGGCCGTGTCTCGGTGCCGATCGGGATGGCGCGGTTGACGAACTGATCCGGCGGAATGCTCACCAGGTTCGCCTTGATCAGCACCAGAAGTTCGTCCGTATCCCGATTCTTGGTGTTCTGCCGCATCAGCGGGCCGAGGCCGGGAAGGTTCGCCAGGCCGGCGATACCGGCAATCGAGCGCGCCTCGGACGCGCTCAGCAATCCTGCAATCCCGGCCCACTCGCCGTTCTTGAGCTCCACCTGCGAGGTCAGTTTGCGGTGCGAGATGACTGGAACTCCATTCACCGCTACGCCGGTAAGAAGCTGGACTTCGGCATCAAGGTCGAGCGTGATGCCGTCCATTCCCCGCACGCGGGGCGTCACTTTGATGCTCACACCCAAGTCCTCAAAACTGAAAGCCGGCGGGGGCGCGTATTCCTGGCCGCCCGTAGACGAGTAATAGGTTCCCCCGGCATCGTGAAACGTTCCCGTCCCTGCCCCGAGCAGAATCGAGAAATTATTCCCGGTGGCGTTCGCCACCACCAGGTCCCTGAGGCCATCCCGGTTGAAGTCGTCACCGATAATGCAGCTCGGCCCCGTGCCAACGGTGAAGCTGATGGCTGTCTGAAACTGTCCCGTGCCCAGGCCCAGAAGTAGGGACAGCGTGCCATCGCCATTGTTGGCTACCGCCAGGTCTTGGAGGCCGTCGCTGTTGAAATCTCCGGTGGAAATGGAAACCGGACCGCTTCCCGTGGCGAATTGCAGCCCTTCCCCGAATTGCCCGGCGCCTTGATCCAGAAACACCGAGACCGTATTCGACGCGGAATTGGCGACGATCAAGTCCACGTAACCGCTGGTCGTCAGACTGGCTGCAATGACCGCGCGCGGCCCATTCCCGGCGGCGTAAATCGCGGCTTGGTGGAACGTCCCATCGCCATTCCCGAAAAACACCCACAGATCGTTCGAGGTGTAATTGGCCACCGCCAGGTCGATAATGCCATCTTGATTCAGATCCACCGCTGCCAGCGCGCGCGGACTGGTGCCGGCTGCCACCGTCAGCGGAGTTTTGAACGTGCCGTCGCCGTTGCCGAGCAGGATCGAAACGTTGTTAGAACCCGAGTTCGCCACAGCGATATCCGGAATTCCATCTCCGTTGAAGTCGGCGATCGCCAACGCTGCCGGCGAGGAGCCGACCGCTGCGTGGGTCGCCGTGCCGAACGTCCCATCGCCTTTCCCCAGCAGGATCGAAATCGAATTCGAGCCGGCGTCCGCTGTCACCAGATCGAGAAAATTGCTGGTCGTCAAAGCTGCTGTAGCGATGGCAGCGGGGTTGGTGCCGGTGTTGTAGAGAACTGCATCCTGAAACGTGCCGTCGCCATTGCCGAGCAGAACCGCTGCCTGGTTGCTGCCCGCCGCCGAGGCGGCCAGATCGGGTATGCCATCGTCATTGAAATCGGCGGCCACGACGCCCGAAGGGCCGCTGACCGTACCGAATGTGACCGGCGAAGAGGACGTGGTGCCGTTGGTGTTGCTGCTGCTATTGCCGAGCGTTGGGACGCTGGTGGGCGTCGAGGCCGATGGACCGAAATATCCGGTCGTCAGGACCGGGTACCGGTCTCCCGCATGTAACGTTGCGGCCTGGCCGTCCAGTGTTTGAATCTCGGCTTTATAAAAAGAACTCGCGAGCGAATCGCTCATCTGGGCGAGCAACTGCGCGTCGCCGATCGCCAGGCCAAACGCCATCCCGCCAATCCCGCCATGCGCCAGGTTAGACAATTGGGTTGCCACGCCGTTGACGGTGTTGAAATTCTGGAGCGCCACGCTCATCGGCAGACCGAGACCGTAGGTGAGCATCTTCTGTTTGCTCACCTCCAGGAAATCCACCTCTACCGATACCTGGGCGCGGTGGTGGATCAGCTCTTCGAATAACGCTTGGGCCGGGACGATTTTCGAAATGGGGCCGCGCAGGACCACCATGCTCCTCTGGGTGTTCGAGGCGATTCTGTCCAGGTTCAGAGCCTGCTGCACCGCGCGGGTCACCTCCTGCACCTCCTGCGGCGTGGTGGTCTGGGGAATTTCCACCGAGACACTGACGTACGGTTCCACGTCGCTGCGTTTTTGAGGAGTGTCTTTCGCCACCAGGAACAGCTTGGGCGTAATCGCCACCACAAACGAACCTGTCGCGGCCTCTAGCGCATGCAGCGCCAGGCGGTAATCCGCGCCCTCTATCCGGAAGCGGAATGGCCGTCCGGGTTGGAAGTCGCCGTCGAAGACGCAGTCGAGGCCGTAGGCGCGAGCCACGCGTTCGAACAAAGTGCGGGAATCGCCTTGCAGGTCGAAATCGTGCAGCGCAGGGTCGGCCTTCAGCTCGGTGGGAGGCTTCGGCTTGCGGGCATCCTCGAGATCGCGCTCGGTCGCCTCCGCCACATGGTCGATGCCTCCCGCCAGTGGCGCCTGGCTGCCATCCGGGGGCGGCAGCAATCGGGCTTGCAGCGCGGCCCGCGAACGCACCGCCTGGCTGCGCAGCCAATAGTCGGTGTTCGATGGGTCGAGCGCAGCGGCTTCCGAGTACAGAACGTACGCCTGATCGAACCGGCCGGCCTTTTCCGCCGCACGGCCCTGCGCGTATAGATGGGCTGCGTCCGCACCGATGGCCAGAGGCGCTAAGACCACCAGGGCAAGGAGAGAGAACCTCACTAGAAGCTTGACGAACCAAGAGGCGCCAGCGTGCAATCCAAAATCGCCGTTATCCAATAGCAATGGGCTTTTGTTTCAAAGAGTTAGGGTTTTGGCGGGAGAATCGTCCGCATGCCGCTTTCGAGCGTGTAAACCGGACGAAAGCCAAGCAGCTGGCAGGCTTTCTGATTGCTGTAGCCGGCCCGGCTCACGAAACCCGCAATGCCGCGGTCATCGAGCGGATGAATGAACCTGGCGCCCTGTAGCTTTCGAATCACGCGGCGCGGCAACGAGGGATGGAGCCAGTTCTTTCCGTAAGCCCGCGCTTCCGCCTCGCTCATGGAAACGGTGGCGCTCCGCCCCAAAAGCCTTTCCAACTCGCGAAAATAGACGCTCCAGTTTACCGGGGTTCCATCCGTCACATTGAAAACCTCGCATGGCGGATTGGAACGGGCCAAAAGGAGTGGCACCATGGCCGCAATATCCAAAACGTGGATCAAGTTCGCGGTGCCCGCGCCATGGTTCACCAGAATCAGCCGGCCCCGTTTCATCAGATTCAGCAGCCCGTCGGTCCACCACCCTCCTCCCGGTCCATACACACAACCGAGGCGGAGAATCACGGTCTCGGCCATGGAAGAATCCGCCTTGAGTCGTTCTTCGATGGCCAGCTTGGTTAGCGCGTAGGGGTCGTTCACTTGTATCGGCGGCATATCCTCGGTGATCGTTCCCTCCAGCGGGTTGCCGTAAACCGAGATCGTACTGAGGTGCAGGAATTTGCGGACTCCGGCCTGCGCGCTGCGGTTTCGCAATTCCACGGTTGCTTCCACGTCATGCGCCAGGTTGTCGGTGAGCGCCGCATGAATCACCGCCGCGGCCCCTGCCAAAGCCGATTGATAGCTAGGCGCCTGGGTTAGATCGCCTGTGACGAACTCAACCGATGGATGCGGGGCGGCGCTGCCCGGGCGCCGAACCAGCATGCGGACGCGGTAGCCATCGTCCGCCAGCCGCCGCACGACGTGACTTCCCACAAAGCCGGAGCCGCCAGTGACAAAGACTGTCTCCCGGCTGCTCATGGCGGGCTAACCGGCAAGGACGCTCTCATACAGTTGCTTCACGTTCTGTGCATGCGCGGGGTAGCCGAGATGAGCCACCGCTTCCGGTGCGGCCGCGCTCATCCGTCTCAAGAGCGCCTCGTCCTTCGCCAGGCGCCGCAGATGCTCGATCATGGCATCGACATCCCGGCACTCGACCACGTAGCCATTTTTTCCGTCGGCAATTAACTGCGCCGCGCCGGTCTGGTGCGTCGTGATCACCGGCTTGCCGCACGCCAGCGCCTGCGAAACGGCAAGCGCGAATCCGTCCTCGATCGCGGGGTGCACAAACACGCTGGCCGGCCCGTACGTGGATTCAACCGGTTCCTTCACCACGTCCGCCGACTGGATGCGAATGTTGCTCGAGCGCGCAAGAAACTCCTGGAGAATCTGCCGTGACCACGGGTCGCCCGTCGCCCCGATAATCACCAGTTCCGACCCTGGAATTGCGGCCTTCTCGAATGCCTGAAGCAGATAGGGTGCGCCCTTGCGTGGATCGATGGTCATGACGGCGAGTACGCGAAAAATGTGGTCGCGCTGAGGGGCCGGGTGGAAATGGTCCAGATCCACCGCCGGCAAGATCACCTCGACGCGCTCCGGCTCAATTCCGCGTTTGACGAACGACCGCTTGGCATACTCGGAAATCACCCGGATTCGCGACGCCCGCTCGATTTCCCGCCGAACGCGCTGGCGCATTTGCGGATGAATGTAAGAGTGGCCCGGAATCCCTAACCGCGCGAACTCATCCGCGAGCACCTCGGCGACATCATCGATATGGCAATTCAAGGCCGTCAGCACCAACGCAGTTTGTTTCCTGCTCAAGTGCTCAAAAGTCTTGCTGCATTGGCCCATGACGCCGTCCAATAAAATGACGCCCTCGGAATGGCGAATGAGCTGAGAATCGAAATCCTCATCGCTGATAAGAGTGAGCAGATCCCCCCGGCGGCGTAAGACGCGGAGCCGGCTGATCGTGCGGAATGCCAGCTTCCGCCAACCCGCGTAGGGGATGTCGACGCACTCCGCCCGCTGCGCTTTCGCGCCGCGGCTGAGAATCCGCCCGTGCGGGAATTGATCGACCGCATAGACCATCTGCCGAAGGAACTCTCCCTGCCCGCCTCTGCCAGACGCAGCATTGGCCGCGTAGCAAATGAGAGACTCCCCGGCGTCAGACATACCGGATCCGGGACTTATGGCACTTACCTACCGAGATATAGGCGATTATACCGTGGCGATTCCGAAGGCGTCCGTCTTACGCGAATCTAAATCGATTGCCCGCGCCGTCGTTAGTACGGTTGCGAAATCCAATGTTGCTGAACGGAATTCATGTGAGCCGACCTACGCATCGTTTGGTGGTCCTAGCAGGCTGCTGAGAAGCCCACAAACCTCCGCTCAGTAACTGCCTGTGAACTCGATGCCGCATTTCCGCGCGCGTTAGCAAGCGGTTCTAGGGCTTTTTCAGCCGCCGGCACTTTTTGCCAGCTACCGCAACGGTCCCCTCTTGCTGGAGGTTCTCATGCGCAGAAAGGCAGCCATTCCGGGTTCTTTCGCCGGCCGACCGCGGGAGTGTCGGCGCCTATTTCCCTACCAGGTGCCTAACATCCTTTTCATTCTCATCGCAGACGTACTCGATGAGCTCGGTATCCGCGTAATCGAACCCGAGGTTGACCGTCCACGGCTTCGTATACGCCTTCGCGTCGTCGATGGTCATTGCCAGGTCGATGTGTCCGAAGTCGCGGCGGTGGAACCGCTCGGTCAAACGCATCGACTCGGTTCCCGGATGGCCGTTATTGTCGAGCCAGTTGTTCTCCACGAATCCCGACGATTCCACCACCAGCGTGTCGCCGTCCCAGTGGCCGATCGAATAGCCCATCCAGGCCGGATTCGGGTCCTTCGGGAGTTTGCGGCCATCCATGAAAATCTGCCGGTAGCTGTGCAACGCCTCGTAGAGAATCACCATCACGCCGTTCGGAGTGTTGTAGATTTTGAAGGGATACGGCACCACGTTTTCGCGCGGCACGCCGGAGAGCACGCAGCGCGCCTGCGGGTCATCTTTGCTGATCGTCTCCACGCGGTGCGTGTATAGCGCTTCCGCCCACGGCTTAAAGGGAACTTCGCCGGGCTTGAGATCCTTCGCGATATTTCCTGTGTAGCCGAACTTCGGCTGCCAGGTGCCGGAGAGATCGGGCTTGCCGTCCGGCGTCTTGGGAGCGGGCGCGGCGAGATTCACTTTCCCATCCGGCAGGCGGGGGACTCCGGGAGTCGGGTAATTGACCCACTGCGCCGAGATGGGCAAACACATTAGAAAGATTCCCGAGATCATCCAGTACTTCATAGCGGCATCGCCTCCCTACTTCCCCACCATATGTTCCACATCGTGATTGTTCTCGCAGACATACTCTCCGACCTCATCGTTGGGGTCGATATCGGCGACCTTTTTAATGACCCACGGCTTCGTGTAAGCGCCCGGATCCTCGATCGTAAATTCGATTTCGAGATGCCCGAAATCCGGCCGGCGAAAGCGCTCCGTGACCCGCATCATTTCGGTGTGCGGATGGCCTTGCGGGTCGAGCCACGAGCGATCGTTGAAGCCTACTGTGTCCACTACCAGCGTGCCGTGCTCCCAATGGCCGATCGAATGGCCCATCCACGAAGGGTTCGGATCCTTGGGATGGCCGCGCCCATCGAGAAATACCTGGCGATGGCTGGGAATGTCATCCTCAAAAATCATCACCAGCAGCGCAGGGGTTTCGACCAGCTTAAATGGGAATAGGGCTCCGGCCGCGGTAATACCGCGGGTCAAGCAGCGCGCTCCCGGTGCATCTTTCGAGTTGTTCGCGGCGCGCTCCTTCTGAAGCGCGTCGGCCCAAGGCAGCGGAACGGGCGTGCCGGGATCGACCGTTCTCTGCGCATACCAGACGCCCGAGAGATCGGGCTTGCCATCCGCGGTGCGCGGCGCCGGCCCGGAAGGTGTCGCGTGAGGGCTGGTCAGCTGGACCCGGAATTCCCGGCCGTCTCCTAAGGTTCCCAGTTGGTAGTCCGACAGGTGGATATCGAATCGCAGAGTCTGCGCCGCGGCAACGGTTACGTGCGGCTGGACGTACGCATCGAAGCCGAGCGCGGCCACCGAAAGTCTATATATGCCCGGCGGCAACTGCGCAAGCGTATACACGCCGGACTTCGAGCTGGACGTCTTGGAAACCACGCTGGTGCTCATGTTGGTGACCTGGATGGGGGCACCGGCCACGGGATCGCCCGAGAGGTCGAACACGGTACCTGCGATGGTTCCGCTCGATTGGGCAAACGACGCAACACACAACAGCCACGGAAACAAATGCAGGTGCTTGAACACTTCCCGAAGTATATTCCAAAAGCCGCGCGGTGCGGGGCCAGGCCCTACATAGGCCGAAGAAGTTCAGCAGAAAGGTCTCGTGTGCCGGACCGCGCTGCTAAACTGAACTGAGCAAGAGGGCCATGCCATCGATGCTGTCAGAGCTCGACCGTAGCGGAATGGCATTCAACGATGTCCCGGCCAGTCTGGCATGCCCGCGCCGGGGCTCACGCCTCTCTCCTCGCGTGCTGCTCGCAAGCAGTTTCTTTTTCCTTCTCACCTTCGTGCTTGCGCTCCCTCTGGCCGCTCAGGAGGCACGCTGGAAGCAACTCATGGATCAAGCCACCGCGCTCTACCACGAGGGCAGCTATGCGGAGGGCATTCCCGTCGCTCAACAAGCGCTGGACGTGGCCGAAAAGACCTTTGGTCCCGGCCACCAAGACACGAGCGATTCTTTGAATCTGCTCGGCCTGATCTACACCGAACAAGGAATGTACGCCGCAGCCGAGCCGCTCTTCAAACGCAGCCTCGACATCGAAGAAAAAACTCTCAGCCCCGATCATCCCGATGTGGGCGCCAGTCTGAACAACCTGGCCGAGCTATACAGGCAGCAGGGCAGATATGCCGAGGCTGAGCCTCTCTACAAGCGCAGCATAGCCATTCAGGAAAAAGCCCGCGGACCAGACGATCTGAGCCTGGCCACGGACCTGAACAACCTCGCCATTCTTTACAATGAGCAGGCCAAGTATAGCCAGGCCGAAGCCCTCTACCAACGCAGCCTGGCCATCCGCGAGAAAGTTCTCGGTCCCGGCCACCCCGGCGTCGCCACGGCATTGGGCAATTTAGCGGATCTGTATCGAGAGCAAGGCAAATTCGCCGCCGCTGAACCACTCTACAAACGCAGCCTGGCAATCCGCGAAAAAGCACAGGGTCCGCTTCACCCCGACGTGAGCATCACCTTAAACAACCTCGCTAGTCTGTACCAGGATGAAGGCAAGTATTCCGAGGCTGAGCCTCTCTTCCAGCGCAGCATAGCCATTAAGGAGAAAGCGCTGGGACCGGATCATCCCAGCCTGGCTGTGGTGTTGCACAACCTCGCTCTTCTGTATTTCATTCAAGGGCAGTTTCTCGAGGCCGAGCCGCTTTATAAACGCAGCCTGGCGATCCTGGAAAAGGCGCTGGGCCCGGATCATCCCGCCGTGGCCAACGCTCTGAACAATCTTGCTTCGCTTTACAAATGGCAAGGCAAATACGCCGCAGCCGAGCCGCTCTTCAAACGCAGCCTGGACATCTGCATCAAAGCGCGGGGACCCAACCACCCATGTGCGGCCACGGGTCTAAGCAACCTTGCCGAGCTCGCCGGTGAGCGGGGCAAATTCGCGGAAGCCGAGCCGCTCTATAAGCGCGCTCTGGCGATCGACGAAAAGGAACTGGGCACAGACCACGCCAGCGTCTCCACGGACCTGAACAACCTCGCGGGGCTGTACGCGGTGCAGGGCAGATATGCTGAGGCTGAACCGCTCTTCAAACGCAGCCTGGCCATCCGCGAGAAAGTTCTCGGCCCGGATCACCCGGATGTGGCGCAGAGTTTGAACGGCCTCGCGGGGCTCTACGAACATCAAGGCAGGTTTGCGGAGGCCGAACCCCTGTACCAACGGGCGCTGGCTCTCCGCGAGAAGGCGCTCGGTCCGGAACACCCCGAGGTGGCCACGAGTCTGAACGACCTTGCGTTCCTGTATAAGGACCAGGGCAGGTACGCCGAGGCCGAGCCCCTCTACAAACGCAGCCTGGCCCTCGGCGAGAAGATTTTCGGTTCGGATCATCCGAGGGTGGCCTTAAGCCTGAACAACCTCGGCGGGCTCGATCAACTCCAGGGCAAGTATGCCGAGGCCGAATCGCTTTATAAACGTAGTCTGGCGATCGAGGAGAACGCTTTCGGCCCGGATCACCCCGCCGTGGCCGTGGACTTAGGCAATCTCGCTGAGCTGTACTACGAGCAGGGCAACTACGGCCAGGCCGAGGCCTTTTTCACGCCCGTGCTTCAAAATCTGTTCCGGCAATTCGAGGACAGCTTTACCTACATGAGCGAGAAGGATCGTCTCCAGTTCCTGAACACTGACCGGAGTTACTTCGATGCCTACTTGAGTATCTGTCTGACGCAGGCGGAGAAGAATCCCGCTCTTGCAGGCAAGATGTACGACTTGCTGCTGTGGGAAAAAGGCCTGGTTGGTTCAAGCGTCGCATCCCTTCGCGCTCAGGTCGCCGCCGGTGGCGATGCAGAGGCCGTCCAACTCTTCGATCAGCTCGCAGAAAAGAAAAGTGAATCCGCCCGTTTAGTCAGCGCGCGCCCCTCGGGCTGGAAGGAGTTGCGCAAGAAAATGGATGATGAGGCCAACGATCTGGAGCAGCAGCTCGCCCGGCGGGTTTCTTCGCTCACTGCCCAGAAGAGCCTTGCCCATCGAACGTGGCGCGATGTGCAGCGGAAACTCCAGCGCGGCGAAGCCGCCGTGGAATTGGTCCGCTTCCGCTTTCACGATGGGAAGCAATGGACGCGCACCTATAAATACATTGCCCTGGCCGTCACGGCGCAAGAAAAGGACACGCCGGCCCTTGTCTACTTGGGTGATGCCCAGGACCTCGAAGCCGATCCCTTGCGCGATTACCGTTTGCGGGTCGGCCTAGGCGAAAACGGCAAGGTCCGCGGCGTGGCCCTAGCCGTCGACGCAGAAGAAACCGGCGCGGCGCCCAAGATCAGTTTCTACGACGCTTTCTGGAAGCCGCTCGAACCTGTTCTCCGGGGCGTCAAGCGTATCTATCTCTCTCCCGATGGCGCGCTCAATCAAGTAGCCCTCGGAGATGTGCCTGCTACCGACGGCCGCCTCCTCATGGAGAAGTATGATTTGCGCATCGTCTCCAGCACGAAAGACATTCTGCGCGATCCGCGCAAGCCTTCCGCCAATTCCGCCGTGATCATCGGAAATCCGGCGTTCGATCTCGATGCAGCGCAGCAGCGCGCCGCTCTGCGCTCCGTGCACACCACCCAAATCGCCCAGCTTGCTCCCCCGGCGGAGACCAGCGGCGTGCTCTCGCGCGATTTCGGTGGCGGAACATTACCACCTTTGCCCGGCACGCAAGCCGAAGTGCAGTCCATCTCCTCGCTGCTGGAAAAACAGCATTGGAATGTTCAAGCCTTCATCGGGCAGACCGCGCTGAAAGAAACTGTGCTGCGCGTCAAAGCTCCGCGCGTCCTGCATCTGGCTACCCATGGCTTCTTCGAGTCCGACCAGGAGAGAAAGGAGCAGAGCCATGGCCGCGATCGGTCTTCAGCCCTCGAAGACCCTATGCTGCGCTCCGGCCTTTTCTTTGCTGGAGCCAATCGGCGCCTCTCCGGCCAACCCACGCCCCCCGATCTCGACGATGGAGTTCTGACCGCTTACGAAGCCTCTACGCTAAACTTGCACGGCACGGAACTGGTCGTGCTCAGCGCGTGCGAGACTGGCCTCGGTGAAGAGACCGCCGGCGAGGGAGTCTTCGGTTTGCGCCGCGCGCTCGAAGTCGCCGGCGCCGAAGCCGTGCTCATGAGCATGTGGTCTGTGCCTGACAAGGAAACGCAGGAGTTGATGGCGCTGTTCTACGCGAAGTGGCTGGCGGGCCAGGAAAAGCACGAAGCGCTGCGCGCGGCGCAACTCGAAATGCGAAACCGCGTCAGAGCCCGCTACGGTAAAGACCTCCCGCAATATTGGGGCGCCTTCATCCTCGTCGGCCGCTAGCACCACCTTGTAGCCGATCACCGACCCGCCGCTCATGGCTCGGGCAACGATAACTTCAGCCGCCGGTTCAGTTCCGTCACCACTCGCCACCGCAGCCCGCGCTGTTTTCGGTGCAGAGCTTCGGCCAGGTTCGCTCGATAACGGTCCGTAATACGGATGCAGCGGAAATGTTCCGGCTCGATCAAACTGATGTCTCCCCCTCCATCCCAGACGCCGATGGAAGGCTGGGGACAGATGACCAGCTCCGGCTCGCCTAAGAACGCAGCCCACCAACTGAACGTGCTCGCGGACATGACCAGCCGCGCGGCTTTTGAGAGAAAGGCCAGCTGTTCGATCGCCGTCCCGCTATGAAACTTCGGCCGCCACGCCGCGAATCGTTTGAAAAACGGATCATGCGGGTCGTCTGTAGTGATCCAGACGTCGCCTGCGCCCTGCGCCGCCTGCGTCAGAGCTTCCTCATAGTAAGAAAATGGCAGCGCCGAATCGAACCGGATGACATCCGTACGCCTCACGTGGACCGCCACCGGTGCTCTCGGACCGGACACGATCGATGGATCGAAAGCCAGCCAGTGCCGGATGCGCTCGCGATCCGGGCGGTAATACTCGCTGCGCTGAAACCAGCCGTGCAAGGTGACGCGCCGCGGCGAGCGGTCGGCCAGAAGACCGGCCAGATCGATACGGTTCCCGCTCAGCACCTGCTCCGGTGCTTCGTAACGTGCGCCTTCGACGCTGGTGCGTGTGTTGGGAAAACCGGAGATCGGGTCGGCACGAAGAGCGAAGCCGAGTCCTTCGGCGAGCATCCGGCCCATGCAGTATTGGAACAGATTGTTGCCGAGCCGGTCTCGATAGCGTATTTCGACCATGCTTGCCGCTCCCCCTATCTTCTGATTTCATTGTCTGGGTCGCGGCGTTTAACGTCATTGCCTACTTATGTGAACGTCGGACTGTTTTATTGAATAATCGGGGCTGACGCGGCATTTCTTGGCTTGGCTCGATCAGTGGGCCGCACTGGGCCGCGGCACAGCGACAAGCGGGACCGGCGTTGGAAAGCGGAAAGGGCGACCCGAAAAGTCGCCCTTAAACCTGCTTGCGTAATCGTCGCCTGGTGTGCCGTTACTTCTTCCGCTCGACTACCCACTCGCAATGCGAATCGCCACGGACCATATTCTTGGTAAGTGTGAAAGTGAAATTCTGGTTAAGACTTTCGGTAGCTCCAGCACCCCACGCTTGATGCCCCGCGCCGCAGGTATCCATGTCGAGGCCTTGCTCCTTCCACCGCTTGTGCCAAGGACACTCCGTCGTCTTGCCCACGCATCTGTCTTTGGTGGATTCCACAATTTCGAACTGAAACTCCGGCCCCATCGCCGCTTTCGCCATGACGTGCATAACCCCTTCGATATCGCCGGCGGTCTCACCCGCTAATCCGAAGGAATCGGCAAATTCCTTGGCTCCCTTCCCCGCTTGATACCAGAGCGGCCCGTTGAACGCCTCAAATCCCTTCTGCCCGGCCGCCTGCTTTAAGGCGTTGGAAATTGCAATAAATGCGCCGGTCAATGCTTTCGTTGCAATCCCCCATCTCGCATTCTCAGGAATCGCTTCTATTGTGTTCGCCATCGAAACCGTCCCCTTTCGTGTATTCCGCGTGTCTTTTTATCTTGTCTTGGTGCTGTGCCCTTTCGTTACGATCGGTCCGAGTATATCAGGCTGTCCAAATGTTGAGGCTCACCAGGAAAACAGGGCAAAATGCCCATATTCTTGACTGAAACAAAGGGCTTATGGCGTGTTTTTTGGGCGTTTTGCCCGTTTCGCCAAAACGGCCCACGCCCTGCCCCAACTGCTACACTCAAAAAGAAGCACGTATGGCGAAGGATACGAAAGAGAAAGAACCCAAGCAGCCGATGCCGCCCATAGGCGCCTGGGGACCCGCGGTGGCGTTGGGATGGCTCATCCCGGGGGCCGGCCACCTGCTGCTCAAGAAGACCGGGCGCGGCGTGCTGCTCCTGCTGGCCGTCACCGGAATGTTTCTGTGCGGCCTGATGATGCGCGGCGCCATGTTTCATCCGCAAAGCGGCGATCTCCTCACCACGCTCATCAACACGGGCGGCTTCGTGGGCGATCTCTGTTCCGGCCTTCTCTACTTGTTGAGTGTGTGGCTGGGCTATAACCAACCCGACATGGCCGGCGCCGTCCACGACTACGGAACCAAGTTCCTGGTTACCGCCGGGCTTCTCAACCTGCTGGCGATGGTGGATGTCTTCGAAATCGCGGCCGGGAGGAAAGACTGATGCCCAAAATGAACCTCTCCCATTTTGAGGCCGCGCTGCTGTTTTCGCTGTTCACTTCGGTGGTGATGGGTGTGGTCACGAAGCAGAACGACCGCGACCGTCTGCACTACGGCATCTACGTGTTCGTTTGTTTCGTGGTGGCGCTATTCGGTCTGGGGTGGTTGATGTATCTCGGCCACGGCTAAGAGCGCTACTTTTTCGCGCGCGTCGTCACGCTGATACTCGTTTGCTCACCGTTCTTTCCGATGATCACGGTGATGGCCCGTCCCTGGGCATCGTCTTCCGCCATGAGCATGCCTCCATCGGGCGTTGTGGTGTTGAGCGCCATCTTCATGCCGGAGCCCTCCAGCTTTTCGTGGTAAAACGCCAGAACCTTGGCCGGAGCGTCGGAAGTCGTGAACTGGAATTGCGACGCGGTTCCTTCGCCTTTCGCGTCGTTTCCGGTCACGGTGAAATTTCCTTCCACCTTGGCGCCCGGGTAGACGGGGATGTCACTGGGAACCTTGGCATCGCCCCCGCCCACTTCGATGCTGGCCTTCTGATTGCCGTCATCCGCCTGGAACGAGAATTTGCCTTTCTTGGCGTCATCGAATGACATGGTCACGACTTTGCCGGTTGTCTTGTCGCGTATGGTGATGGTGCCCGCTCCCTCGTCCGTGCTCACGACCTCGGCATTCGGCGCGAACGTGGCGATCATCTTGCTGACCGCAAGGCCGGGATGCCGCCGCATCAGGTCGGGATCGAAGCCCGCCTGCCGCACTTTGTGCACCACAAAGTAACCGGCCGCCAGCGTGCCGATCCCCGCCAGCACAAACAGTCCCAACACCACGACCAGAATCCAGACAATCGGGCTGGTTTTACGCGGCGCGGCCGCGGGCGGCATCCCCGCCGCTACGGGGCTCGGCGGAGCCGCTCCCGCCGAAGGCGTCCGGTTCGCTGCCCCGCCCGCCACCGGTGTCCCACAGTTGTTACAGAAAGCACCCGCTACGTTCGCGCCACAATTCGTACAAAATGCCATTTCTCACCCCCAACGCACGGCTTTGGCATCCATTAGCCGGCAGCCGGCACGTCACTCGATTACTTTTTTCTTGCGAAACCAATCTACCAAAAGATCCCGGAATAGTCCGCCGTCGCCGGGGAACACCAGGCCTTTACTCCGCAATTCCTCCGGAGCGCCTTGATTGGCCGCCGTGAAATCGCTGACGGCCAGTGTGTACTCGCGCCCGGCGTCCACCTGGCGCTCGCCTACGACGACCGGCGGCAGATCGCGCCCTTTGAATTTTCCAAACACGATCCGGTTGTCGAAAGGCATGACGTTCCAGATATGGCGTACCAGTAATTGCCCTTCCGGCAACGTATCCCGCACGCTGCCCGGATTGACGAACGCGAAATCCGCGCCGGTCTCCTCACGTATCGCCCGCTCCATGAGATCGCGAACCTGGGCTTTGGTGAAACTATGCGCGGCCACCGCCAGCGGCTGATCCACGCGCTGCCTGACCTCGCCCTCCCAGCGCTCGACTTGCGCGGCCACCTCCGCCACTGGCTCGAGCGCATTCGCATCTACAGGAATCCGCTTCCAAGTCCAGCTTACCGGCGCCTTCTTTTCGGTGTCGACCTGAAGTTCGAGCCGCCCGATTTCCTCGCCGTAGCCTCTCACGCGCACCAGGACCCGGCCGTCACGCGTCTTGGCGTTTTTCAATCCGCTATGAATGTGCCCGCTGACCACGATCGGGATCTCGGGCGCGTCATTGAGAAAGTGCGTTTCCTCTTCCCCCGTGATGTGCGCCAGAAGCACGATCACATCGCTTCGATGGCGCACCTCGGCTGCATATTTGCGGACGGCATCGAACACGAGTGCCGCGTGCCACTCTCCCATCGCCTGCGGCGTGGTGAGATTCACCAGGTCATCGGTCAACGCGCCAATTACTGCTACGCGCAGGCCGTTCACCTTCAGAATCACGTACGGCTGCGCGGTGAAGAGCCGGCCATCGGCGCCCACCAGGTTGGCCGAAACCACCGGATAGTTCGCCATCTGCATAAACTTGCGGACCTGCGGCCAGCCATAGTCGAATTCATGATTGCCCAAAGTGGCAGCGTCGAAGTGGAACAGATTGGCGATCTCGAACACCGGAACGCCTTGAAAGATGGTCGAAACCGGCGTGCCTTGCACCAGGTCGCCGGCGTTGAGCAGGATGCAATCGGTGCAATGGGCGCGCTCGCGCTGGATCGCCGCCGCCACATACGCGAAGCCGCCCTGGTGGTTGTCCAGCGGAGTCAGGCGCGCGTGCAGATCGTTGGTGTGGAGGATGGTCAGCGACCGGATTTCCGCGCCCAGCGGTGCGGCAACCAGCAGCCCCAGCGCCAGCCAGCGCCGGGTTGGTTTGTTCATAAACCATCATTGTATCGTGCGATTATGAAAGTTCCGATGTTATCCGCGCTTCAGCAGCAGTGGCTTGCGGCCGCGCGCACAGCCATCGAGATCGAATCGGCCTCGCTGGCCGCTCTCCCTTCACGGCTGGATGGCGGGCTGGTTCGCGCGGTCGGGCTGATTCTCGCGCACTCGGGAAAAGTGATGGTCACCGGCATCGGAAAATCAGGCCACGTGGCGCGCATGCTGGCGGCGACTTTGTGCAGCACCGGCACAGCCGCCGTGTACCTGCACCCGGCCGAGGCTGCGCATGGCGACCTGGGCATCTACACGCCTGGCGATCCCACGATTCTGATTTCCCGCCACGGCAGCTCGGCGGAGCTACTGGCGCTGGTTCCGATGCTGCGCGAATTTCACTCGCCCTTGATTGGCATCTTGGGCGGGGCGAACACGCCGTTAGGGACTCGGGTAGATGTGGTGCTGGATGCATCGGTGGAGCGCGAAGCAGATCCGCACAACCTGGCGCCCACTGCCAGCGCAGTCGCCGCTTTGGCGCTCGGCCACGCCCTCTCAATCGCCTTGATGTGCGCGCGCAACTTCACCGCCGAAGAGTTTGGCCGCTTTCATCCGGGCGGCCAGCTCGGCCGGAATTTGCGGCTCTCGGTGCGCCAGGTGATGCATCGCTGCGAAGAGATTGCGATCGTGAGTCCGCAGGCTTCGCTCAAGGAAGTCATCCTCGCCATGACCGACCGGCCGTTGGGAGCGGCCTGCGTGGTCGGCTCGTCCGGAACGCTGGCGGGTCTGATTACGGATGGCGACCTGCGGCGCGCCCTGCGCGAACATGACGACATCCGCAGCCTGCTTGCCGAAGAAGTCATGACGCCCACTCCAGTCTCGATCGGCCCGGATGCCACGTTGGCCGATGCGCTCGAAAGAATGGAGCGGCGGCCTTCGCAGATTTCGGTGCTGCCGGTGGTGGGCGATGGAGGGCGCGCGCTAGGTTTGCTGCGCCTGCACGATATCTATCTGGGTGTGCGTTGAAGCAGCGAGGCCAGCCCTGCGCTACGGGCGGCGCCGCGGGCCGGCCGCAACATCGGACATCGGAAAGTCGGCCGGCACCGTAAATAAACCCGCAGGCGGTTCGCTGCGGTTGATGTTCGTGAGTTGGAAGACCGTCTCGCCTTCGCGCGGATCGGTGCGTTTGGAGTACAGCACCACCTGGAGGTCCGGGGAGTACCACCGCTCGGTGACCACCGAGAGCGGTTGCGCATTGCCGATCTGACCCGCCGGGATGGTGAGCGTATTGCGCGTCACCTCGGCCACCAAGCCGGCCAGGACTTGAGTTCCTAAGGATTCCCTTCTGGCGTTGGCTTGCTCACGGCGCGGTAAGGCATTGGGCAGGTTCGCCGAACGAGCCGCGGGCGCCGGCCAGACGGTTCTGGTAGCGGTGCGATTCCTCAAGTTGAGCGCGTAGCTCACGCTGGCTACCGGATCGTAAATGAAGGCCAGTTGCGGCACCTTCGCGCCCAGCGCTCCTGAGCCCAAAGCCTGTAACGCCGGCTCTTGCCGCGTGCGGCCCTCGCTATCGCGATACACACGGCCGGAACTGACTTGGCGGATCGTATTGCCATCAGCCAGCGTGCGCGTGGTTTCATTGGTGACGTCCGCGGAATAGGGCGCGCCCTTCACGACCTTGCCCGGCCGCCCTGCCTGAGTACCCAAGAGCCGGACACCGCCGGGTTGGGCGTAGACCGCGGACAACGCCGCGGTGAAAGCCACTAGAATTCCTACATTCAGCAGCTTGCGCGCCATAGTTCAACTCTCACTGTAACACTCGAACAGCTTGCGGGGCACCACCCATTCCGAGCACCACCTCAGCCTCCACCGGCTCCGAGCCATCGCCATCAACCACTGGCACACCCATGGCGATCAACGCCGAGCGAGACATTTCGACCCGGATCAAATCCGCATCCTCGGCCGGCCCGGATTCTCCCGCATAGGGAAGCGGGATGAAATCGGAATCCAACTCGGCGGACGCAGACGTCTCCGGCCCGACGCTGGGCGCAACCGGGGCGAGCGGCCGCCAGACCAACAAGACCGCCGCGACTACAACTGCGGCCGCAGCTGCAACTGCAACGGGCGCAACCCTTCGAAGCCAACGGCGAGTGGGAAGAGTCGCGACGGGCGTTGTCCGATTCGCTCGAAATGCATCCACCAGCCGCTCTTCCAGCCAAGCCGGTGCGCCGGCACTACTGCTCTCGGCAGCTGCCTTTCGCAGTCCCATCTCCACCGCTTGATGCTGCTCGAGCAGCGCGGCGCAACCCGGACATGCGAGCGCATGCTCGAACGGCTGTCCTTCGGATTCCAACTCAGGCATGCGCTCCCAGAACTCGTGGCAGGTCATATCAGGCTCCTTAGGGGCTTCCACGCGCCCGCCTCCTTCACAGGACCGCGTCGCGGCTGCATTTTTTCCAGCAAAAGCCCGCGGGCGCGGTGCAAGCGCGAGCGAATCGTGCCAATGGGACAACTGAGCAATTTCGCGGCTTGCGTATAATCCAACTCCTCGAGGTCGCAAAGAACGACCACTTCCCGGTAACGTTTCGGCAACGAAACCACAGCGCGCCGAAGCTCATTCATAGTTTCGTCATGGAGCAACTCGGTCATCAGGTCGGCGCCAGCCGTGAAATTGCGCCGTTTTCCAGGTTCTCCTTCAAAACTCTCGGCCGCCGTCATCCGGTTCCGCTCGAGGTGCCGTAGCACGAGCTTGCGCGCGATGCCGAACAGGTAAGCCGAAAGCGCGCCGCGGGAGCCATCGTAGCCGCAATTATTGCGGATCAGGGCCAGAAAAACTTCTTGCGTGACATCCTCGGCCACGGCCGTCATGCCGGTCATTTGCAGCGCAAAACGGTAGATGGGGCCCTGGAGGCGACGATATAGTACTACAAACGCCTGCTCCTCACCCAAACGCATCCGACGAAGCAGATCGTCGTCCGAATCGGGCGTTGTCGAGCTTCCCATCAGCGTAGCTTCCACTATGTATTTCCTTTATTTTAAAGCTTGGTTCCAAATGATATCAGGCGTTTACCCCGTAGCAAATGCCGTTGTCTAATGGTAACAATAACTAAATTGGTACTGTACCGGTTATACAGCCTCACCTATCATCGTGTTTCAAATGATGACTGAAACCAAAATGGCCCCTGATGAGAGCGCCGAAGAACTGAGGGCCCTGCGGGAACGAGTCACCCAGCTTGAAGACGAACTGCAGCGCCACAAGGTTGCCAGTCACGGCAGCGCGGAGGAAAGATTTCACCGCATGGCGGATGCAGCACCGGTGATGATCTGGACCGCAGGACCGGAAGCGCTTTGCACCTTTTTCAACGCCGCTTGGCTGGAATTCCGCGGCCGGAACCTGCAGGAAGAGTGCGGGAATGGATGGGCGGACGGGCTACACCCGGACGACCGCGATCTCTGCCTGGAGACGTATTTGAAGTCGTTCAGCGCGCGCCAAGCATTCCGGATCGAATACCGGTTGCAACGCTCCGACGGCGAATACCGGTGGGTGGAAAACACCGGTGTGCCGAATTTTGAAGACGGCAAGTTTTGTGGATTCATCGGCTCGGCGGTGGACGTCACGCACCGCAAGACGGCCATGGTAACACCGGACGAAGAGGCCGTCCGCATTGTATTTTCCCTCACCGAGCGGGAGCGCCAGGTGCTGGTTCTCATTGCCGAAGGAAAGTCCACCAAAGAAGCAGCCGCGCGATTAGGCATCAGCTACAAGACTGCCGATTCGCACCGCAGCCGGATTCTCGAAAAACTGGGCGTCCACGAGACCGCCAGCATGGTTCGATACGCGATCCGGGCCGGCCTGGTGGCGCCGTAGTCACAGGAACTGCTGCGCGGACTAGCTCGTACTATTACCCATCTCATGTAGGCTATCTATTAGCCGCATGAAATCATCGCTCATCAAGCAGGTCATCGAACTGGCTGTTGAAAATGTGCACCACGGCGGCGGACCGTTTGGCGCGCTGGTGGTAAAAGATGGCGCCGTCATTGCCACCGGAACCAACCAGGTCACGCTCACGCACGACCCGACCGCCCACGCTGAAATCGTAGCGATCCGCGAGGCTTGCCGCGTGCTCGGAGACTTCCGGCTTACCGGATGCGAGGTTTACACTTCTTGCGAGCCCTGCCCCATGTGCCTGGGGGCGCTGTTCTGGGCGCGGACGGATCGAGTGTACTTCGCCGCCACACAAAGCGATGCCGGCGCGGCAGGTTTCGACGATTCGTTCATCTACCGGCAAATCGCGGTGGCGCCTTCCGATCGCAGCATTCCCATGTTTCAGGTAGCGGACGACGAGGCCAGGCGGCCGTTTGAGGAGTGGAGGAAGCAAACGGACAAAACCGAATATTAGGGGAGGCTCTGCCTCACACCGGCACAATGAAAGACCGCCGAGACGCCGAGGAAGGCGAGAACCGTTTTCCTCTGCGTCCGCGGCCTGCTCGGCGCTCTAGCAGGCTCCTGAAAAAAGCCCCCAACCTCCGCTCCCTAGCGGTCGCGGCTTCCCGCGTTTCCGAGATGCGCGCGTTAGCAAGCGGTTTTGGGCGTTTTCAGCAGCCTGCTAAAACTCTTTGCTTCTTGGGGCTGACCAAAAACACTGCGGGCGCAGAGGCAGCAGAGAACCACCTGTTTGCCTTCTCTGCGGCCCTGCGGTGAAAAACTTGAGCCAAGCTCAGGCGACGGCGCGAATGAGCTGCGTCATCTGGCGGCGCATTTCGTCGTAAGAGAAGTTTGCCCGTTCACCGTGTCCGGGGAGCACCCATGTAAACGAGCACTTTTCCAGCCTGGCCACGGATTCGACCTGTTCCTTCCAGGAATACCAGCAGACATCACGCGAAGCGGTGAGCCGTTTGCGCACACGGCTCCACCAGAGGTGGTCGCCGGAAAACAGAAATTCGTTGCGATAGAGCAGCACACAATGGCCGCGGGTATGTCCAGGAGTGGGGATGGCTAGGAACTCCGGCGCGAGCGCAATGGGGTCGCGGCCTTCAAGAACGCACTCGGCATCGGGCTGGGACGCTAGTTCCAGACGATGAATGAAACGGGTTGCTCCAAACCGCTCGGCCCATTTATCGGCGTCCGCCACATCATCGCGATGAGTCAGGAAGATGTATCGGATGCCGCCTCGCTGCTCGAACCGGCGCACCAGGTGCTCGACGAAACGCGGAGAATCGATCAGCCAGTTGCCATCCGGATGTTCGACGAAATAGCTGTTACCGCCAAACGACTTGCGCGAGTTGAAGCCGCTGTAGAAGACGCCCGGCGCGAGTTCCAGGGGAAAATCGTTCAGGGCTTCGGACATCCTGGATTTGTCCGCGGTGCCGATGGAGCCGGTGGGGCACGCGATCAGGGCACGCAGAGCTGCGCGTTCTTCGCCGGGATTGCGCGGCTGCGTGTGCACACAGGAGTAGTCACCCGCATCGCGGAAAGTGGCAGGCGCAAGCTGGCGGCAGGTGTCGCAATCGATGCAGCTCGAATCGACGAAGAAGGATCCCTCGACGTTTTCGGCCACGCGCAGGGCCCGGTCGGCCATGACTTCAGGATCGCATGGGGATGGGCTGCCGGAAGCGCTCAGCCCTGCGCGATGTAGACGAAGCGCACCAAAAACAGAGCGGCCAGCACATACACCAGCCAATTCACCTCGCGGAACTTGCCGCGGAAAATCTTGAGCAGGGTGAAGGCGATGAATCCGAAGGCCAGCCCGTTGGCGATGCTGAAACTCAAGGGAATGGTCAGCATGGTGAGAAATGCCGGGATGGCGGCTTCCGGATTGTGCCAATCGATTTCCGTGACTACGGCCATCATGAGGCTGCCGACTATGATCAGAGCCGGCGCGGTTGCCGCATTGGGGATGGCGCCCACAGCCGGCGCGACGAATAGCGCCGCGATAAACAGCAAGCCGGTAACCACAGCGGTAATGCCGGTGCGCCCGCCTGCGGCCACGCCTGCGGCGCTTTCGATATAACTGACCACGGTGGAAGTTCCGGTGAGCGAACCAATAACGGTAGCCGTGGCGTCGGAGAGCAGGATGCGGTTCACGCGCGGAATGCGGCGCGCGTCATCGAACAGGCCGGCCCGTTTGCCGACGGCGACCAGCGTGCCGATGTTGTCGAACATATCGATGAACAGGAATACGAAAACGATTTCCACGAATCCCAGGCGCAGCGTCGCTCCGACATTCAGTTTTCCGGCGGTGGCCGCGAGATCGCTCAGATGATACGCGTGCGGGGTCCATTGAGCCACGCCCGTAGCCAGCCCCAAAGCGGTGGTAGCCAGGATCCCAATCAGCATGGCGGCACGGACGCGCCAGGCAAGCAAGACCGTGATCAGCAGCAATCCGAAGAGGGCCAGCGCCGTGGCGGGTTGGCGCACGTTGCCGAGCGTGACCGTGGTGGTCGCGCTGGGAACGATGATGCCGGAATTGCGGAAACCGATCAGAGCGATGAACAATCCCACTCCCGCGGCGACGGCGGCGTACAACTCGTGGGGGATCGCCGCGAGGATTAGTTGGCGCGCGCCGATCAGGGTCAGGAACAGAAATGCCACCCCGGAGAGGAAGACTGCTCCCAGTGCCGCTTGCCACGGGATCCCCATCCCCTTCACCACGACGTAGGTGAAATAGGCATTCAGGCCCATGCCTGGCGCGAGCGCGATCGGGTAGCGCGCGAATGCTCCCATCAGGAGACTGCCGGCCGCGGCCGAGAGACAAGTAGCCGCCGTGGTGGCTGCCACGGGCATGCCGGTCTCTTGCAAAATCGACGGGTTCACGAAGACGATGTAGGCCATCGTCATGAAGGTGGTGAAACCGGCCAGGATTTCCGTACGCCAACTGGCGCCGAGCGCTTTGAACTCGAAATAGTGCTCCAGCCGTTGCCGAAGAGTCACGGGCGATCCTTCCCGAACAGCTCGGCATCGGAGCGGCGGACGTAGTTTGCATCGAGCGCCGCTGGATCTGAGCCCTCTCCGCGGAGCAGGCGCGCGTACGCGATCCGGGCGATAGCCGCCGCCAGGGCGCTTGGAGCGGTTACGATGGGCGCTCCTTCGAAGCGTGTCCCGGCGAGCTCCGGACGGAAATCCTGGCACACAAATTCGACTTCAGGCGGCAAGGTCTCCAGCCAGTCGGACAACTTTGCTACCGTTTCCTGCGCAACGGCCACGCCAGCGGAATCGTAGACGCCGCCGTAGACTTCGCCGCGGCGCGCGTCGAGCACGACCGCGCGCACGGGCCGCGATCCGAACGACGCCAGCGCCTGGAGGTTGGAAACGGCCACCGCCGGTTTGGCGCAAGCTTCGGCCAGGCCCTTCACGCAGGCCAACCCTACGCGCACGCCGGTGAACGAACCGGGACCGGAAGCCGACGCGAAACAGTCGAAGTCGCACGGGCCTAGGCCGTGCCTCTGGAGCAGCCGCGACGAATGTTCGTAGATTACGTGGGCAAACCCATCGGGCGCCTGGAGCGCGAGTTCTTCGAGGATCTCGTGGCCGCGCGCGATGGCGATGCTGCCGCACTCGTGGGTGGTGTCGATAGCCAGCAGCAGCGGATTCACCGGTTGAGCTGGAGCGCCCGATCGAGCGCGTACACCTTTCCGTTGGCGTTCATCGCGAACAAGCGCACATTGATCACCGCCGGGAAATTCTTGGCCACACTTGCCGGGACTGCGAAACTTCCCTTCTGGCCGGTTCCGAGCACGCGATATCCCTGCCCATCGGCGGCGACTTCTCCCGTCCACAGCCACATTACGGAGCGGGTGGCGCGCGTGTCGCGCTTGATTTTGGCGGCATATTCGACGGGCTTGCCGGCCGTCAGGTCGCCGATCGGCTGATCGATGGCGAAGGGGACCTTGTCGGGATTCTGTTCCAGTTCCTGCAACAGAACAGCACGCGACTCGAAGTAATAGGACTTGTTCATGCTTTCCACGCGGCTTTCGCGAACCACGTGCAGCACCCAATCATGCGACCGGTCGGGCGGTTCGGCGGTGAAATGGTCGCCCTTGAATTTCTGGCGGGTCACGGCGCCATCGGCAGGATTGACCCACAAGACGTCGTATTCATGTTTCTCCACCAGGAGCTCGAGCGGTCCGGGCTTTTCGACATAGACAACGTACTCGACACCTTCTAGCGCCAGGGCGCGGCCGCCATCCACATCGAAATACGGTTCCAGATCCCAGTGGCGGGTGACGGCGAAAAAGTTAAACCAAACGGTCATCTGCTTCGCGCCGGAAGAATTGGCATACTGCGGGCCGGCACCGGTGTTCGAGTAGGTCACATACTGCCCGTCCATGGTGGCGTTCCAGAGCTTGCGGCGCAGCGCGGCCGCGTCCACATCGCCGGCCCCAGACTTCCCAGCGCCGCTGTCCTCGCGCCCGAAGTTCACGTTGACGAACGGCACCGGGTAGAGCTGGTGCTCGATGGCGCCGACGGTATCGTCGCCGGTTCCATACGCGGCGTAGTCCATCCATTTGTCTTCGAGGAGGGGCGCGGAGGTTACCCTGGCGCCGCTCGAACGCGGATGTTGGAAGGGGTCAGTCTCCTTGACGACGGTACCGATCTCCTTGGCGAGCGCGCGCCCATCCGGAAAATCCTCGAAATGCTCGAGCACCTGCCACGTCACATTGAACGCTGCGTAGCGTGCCACAAGATAACGCACCATGCGGCGGCGGTCTTCCCAGGAACTGAATTGTTTGGTGACTTGTTCCGGCCCGGAGGCCAGGACCAGGTCGGCGGCGATGCCCTTCTGATTCACGTAACGCAAGCGCTCATCGAGGCGGCGGAACCGGGCCAGGTCGGGCTGGTTGGAAGAGGTGAACCCGGAGTCCGCCCCGTCACCCAGGACCAGCCCGCGCAGGTGATTGAATTTTTCGGCGGCGCGCGCATCCACCACGGCGCGGAATTGGGCCTCGTCCATGGACGCGAAGCCCATTTCGGTTGCTCCCATCCATAGGTGCGGCAGGTTGCGCTCGGTGTAGGCCCAGTGGTGCACGTTGGCCGCACGCACGAAGCCGGGGGCTTCGGAAGCGGCGGCGGTGAAGGTTCCGGTTTTCCCCTCCCACGCGGCAATGTTGCTCGAAACGAGATAATCCCAATCGCCGGGCTCGGTGGGAGCGAACCGGATCACCATGCGCTGGCCGCCATCCCAGAACGCAGTCATCCCGAACGTCCGATGGCGCGGCGAGCGGAATTGCGCTTTCAGTTCGACGCTGAGGTAAGGGTTGGGATGAGCTGCGGCATCCTGGGCGCTGAGCTCAAACACGATCTCGCACGTGGAATAGGCCGGGGTGTTCTGGCACGGTTGCGCAGCCGCCGCGGGTTGATCTTGAGCCGCCAGGGAAACCGCGCCCAGCAACAGCACAAGCCCGCTAGAGAGAAGGGCTGGTTGCCTACGCATAGCTTTAGTGTAATCTCGCGGCTGCTGGACGAAAACGCACAGACCGCGAAGGGCGCCAGGCGGAATAATGGAGGCGGAGGGACGCCTATGAGCCCGCACCAGAGCTTTACCACGATTCCAATGCAAGTAGGCAGTGAGCTGCGGATTCGCAATAGCGGCGAAATCAGCGTCAGCAATCCAACCTTGGAGCCCGGTCCGGGGCAAAACGAGGCCGACGCAATCATCGACTACCGGTTCGATTCACGCACGGCGGAGCACGTCATCCGCATGGTACGGCCGCCGGCCCGGCGCCACACGGCGCGTTGACGCGATTACTGCCCGCGGCTGGCGAGGAAGCTCTGCAGCCCCTCAAAAGAGATGGCCCACGCGGCGCTGGAACCTTCGTAGCCTTTCAGTTGGACATGCCGGCACTCGAACGGTGAAGACTCGTCCGGCAAGCCCAGCGCTCGAAACGTACCTTCACCTAACGCCACACTGAGTCCGATGGTTTTGGTGGCGGCCTCGAGCCGAAAGGCAGCGTTCACGGTGTCGCCCAGCGCAGTATAGTCGGTCCCGCCTAAGATCGCCGGCCCAGTGCTGATGCCGGCGCCGATGCGCAACGGCGAAGGCAGCGGAAGGCTGCGGCTGATTTCGTTGGTGGTCCGCTCCACTTCGCAAACGGCTCGCAGGGCGCGCGCCAGATCGGAGGGAATCTTCGAAGCGTCGTCGTGGACCCAGACCGCCATCATGGCGTCTCCAATGTATTGCTGAGCCCAACTTCCCCTCTGTTCCACCACCTGCCCGACGCGCAGGAACCAGGTACCGAGGGTTTGCGACAGCAGCGCTTCGGAAAGTTTCCTGGCCAGCGGCGTGAAATCGCGGATATCCACCACCACGATGGTGGTAAGGCTCTGCGTGTTCAAAGCCGCGGTGGGAGTATTGCGTGTGGTGGAGAGCATTCCCGGCTCCAGACCGGCTTGCAGCGGATTGCAAAAGATCAGCTCCTCCTCGGCGAACAGAAGCCGGTCCTGATCCTGCAGCCGCATCGGCACGCTCACGCGGCGGCCATTCACGAACGATCCATTGCGGCTGCCCAAATCGACCAGAAAATAATCGCCGGCGTTGCGCCGCTGGATGAGAGCGTGCAGACGCGAGACGGAGCGGCCGTCGAGCAGGACGGCGCAACCGTCGCCGCGTCCGATCGCCCAGGTTTGGCCCGCGATCAACGGAAAGCGGCGATCGGTTCCGGCCAGGATCAGGTACGCCTCTGAGACTAGGGCTTCCACGTAATCTCCCAATCTAGCAGAGCGCAAATCGGTGGCGGCATATTTTAGCCGAGCCGGGAATGCGAGTAGCACCGAAGAAATCCCAGGTAGTTCTAGGACGCATGTGGGAAACAGTTCTATGGTTGACACTCGACACTGCCCATAGAATTCTCTATGGATACCTCTGATGCGTTCCCATGGTTTACTGGCAGTATTGGGCAGCCTGTGGCTTGCGAGTCTTGCGGTTGCGCAGCCGCCGCGTAAAGCGACGCCCCTCGATGCAAGAATTCGAATCGACAAAGAAGTGGTCTTGGTGCCGGTCACGGTGTGCGACCGTTTCAACCACGCGATGACGGGCCTGGCCAAGGAGCACTTCCGTCTGTTCGCCGACAAAGTGGAACAGACGGTTACGGGCTTGTGGGCCGACGATGCGCCACTCGCTATCGGCCTGGTGTTTGATACCAGCGGCAGCATGGAGCACAAACTGGATCGTTCGCGCCTGGCCGTAGCTGCGTTTCTAAAGGAGGCGAACCCGGAGGACGAATTCTTTCTGGTGGAATTTAACGACCGGCCTTCGATCTCGGTACCGCTGACCAGCGATTCGAGCGAGATTCAGAACCGGCTGGCCCTCACCGCGCCACACGGCAAGACGGCGCTGATGGATGCCGTGTATCTGGCTCTCGACGAGATCAAGAAATCGAAGAAGAGCCGCAAAGCGCTGCTGATTATTTCCGACGGCGGCGACAACTACAGCCGGTACCGCGCGGGCGAAATCAGGGGCCTGGTGCGCGAAAGCGACGTGCAGATTTACGGCATCGGAATCTATGAGACTCAGGGCGCACACGCTATGCTGCCGGAGGAGATCTACGGGCCAACCTTACTGGCGGAACTGGCGGAGATGACCGGAGGGCGGCACTTCCCCATCGATCACCTGCGCGACCTGCCGGATGTGGCGGCCAAGATCGGAGTCGAGCTGCGCAACCGGTATGTGTTGGCCTTTTCGCCGACAACGACGCAGCGCGATGGCCGCTATCATCATCTGCAAGTGAAGCTGGTGCCGCCGCCCGCGGCTCCGCCCCTGCACGCATATTGGCGGGCGGGATTCTACGCGCCGTCGGAGTAGGCGGAGGCTGGACAAACCACCGCTCCCTTTGGTCGCGGCTCGGAAACGGAACGCATACCGAGCCGCGACCAGAGGGAGCGGTCCCTTTGCGATCGCAGACGGCGGAAAGGCGAAGGGTCTGCGCCACCGAGACCTGGAGGCCTATGGGAAATGTCCAAACTCCAGCGGCAGGCTGAAAGCCTGTTTCACGACCCTCTGCGTACCGCGACCACAATCCCGCTGGCCCACGCCATCGGCAGCACGCTTAACTCCGGGCGCGCTGCCAAATCGGCGAGTAACGCCGGCACCTTCGGAGCGTGGTCCTCGGGCCAGTTGGGCTGCGGAAGCATGTCGTCGATGATGTAGAAGCCGCCGGGCTTCACGACGCGCAACGCCTCATCGAGCCCTTCGTACTTCCCTCGGAGCGCATCGGCGAACACCAGATCGAAGCTGCGGGCTTCCTGCCCGCGGAGAAACGCGATGGCATCTTCAACGACCAGCTTGAGCCGTGGATCACCGGACAACCCGGTCTGCGCGATCGCCTGCACGCCGGTGTCTACATCCACGCTGATCAACTCAGAGGCTTGATCCATCCCATCCAGCAGCCAGCACGTCGCAACCCCGGTGCCTGTGCCGAGCTCGAGAAAGCGGCCGCTGGGTTTGGATGCAGCCAGCATTCGCAAGAGCGCGCCGGTGCGCGCTTCCGACGCCATGCCGAATCCGATCGCAGCCGTCCGCTCCAGGATCGGCGCCAGCCCGGACGGAGGTTGAATGAAAGACAGATCTTCCATTGCCAGCGTCAGGCAAGGGTGTTGATGGAGCCTACCCGCCGCGCTTCGTAAGCCGCAATTTCGGCATTGCGCTGCAACGTGTAGCCAATCTCATCCACGCCTTCGAGCAGGCAATGCTTGGCAAAGCTGTCTACCGGGAAGGAGACGGCGCGGCCGCCCGGCGTGGTCAAAGTCTGGTCGCGCAAATCGATTTTGACTTTGGCGTTCGGGTTCTTGGCCACCGCTTCGAACAATTCGGCGTGCACCTCGGCAGGCACGATCACCGGCAGCAGGCCGTTCTTGAGCGAGTTGGCTTTGAAGATGTCCGCGAAAGAAGTGCTGATCACGGCGCGGAAACCGAACTGGGTAAGCGCCCACGGAGCATGTTCGCGCGAGCTGCCGCAGCCGAAATTGTCGCCGGCAAGCAACACCTGAGCACCTTTCGCGATCGGCTGGTTGAGGATGAAATCGGGCTTGGGCTTGCCCTGCGCGTCGTAGCGCCAATCGCAGAAGAGATTGTCGCCCAGGCCTTCTTTGGAGATGGTTTTCAGGAAGCGCGCCGGAATGATCTGGTCGGTATCGACGTTGCGATTCGGCATCGGCACCACGTGGCTTTCGATGTTTTGGAAACTCATAGCAAAGTCCTTATGTCGGTCACGACGCCCGTGATGGCGCTGGCAGCGGCCGTCAACGGACTGGCCAGGAACGTACGCGCGCCCTTGCCCTGGCGGCCTTCGAAATTTCGGTTGCTGGTGGAGACGCTGTATTCACCCGTCGGCACGTAGTCGCCGTTCATGGCGATGCACATGGAACAACCCGGCTCGCGCCACTCGGCTCCGGCGGCGCGGAAGATTTCCGGCAGACCTTCGGCGATCGCCTGCCGCTTCACTTCCTGGGAACCGGGCACGACCAGCACGCGCACCTTGGGATTGACCTTGCGGCCTTTGAGAATGCCGGCCGCCGTGCGCAGATCGGAGATGCGCGAGTTGGTACAGCTGCCGATGAACACTACGTTCACCGGGCGCCCCAGCAGCGGCTTGCCGCCTTCGAGCCCCATATACTGAAGAGCCTTGGCGAGGGCGTCGCGCTCCGCGGGGTCAGAGAGCTTGGAAGGCTCCGGCACCGGGGCGCCGATGGGCATGCCCATGCCGGGATTGGTGCCAAAGGTGATCATCGGTTCGAGCCTGTCGGCATCGATGGTCACGTTGCGGTCGTAGAGGGCGCCTTCGTCAGTGGGCAGTTGCTTCCAACGCGCCACCGCGGCATCCCAGGCAGCGCCCTTCGGCGCATAAGGCCGGCCATTGAGGTATTGGAACGTGGCGTCATCGGGCGCGACCAGACCCGCACGGGCCCCGGCTTCGATCGTCATGTTGCACACCGTCATGCGCTCTTCCACGGAAAGCGCGCGGATGGCGGCGCCGGTGTATTCGAAAACGGATTCCGTGCCGCCGCCGATTCCGATCCTCGCGATGAGTGCCAGAATAATGTCCTTGGCGGAGACGCCCGGCTTGAGCTTGCCCGGCACCTTCACTTCGAAGGTTTTCGACGGCCGCTGCAAGAGGCATTGCGTGGCCAGCACATGCTCGATTTCGCTGGTGCCGATACCAAACGCCAGCGCACCGAACGCGCCGTGGGTCGCCGTGTGGCTATCGCCGCAGACCACCGTCATGCCCGGCTGCGTGAGGCCCAACTCCGGCCCAATCACGTGCACGATGCCCTGGCGATCGCTTTTCATTCCGTACAGAGGGATGCCGAACTCAGCGCAGTTGGCCTCAAGTTGCGCCACCTGCCGCGCGGCGATTTCGTCCACGATGGGCAGCGAGCGGTCAGTGGTGGGAATGCTGTGGTCCATGGTGGCGACCGTCAGATCGGGCCGGCGGACCTTGAGTTTTCGCTCGCGCAGGCCCTGGAACGCCTGCGGCGAAGTGACTTCGTGGACCAGATGCAGGTCGATATAGAGCAGCGCGGGCGCGCCCGGCTGCTGGCTGACGACGTGCGAATCCCAGAGTTTTTCGATGATGGTGCGTGGCATAGGAACCTTCTGATTGGGCAAGTTAAAGCATGAATTTACCGCCGAGACGCTGAGCCGCAGAGGAAAAGCAGGGCTGCGGGGCGCGCGTGACGTTGGTGAGTTTCCGTTGCTCTATGAGGTTGGCGCGCAGAGGTGGCAGAGGGAACAAGTGCTCGACCGAGGAGCCGCGCGTAAATTCGATTGTCTCCGAAACTTCTGCGCCAGAGGCGGGCAAGGAGTGCCGAACCGACGCCGGCAGCCCGGTCGAGCACTTGTTCCCTCTGCCACCTCTGCGCGCCAACTCGACAAAGCACACTCCGTTCCCAAGTTGCACCGGCTCCATCCTCAAAACTCTGCGTCTCTGCGTCTCGGCGGTCATTTCTAATTATCCGATCGCGGCGCACACTGCCTGGCCCACCTGTTCGGTAGTGGCCGGTGTCCCGGAGGGCCGCAAATCCGCAGTAACCTTTCCACTCCGCATGACGGCCTCAATGGCCGCATCCACTGCAGCGGCTTCTTCTTGCAATCCGAAACTGTAAGCCAACATCGCCTCGACGGAGCCGATCGCCCCGAGCGGGTTGGCCTTATTCTGTCCGGCGATATCCGGCGCCGAGCCATGAACCGGCTCGAATAAACCGACCCAAGCTCCCGATGGTTTGCGCGCGCCGATCGAAGCCGAAGGCAACATGCCGATCGATCCGGCCAGCACGGCGCCTTCGTCGCTCAAGATGTCGCCGAACATGTTCTCCGTCAGCACCACATCGAAGCGGCGCGGGTTCAGGATCAACTGCATGGCGCAATTGTCCACCAGGATATGATCGAGCTCCACGTCAGGAAACTCGCGCCCCACTTCGATCACTACTTTCCGCCAAAGCTGCGAATTTTCGAGCACGTTCGACTTGTCGACCGAAGTCACTTTCTTCCGCCGGGCCCGCGCCAGGTTGAACGCCATCCGCGCCACGCGCTCGATTTCCGGGCGCGTGTAGATCATCGAATTGACGGCCTTCTCCTGGGCACCCTCGCCACTAATGCCGCGCGGCGTGCCGTAATAGATGCCACCCGTCAGCTCGCGGACGATAATCATGTCCGTGCCTTCGACCAGATGGTTCTTCAAGGGCGAAGAATCGAGCAGCGAAGCATGCGCCTTCACCGGCCGCAGATTGGCGAATACGCCCAGCGCTTTGCGAATTCCCAGGAGGCCTTTTTCCGGCCGCTTATCAGGAGGGGCGTCGTCAAATTCGGGTAGCCCCACCGCACCCATCAAGGTGGCATCGGCGTCCACGGCCAGGCGTTCGGTTTCCGGCGGCAGCGGCGTCCCGGTCTTGTGGATGGCGACCCCGCCCAGCAAGCCCTCCGTCAGTTTCAGTTGGTGCTTCCATTTCACCGCCACGTGGCGCAGCACGCGTACGGCTTCGCGGGTGACTTCGGTGCCAATGCCGTCACCCGGCAAAACGAGAACATTCAGATTCATTCTTGATTTAGTCGGCGGCGCCCACGGTATGAGCCTTCTGGCCCGCGTGGATCAGCGCGATGATTTCCTCGTCCATCAACCCCTTCTTGCGATGGTCGGCCACAGCGGTGAACCGGTAGTACAGGTCGTCCAGATCGGCTCTAGAAAGTTCGAAGCCCAGATCCTGACAGCGCTTGTGCAGCGCGTGACGGCCGCTGTGTTTACCCAATACCAGCTTACCCTCTGGAACGCCGACCGAGCGAGGGTCGATGATCTCGTATGTCGACTTCTCCTTCAGATACCCATCCTGATGGATTCCGGCTTCGTGCGCAAACGCGTTGCGGCCGACGATGGCTTTGTTGGGCTGCGGCCCGAAGGTGATGATCGAGCTCAGCATTTCGCTCGCCGCAAACAAATGCTCGGTGTGAATCCCGGTGTGGTAGGGATAAAAATCGGGCCGGGTCTTGAGGATCATGACAATCTCCTCAAGCGAAGCATTCCCGGCCCGTTCGCCAATTCCGTTGATGGTGCACTCGATTTGCCGCGCGCCTGCCTCAATGGCTGCGATCGAATTCGGCACGGCCAAACCCATATCGTCGTGGCAGTGCACGCTGACTACGGCGCAATCGCCCAGCGCTTTGACCATTCGCCCGATGAGCTTGCCGTATTCCGCCGGCACGGAGAAACCGACCGTATCGGGGATGTTGACGGTGCGCGCGCCCGCCGCGACAACGGCCTTAGAAATCTGCTCGAGAAAATCAGGGTCGGTGCGCGATCCGTCTTCCGCCGAAAACTCGACATCGTCCACGTGCCGCCGCGCCAGCTCAACGGCCGCAACTGCTTCGTCGAGCACCTGCTGCTGCGACTTCTTCAGCTTGTGCTTCAGGTGGATTTCGCTGGTAGCGATAAATGTGTGGATGCGCGGCCTTCGTGCATGCCGCAGAGATTGCGCGGCGCGCTCCACATCGAGCGTGCACGCCCGCGCCAGAGCCGCCACGTGCATCCATGGAAACTCGTGGCTGACGGAATCGACGGCTTCGAAGTCGCCTTCGGAGGCGATCGGGAAACCCGCTTCCAGCACGTCCACACCGAGCTCCGCCAGCTTGCGCGCCATCCGCAGTTTTTCGGGAACGGTCATGCTGCAGCCGGGCGACTGCTCGCCATCGCGCAGCGTGGTATCGAAAATGTATACGCGGTCGCTCATGAAAATGTCTCGATAGGGGCCATTATCCCGGTCTCCACCGGATTTAGCAAATTTATATTTTTCGACCTTCGCATTAGCGGATGTTATAATCGATTCCCGGCATGGAACTCCATTCGCTCGAGGTTTTCCTCGCAGTGGTCGCGGAGAAGAGCTTTTCGCGCGCTGCGCAGAAGGTGTATCGCACGCAACCCGCGGTTTCCCTGGCCCTGCAGCGCCTGGAGCAGGAACTCGGGGAGAAGCTGATCGACCGCGGGCCGAAAGACTTCACACTGACGGACGCCGGGCGGACCGTACTGGAATATGCGCACCGCTTCGTAAACCTGCAACAGGAAATGGAAGATTCGCTGGCCGAGCTGCGCGACAATTCGGCCGGCCGCCTGACGATCGGCGCCAATGAATCCGCAACGCTGTATTTGTTGGGTCACGTGGAGCGTTACCGCGAGCTGTATCCAAAAGTGAAAGTGCAGATCCGCCGCAGCCTCTCGAGCCGGATTCCCAACGAGCTGCTCGACGGCAACCTGGAGCTCGGCGTGATCAGTTACGATCCGGGCCACGAGCGGCTGCAGTCGAAGGTAATCTACTCCGACTCGCTGGCCTTCGTGGTTTCTCCCAAACACCCTTTGGCAAAACGCAAAAGTGTGCCGATTCGAGAGCTGGGCGGTGAAACCTTCATCGCCCACAATGTCATTTCGCCGTACCGCGAAATCGTGGTGCGCACCTTCCGGGAAAACCACGTGCCGCTCCAGATCGAGATCGAGATGCCGACCATCGAGACGATCCGCAAGCTGGTGCAAAGCAACCTGGGCGTAGCCTTCCTTCCGCGCATGTGCGTGGAGCAGGACATCGAGCAGAAGCTGCTTGCCGAGGTTCACGTGAAGGAGATGCATCTGGAGCGGAAAATCCGGCTGGTGTACCCGACTCGGCGGGCGCTGAGCCACGCGGCGCGGGCGTTCTTGGAGCTGGTGGGATAGGCTGGTATCATCGAGTCAAGGTAAAGGCATGCGCTACACGGTCATTCTGGAGCAGGAACCAGACCGTGGATACGTCGCGACTGTGCCATCGCTCCCCGGGTGTGTTTCGCAGGGTGATACACGCGAGGAAGTTATGCGAAATATCCGCGAAACAGCAGACCTCTATATAGAAGATTGCATCGCTTCCGGTGACCCTATCCCGACAGAGGCCGGGAGAATACCTTGACCTAACCACCCAAAATAGGCAGTAAAGCTTCCAACCGATCTCTCGGGTCAGGAACTGGTGAAGATTCTGCTTCGAGTGGGATTCGTCGTGAATCGCAAAGAGGCAGCCACATCATCCTAAGACGTGCGGATCCCTACGCTCGCGTTGTAGTACCGGATCATAAGAGCCTACGTCTCGGCACCATACGCGCGATCCTGAACGATGCCAGCATTACCGTCGAACAATTGTTGAAGCTGCGCTGAACCACGACTCCGCGCGCTAGACTAATCAAGTTACCAGAGTGGAGCGACATGAATGCAACCCGATCCCGACGAATTGCGCCAACACTACATTTCGCTTTCGGATGAAGAGCTCCATGAGATCGAGCGTGCTGATCTGGTGCCTTTAGCACAGCAGATCTTCGATGAAGAGGTTCGGAAGCGAAAGCTGTCTTCCAAGCGTACCGTCCGTCTGAGTGTGGAATCTGCTGTGGTTCGAGACGAACCGGAGGAGTTTGATGAGCTGGAGGACGGCATTGAGCCGCTGGCGGAAGGGGAGAAACCCGCTTGGGCGCCGGACGCGGCGGAAGTCTATTCATGGGCCATCCGCCCAGGAGCCACACCGGCACAAGATGCCGAGAAGGCTCAAGACGCGCTTGAAGCGGCCGGAATTCCGTGCTACCTAGATCCTGTCGAAGATCCGTCAGACGAGGATGGTGTGCGATTGCGGCTTTTGGTTCCCGGCAAACTCAACCTGCGCGCCACTAGCATCTTGGATCGCGATATTTTCAACGAGGAATCTGAGGCCACGTGGAAAGTGCACCTCGAAACGCTCTCGGATCGCGAGCTTCGGGCCATGAAGCCGGAGGTGGTGTTCTGCGGCCTGTATGATCGAATCGACCGCGTGGAACGGGTCTACGCCGAGGAAATAGCACGTCGCGGGTTGGCGGAATAGGGATTCAACCCACCACTTTCCCAATCACTTCCTGCGCCTCTTTCTGAATCCGCTTCAGGTGCTCTTCGCCCGCGAAGCTTTCGGCGTAGATCTTGTACACATCTTCGGTTCCCGACGGCCTCGCGGCGAACCAGCCCCGCGCCGTCACGACCTTCAGCCCACCGAGCGGCGCACCATTGGACGGCGCCATCGTCAGCATCGCTTCGATCGGATCGCCCGCCAGTTCCTTCACCTTCACCTGTTCCGGTGACAACTTCAATAGCTTGGCTTTCTGCTCCGGTGTGGCGGGCGCATCGATGCGCTCGTACACCGGCGCGCCGAACTGCTCGGTGAGCCCGGCGTAAATCTCGCCCGGGTCTTTACCGGTGCGCGCCAGCATCTCCGCCGCCAGTAGGCCCATAATGAGCCCGTCCTTATCCGTCGACCAAGGTGCTGCATCTCGTTGGATGAACGACGCGCCCGCGCTTTCCTCTCCGCCGAAACCGAGTGAGCCATCGAGCAGACCTTCCACAAACCATTTGAAGCCCACCGGCACTTCCACCAGCGGACGGCCCAGCATCACCGAGACGCGGTCGATAATGCTGCTCGAAACCATCGTCTTTCCCACTCCGGCATCACCGCGCCAGCCCGGCCGATTGAGATAGAGATACGAAATCGCCGCCGCCAGATAATGATTCGGATTGAGCAGGCCGGCGCTGCGCGTCACGATGCCGTGGCGGTCGTGGTCGGTATCGCACGCAAACGCCACGTCGAATTTGTCCTTGAGCGCGATCAGCCCGGCCATCGCATAGGGTGACGAGCAATCCATGCGGATTTTTCCGTCCCAGTCAACCGACATGAATCGAAAGGTGGGATCGACCTGATCGTGCGCAATCGTCATCGACAACCCGTAGCGTTCGGCGATCCTGCCCCAATACGCCACGCCTGCGCCACCCAACGGATCGGCGCACAAGGAGAGCCGTGCTCCGCGGATCGCGTCCATATCAATCACGGATGCCAGATCGTCAACGTATCCTGACACGTAGTCGTACCGGCGCGCTCCCGCGACTGCGGTCGCATAGGGGCATTGGCGAACGGCGCGCACACCGTCGGAGAGGATCGCGTTGGCGCGATCTTGTATCCATTTCGTGGCTGAGGTATCGGCCGGACCGCCGCTGGGCGGGTTGTACTTGAAGCCGCCGTCCTCGGGGGGGTTGTGCGACGGTGTAATCACGATTCCGTCGGCCAGCCCGTCCCTGCGTCCCCGGTTGTAGGTCAAAATGGCATGTGAAACCGACGGCGTGGGCGTGTAACCCAGCGCTTCATCCACCATCACAGCTACGGAATTAGCTGCCAGGACCTCCAGTGCGGAAGCAAAGGCGGGTTCGGAAAGCGCGTGCGTATCCTTGCCGATGAAGAGCGGGCCATCCACGCGGCTCTCATGCCGGTATTCGCAAATGGCTTGGGTGATGGCAAGGATATGATCTTCGTTGAACGAGCGGTGGAATGCCGAGCCGCGGTGTCCCGAAGTGCCGAAGCTGACTTTTTGTGCCGCAACCTGCACATCCGGCTTTTCGCTGTAATACGCGGTTACCAGCCGGGGAACGTCAACCAGCATGGCAGCCACAGGCGCCTTGCCGGCCAGCGGATGGAGTGCCATGCCTACTACGGTAACGCGACTCTGGCCGGGGCGCGGAACAGCGAATGTGAGCGATGGAACTTCAGGTCAGGTTGGGTGTGGAAAGTGTAGGGGCAGAGTGTAACCTGCCCCCTTGGGGAATGCAGGTGCCTTCGCAGCCGGAGATTTCGCTGACTGGTAGGCGATGCTTTGCATTAGCTCGCCTGGGCGTTGGCTTGAGTGAGCTGGCTGTTGGTGACGGTCCAGATGCCTTTGATGCTGCCGCCCGCTCCCAGAAACAGGGCTGCCGATGCCAGGGCCACGAATGCCATGAGCAGCGTATATTCGATCAGGTCCTGTCCCTGTTCGTCCCGCCATAAATTTCTCAGAATCGTCATTGGTTCTCCTTCGGTCAGTATGTTTTGTTTCGTGACCTCGCGGCCACGGCTCCTCGAAAACTGCTGGTAGTGTGGCATGTGAATTTTGTTTCTGGAAGTACTGACAGGTACTGTTGGTACTGTCGTGATCACCAAGATTATGCAGCCGCGCTCTCGAAGGTTAACTTCACGCGGTTTTGAAGCGGGTATCTACCGGCGAATGTTGCTCTTGGTAAACTGAAAATTACCTACTCACGAAGGGATCATCGCAACTTGAATTCTGCCATCCTCGCCCTGGAAGACGGCACGGTCTTCGAGGGCAAGAGTTTTGGTGCGTCTGCGGAGCGCGCGGGAGAAGTTGTGTTCAACACTGCTCTCTCCGGCTATCAAGAAGTGTTTACCGATCCGTCCTACTCCGGACAGATCGTGATTCTCACCAATCCGCAGATCGGCAACTACGGAACGAATGTGGAGGATAACGAAGCTACGCGGCCCCATATCGAGGGGTTGGCCGTGCGCGAATTCTCCGCGATTGCCAGCAACTGGCGCTCGGATGCCGAGGCCGGCGCTTTTCTCGAACGCCACGGGATTCCGGTCATCTCCGATTTGGATACGCGCGCGCTCGTGCGTCACTTGCGCAGCCGCGGCGTGATGCGCGGCGTTGTTTCGTCAGTAGAAACGAATCGCGAAAAACTTATCCAGAAGGCGCGCAGCATTCCCACCATGGCCGGTCTCGATCTGGCCAGCCGCGTTTCCACCGCCGAGCGTTACTCGTGGACGAAGCCAGTCGAGCCGTGTTCGCCTTCGGAGTTAGTTGCCGCTCCTCCCGAGGCAACACTCCACGTAGTCGCCTATGATTACGGAATCAAACAAAACATTCTGCGCCGCCTGGTGCAGGTGGGCTGCCGGGTCACGGTGGTGCCGGCGCTGACTTCCGCCGAGGATGTCCTGGCGCTCGATCCCGACGGAGTCTTCCTCTCCAACGGACCCGGCGATCCCGAGCCCTTGCAGCCGGAGGTGGCCAATATTCGAAAGCTCATCGGGAAGAAGCCGATCTTCGGCATCTGCCTGGGCCACCAGTTGCTGGGCCTCGCCGTTGGGGGCAAGACTTACAAATTGAAATTCGGCCATCGCGGGGCCAATCATCCGGTGCGCAACGAGCTGACCAAGAAAGTGGAGATCACCTCTCATAATCACGGATTCGCGGTCGACCCCGAGTCGTTAAGTCTCAACGATGTCGAGATCACGCACGTCAACCTGAACGATCAGACGCTCGAGGGATTCCGTCACCGCCGGCATCCCATATTTTGCGTGCAGTATCACCCCGAGGCCGCACCCGGCCCGCACGATTCGCACTACCTGTTCGACGATTTCGTCCAGCTCATGAGCGAGAACCAGTAACGGATGCCCCGACGCAACGATCTCCATCGCATACTGATCATCGGCTCCGGCCCTATCATCATCGGCCAGGCCTGTGAGTTCGATTATTCCGGCGCGCAGGCCGCCAAAGCCCTCAAGGGCGATGGTTACGACGTCGTGCTGGTGAATTCGAATCCGGCTACGATCATGACCGACCCGGAGCTGGCCAACAAAACTTACATCGAGCCGCTGACGGTTCCCTACCTCGAAGAAATCATCCGCCGCGAGCGGCCGGATGCGCTGCTCTCCACAGTAGGCGGCCAGACCGGACTGAACCTTTCCGTGGCTTTGGCGGAAGCTGGCGTCCTCGAGAAGTACCACGTCGAACTGATCGGCGCGAAGATCGACGCCATCAAGAAAGCCGAAGACCGGCTCCTGTTTAAGGACGCCATGCGGAAGATCGGGCTCGAGACGCCGCAATCGAAGCTCGTCAATTCGTTCGCCGGCGGCCTCGAGTTTGCGGAGCGCATCGGCTATCCCGCCATACTGCGCCCGAGTTTCACCTTGGGGGGCACAGGCGGCGGCATCGCATATAACCGCGAAGAGCTGTTGGAGATCCTGGAGCGCGGTATCGATCTTTCGCCGGTGCACGAGGTGCTCCTCGAAGAGAGCGTGCTCGGTTGGAAGGAATTCGAGCTCGAGGTGATGCGCGACCTTGCCGACAACTGTATCATCATCTGCTCCATCGAGAACTTCGATCCGATGGGCGTGCATACCGGCGATTCGATCACGGTAGCGCCGGCCCAAACGCTTACGGACCGCGAATATCAGATGATGCGCGACGGCGCCATCGCCTGCCTGCGCGAAATCGGCGTCGATACCGGCGGCTCTAACGTGCAGTTCGCCATCAACCCCAAGAACGGGCGCATGGTGATCATCGAAATGAACCCGCGCGTTTCGCGCAGCTCGGCGCTGGCCTCGAAGGCCACCGGCTTCCCCATCGCCAAGATCGCGGCCAAGCTGGCCGTCGGCTACCGGCTCGACGAGATCCGCAACGACATCACGCGCAAGACGCCGGCCTGTTTCGAGCCAACCATCGATTACGTCGTCGTCAAGATTCCCAAATGGGCGTTCGAAAAATTCCCCGGCGCCGATCCCACGCTGGGCACGCAAATGAAGTCGGTAGGCGAGGTGATGGCCATCGGCCGCACGTTTAAGGAAGCGCTCTGGAAAGGCATGCGCAGCCTGGAGACGGGCCGCGCCTTCGGTTCGGAAAAATTCGATAAGAATCTGATCACACAAAAGCTGATCACACCCACGCCGGACCGCCTGAACTACATCCGGTTCGCTATGACGAGCGGCTACGGCGTGGAGGAAATTCACGACCTCACCTCGATTGATCCGTGGTTCCTCGAGCAGGTCAAGGAAGTCGTCGACTTCGAAGTAGCGCAGGCCTCCGGGCCTGTGGCACTCACAGACATAACCCGAGACACCCTCCGCACCGCGAAACGCTACGGCATCTCCGACGCCCAACTAGCCAAATCCTGGAACACCGACGAAATCGACGTGCGCACCCGCCGCAAAGAGTTAGGCGTGGCTGCCGTATTCAGCCGCGTTGACACGTGCGCCGCCGAATTCGAGAGCTTCACGCCTTATCTCTACTCGAACTACGAATCGTCCTGCGAGGCCGATCCCAGCGGCCGCAAAAAGGTGATGATCCTGGGGAGCGGCCCCAACCGAATCGGCCAGGGCATCGAATTCGATTACTGCTGCTGCCACGCCTCCTTCGCGCTGCGCGACGAGCTGGGCGTCGAATCGATCATGGTCAACTGCAACCCGGAAACCGTTTCGACCGATTACGACACCAGCGACCGTCTCTATTTCGAGCCGCTCACGCTCGAAAACGTGCTCAACATCTACGACACGGAAAAGCCCGACGGCATGATCGTCCAGTTCGGCGGGCAGACGCCCCTCACTCTGGCGCTGCCGCTCAAGCGGCTGGGCGTGCCCATTCTCGGCACCGATCCCGACGACATCGACCTGGCCGAGGACCGCAAGCTTTTCGGAAAGCTGCTCGACGATCTGGCGATTCCCTCGCCGCCCAACGGCACCGCCACCAGGTTGGACGAAGCCTGCGAGGTCGCCCGGCGCATCGGCTACCCTGTGCTGGTGCGGCCCAGCTACGTGCTCGGCGGGCGAGCCATGGTAATCGCCTACGACGAAGAAATGGTGCGCCAGTATATGCGCGAGGCGGTCACATTTTCCCAGGACCGCCCGGTGCTGGTCGATCGCTTCCTGGAAGACGCCATCGAAGTCGATGTGGATGCGCTCGCCGATGGCGATGATGTGTTGATTGCCGGAGTGATGGAGCACATCGAAGAGGCGGGCGTGCATTCCGGAGACAGCTCCTGCGTGCTGCCGCCGCAATCGCTCTCGGAGAAGACGCTGAGCACGATCGAAGAGTACACGGTCCGCCTGGCGAAAGCGTTACACGTGATTGGACTCATGAATGTGCAGTACGCCATTCAGAACGGCAAGGTGTACGTGCTTGAAGTAAACCCGCGCGCCTCGCGCACCGTGCCCTACGTCAGCAAAGCGACCGGCGTGCCGCTGCCGAAGATCGCCGTCGGCCTCATGTGGGGCCGCAAACTGCGGGACTACGGATACGGAGCCGCCAGCGGAATCAGCAAGCTCTCCGTCTCGCAGGATTTCGTAAAATCGCCGGTCTTCCCCTTTAACAAGTTTCCCGGCGTCGACCCGGCGCTGGGGCCCGAAATGCGCTCCACAGGTGAAGTAATGGGTGTCGGCGCGAACTTCGGCGAAGCATTTCTGAAGGCGCAGATCAGCGCGGGAAGCCCGCTGCCGGAAAAAGGCACCGTCTTTATCAGCGTGAACGACCACCACAAAGCCGAGGCCGTGGCCGTGGCGCGGCGATTCGCGGAGCTCGGGTTCAACCTCGTGGCGACCCGCGGAACCGCCGCCGCTCTGCGAGCCGCCGGCCTCTCCTGCAAGAACATCTTCAAGGTAAACGAAGGCCGACCCAACGCCGTCGACCTGCTGAAGGGTGGTTCCGTACAACTGGCAATTTACACCACCACCGGTGCCCCGGCGTTCCTCGACGAACGAGCCATCCGCCGTGCAGCCGTTACCTACCGTGTCCCCTGCATTACCACCATGAGTGGTGCGCGCGCCGCTGCCGATGCGGTGGCCGCACTGCGGCGCGACCCGATTCGCGTCTGGAGCCTGCAGGAAATCCACGAGCCCAAAAAGACCGTAGCGTAGGCTTCCTCCCAACGGCGAGCCACGTGCTCAGAGGCAGACCGGGAGGTAACTGTGAAAACACATTCCGTGCTCTTTGGGGCTCTGGGAGTACTGGTCGCTGCGGCCGCTATCGGCTGCGGCAGCGCAAACAATCCAAGCAATGCCGACCGCTCGGCCGACAACACCCAGGCCGCTCAGCCCGCCCCGCCGCCTACGGATTGGACCGCGGATCGCGACGCCTACATCACCCAGCGTCAGCAGGATCTCGATGAACTACAGAACCGTTGGGACAACGTCAAAGCCAAAGCCGACCGACAGGCGCGGATCGCCTGGAGGGATATGGAGAAGGACAATACGGCCCTACGCCACGATTTGGACGAAGCGAAAAGCGAAACGCATGAGAAGTGGGATGCTACCCGGCAGAAGTTGGACGAGGACTGGAACCGCATCCAGAACAAATCCCATGATGCGTTCCACAACGAGACTCACGGTAGTTAACCGGTGGCTGCAAAAGAAAAACCCGGCGGGAGTTTAGGTCCCGCCGGGCCGTGTCGTTCTAATTTGACCCTATATTGGTAGCTTCTTGGTCCCCTGGAATCGGGGTTTTCTTCACTATATCACTGCACCGTCGCCTTCTTGATGTAATCCAGCATCGGAAAGTCGTGCAGATACGCATCTCCCCGCCCTTCGATCTGCGACTGGTCGGGGCTCTCTCCGTAGCCGCTATAAATCTTCATCACGGCATCCATCCCGGAAATTACTTTGCCGAACGGCGCAAAACCCTGTCCGTCCAACCGCGCGTTGTTGCCCAGGTTGATGAACAACTGCGTGGTGCGGGTGTTCGGTCCGGCAGTAGCGTATGTCACTGTGCCCACTGTGTTGCTTTCTTTCACGGGATCGTCGGTCAGGTTCATGTCTTTCCATTTGGCGGTGGCCGCCGGATCGCCGCTGATGCCGAACTGAACCACGAAACCGGGGACGACGCGGAAGAAGCGGTCTCCATCGTAATAACCGGCCTTTACCAGCGCGTAGAAATGATCCACGCCAATCGGCGCCCAATCGCGATGCACTTCGATCACGACCGGTCCTTTCGTGGTGTCCAGGATGACTTGAAAAACATTCGGCGCGGGCCCGAAATTTTTCGTCTGAGCCGTCGCCGCAGGCTGACTCGAACAGCCGGCCAGCATCAGCAACGCTGCCGCGCAAACCAAGGTTTTCACTTGCCTTCGCATCGTCCATTCAGTATGCCATGCTGATAACGACGTGGCAGTCTACGACGAATTCGCCTGGTTTTACCAGCGCTATTGGAACGAGGAATTTCACAGCCTGGCGTTTCCCATACTGGAGCGTATCTGGCTCTCGCGCCTGCCGGCGGGCGCGCATATTCTCGACGTGTGTTGCGGCACTGGCTATCTGGCCGGCCTGTTGGCCGGCCGTGGCTATCGGGTAACCGGCTTCGACGCGTCGGAAGAGATGTTGCGGTACGCGCGCGAAAAAGCGCCGGGTGTCGATTTTCGGGTCGGCGACGCCGCCAACTTCCGCGCCGCGGACTCATACGATGCGGCCGTTTCCACATTCGACAGTTTGAACCACATCCTGGAACGGGACGCGCTCGAAGCGGCCCTCCGCAATACGGCAGCAGCTTTGAAGCCGGGCGCCTGCTTCGCCTTCGATATGCTTCTGGAAAAGGCATACCAGACACGCTGGGGAGAGAATTTCGCCCTGGTGCGCGACGATCATGTCATCACGATTACCAAAGCAGGCTACGATTTCCGCAGCCGCATCGCCTGCTGCACCATCACCATGTTTCGCTTGATCGAGGGCGCCTGGCGCCGTGCGGACGTGGTAGTTCGGGAACGCTGCTACACCATGGATGAAATCGAAGGAGCAGTCAAGAGCGCCGGCTTCGGCGAGCTACTCCGCTACGACGCCGCCGAACTCGGCATGGAGGGGCAACTGGGGGAAGGGCGGATGTTCTTCGTGGCGCGGAGACAGGGCGCAGCAGAGTGACGCCACAGCGGCGTGTGTGTGCTGTGCTGCTATGGTGAAAAGCAAGAGCATGAAACGGGCTCGTTACTGTCAACTACCAACGCCAATGAGCGTAACGGGCAGATCATCAAGCGTCACAAATGCGTTCGTCAGTGCGATAGTTCCTGTCATTGAACCGACTGAGGAGGAGGAACTCGAGGCCTTAACGATTCTACAGATCGATCCCAAGGACATCCGTTGCGCATATTGCGGCGATAGGGCAACGGAATGGGATCACCTTCGCCCGATCATAAGCAATCAGGAGCCCACAGGGTACATAACCGAAATCGCGAACCTTGTTCCGAGCTGTGGCAAATGCAATCAGTCCAAGGGCAAGTCGTACTGGCGGACGTGGATGGAAGGATCGGCCAGACTATCGCCGACGTCGCGCGGCATTCGCGACCTTGAGGCTCGAATCAAGCGGCTGGAAAAATACGAAGCCTGGCGTTCGCCCCAGAAGATTGATTTCGCCGGAATCGTCGGCCCCGAAATGTGGCAACGACATAAAAAGAACTGGAGAAGCGTGTTGGATCTTCTGAAAGCGAGCCAGGAACTCGCGGCTGAGATCCGGGATATCGTTGCCAAAAGCTTGTGACACGTTCTCTAAACTGCTCACCTACTGTGCTGCAAGTACACCTTTCCAGCAGCACGGTGCAGTGGTAATAAGCTAAACTTCTTTCATATGTCCCGGAAGGCAAGCGTTGTTATTGAGAAGGATGAAAGCGGTTTCTACGCGTGGTGTCCCGAGTTGAAGGGCTGCCAGTCGCAGGGAGATACTCTGGAAGAAACGATAGCCAATATCAAAGAGGCGATCGAGCTCTATCTCGAGAGCCTTCCTGTCGATGAGCGTGAGACCCTCCTCAGCCGTGAAATCCTCACCACTTCCGTCGAAGTAAATGTCTAAGTTGCCGCGGTGGACTGCCACCGAGGCGGAGCGCGCCCTGCTGCGAGCCGGCTTTGAGCACCTGCGATCCAAGGGTAGCCATCGCATTTACGGCAAAGGCGACCTACGTGTCGTGGTTCCTTTTCACGGCACCGCGACGCTGCACCCCAAGATCGTCAAACAGGTGGTCGAAGCTATTGACGAGGGCGCCCGAGACTCCCATGACTAATCGCCACTCTACGATTCCCTCAATCCCCTGCCTGCCCCGCCGCCTCCAGTAGCGCTCCGCGCCGCCGCGTCGCCCGCCAGCGCTCCAAAAACGCCGCCATGTACGTATACACAACCGGCGTAAGATATAGCGTCATCAACTGCGAAAATGCCAGCCCGCCTACCACGGCCATACCGAGCGGACGGCGCGATTCGCCGCCGGCGCCCCATCCCAATGCCACGGGGATTCCACCCAGCAACGCCGCCATCGTGGTCATCATGATGGGCCGGAAACGAATCAGGCAGCCTTCGTGGATCGCCTCCAGCGGAGACTTGCTCTCCTTGCGCTCCGCTTCCAGTGCGAAATCGATCTGCATGATGGCGTTCTTCTTCACGATCCCGATGAGCAGAATCAGCCCCACAAAGCTATAGATGCTCAGCTCAATCTTGAAGAGCAGCAGAGTCAACAAAGCTCCGAAGCCGGCCGAAGGCAGCCCCGATAGAATCGTCAGCGGGTGGATGTAACTCTCGTACAAAATCCCCAGCACGATGTAGACCACCAGCACGGCGATCAACAACAGCAGCCCCATGTTGCGCGTCGAATCCTGGAACACCTTCGCCGACCCCTGAAAGGTGCCGATGATCGACGCTGGCAGACTGGCTCTGGCCGCCTGTTCGATCGCGTCGGTCGCCTGGCCGAGCGAAGTCCCCGGGCGCAGCCCAAAGGAAATCGTCACCGAGGGCAACTGCCCGGAGTGCGGAATGCCGTTGGGGCCCGCATCCAGTTGCAGCCGCGCAACCGCATCGAGTGGGACCAGTTGTCCGGAATGCGACTTCAGGTAGAGCAGCTTCAGCGAATCCTCGAATCGCTGATATTGCGGCAGCACCTCCAGCAGCACACGGTACTGATTGTTGCTGCCGTAAATGGTCGAGACCAACTGCGGCCCGAAGGCGTTGTACAGCATGCTCGAAATGTCGTTCCAGTCGACGTTCAGCGCCGCCGCGCGGTCGCGATCCACCGAAAGCCGGATCTGCGGATTGCGGATTTGCAGATCGCTGGTCACATCCAACAAACCAGGCAGGCGTCGCAGCGACTCCTCGAGCGTGGGAGCGGAGGCGTACAAGGCATCGGTATCCGGCGAGTACAGCGTGTAGTCATACGTTGCCGACGAATTGCGTCCGCTGAAGCGGATCGGCTGCGGAATTGACATCGAGATGCGCATGCCCGGAAAATTCACGATCTTGGGCCGCAGCCGATTCATGATGTCGACCACCGTCTCCCGGCGCTGCCGCCGCGGCTTCACGTTGACCGTGAGGCTCGCGCTGTTGGCGGCGCCGTTGTTGCCTCCGGTCCGCGTGTACAGACTGGTTACGTCCGGATCCTCGACCGCGATTCTCGAGACCTGGTCGCCGTACTGAAGCATTTGGTAGTACGACGTGCCCTGCTGCGCCAGCAGGTTTACGTTGAACTGGTCGTTGTCTACATCCGGCATGAACCCCTTGGGAACCGCGATGTAGAGCCATGCCGTGGCTCCCGCCACCGCCAGGAAAAGCACCAGCATCACCGGCCGGTGGGCCAGCACCCAACCCAGGCTTTGCCCGTACCCTGCGCGCATGCCTTCAAACCCGCGCTCCACCATGCCGTAAGCCAGTCCGTGGCGCTTCGGGCGCGATTGGCGTAACAGCCGGCTGCAAAGCATGGGAGTCAGGGTGATCGAAACCACGCCCGAAATCAGAATCGCGGCGCAGATGGTGACGGCGAATTCGCGGACAGGCGCCCCAGGATTCCCGACATAAACAGGATGGGGCTGAACACCGCCGCCAGCGACACCGTCATCGAAACAATCGTGAAGCCGATCTCGCGAGACCCATGCAAAGCCGCGTCCAGGGGCTTCTCGCCATTTTCGATATGACGGGCGATGTTCTCCAACATCACGATGGCGTCATCCACCACGAAGCCGATCGAAAGAATCACCGCCATCATCGAGATGTTGTTCAACGTGAAATCGAGCGCATACATTACCGAGAACGTGCCCAGAATCGAAAACGGCAGCGCCATCGCGGGGATAAAGGTCGCGGACGCATTTCGCAGAAAAAGAAAAATCACCAGGATGACCAGCGCAATCGTGGCCGCCATCGTGAACTGAACATCCTGAAACGCTTCGCGGATGTTCTGCGACCGGTCGCCGCGGATGATCAGGCGCACGCTCGGCGGCAGTTGCGCGCGGAAGGAAGGCAGCAGCTTGCGAATGGCGTCGATCACCTGAATCGTATTGCCGCCCGGCTGGCGAGCCACTCCCATCACCAAACAAGGCGTGCCTTCCTCGCCAAACTCGCGGCCGTACAAAACGGCGTTCTGCTTGTCGTCCTCCACGCTATCGATCACGTGAGCCACTTCGTCCAGCCGCACCGGCGCGCCGTTGCGATAGGCCACGATCATGGGCCGAAACTCCATCGCTCGCGTGAGTTGGCCGTTGGAGAGAACATTGAACGCAGTGTGCGGGCCGTATAGCGTGCCGGTCGGGATGTTGACGTTCCAGTTCTGCACCGCGTCGCTGATTTCGTTGAGGCCAATGCGGCGCGTAGCCAGGCGGTTGGGGTCCACCTGCACGCGCACCGCGTATTTCGCGGCGCCGAAGATCTGCACCTGCGCCACACCCGGCACCATGGAAATCCGCGGCACAATCGTGTTTTCGGCGTAATCGTCCAGATCGGAAAGCCGCATGGTGGGCGAAGCCACGGCCAGCGTGATGATGTGCTGATCGCCCGGATTCTGTTTGCGGAAGGTGGGCGGTGTGGGCATTCCTGGCGGCAGCAGTGGCGTAGCCCCGGCAATCGCCGTCTCCACATCCACGGCGGCTGAGTCGATATCCCGGCTCAAATTGAATTGCAGCGTGATGCTGGTGGCGCCCATGGTGCTCGAGGAAATCATCGAATCGAGCCCGGCGATGGAGGTGAACTGGCGTTCCAGAACCGTCGCGATGGACGCGGCCATGGTTGCCGGGCTGGCGCCGGGAAGCCCCGCTTGAACCTGGATGGTTGGGAAGTCGATCTGCGGGACGTCACTGACCGACAAAGCCGCGTACGCTATTACGCCGAACATGGCTATCGCCAGCATCAGCAAACTCGTGGCGATAGGTCTCCGGATAAACGCCTCGGAGAAGTTCACGGCTTGAGTCTAACGCAAACGGGTTGCTAGCGGCGGTGAACGGCCAATAGTCAAAAGCCAGCGGGCTAGAATCGCGTTATTGCCGTAGGCCGCCAAACTGCACTTCAAACCCATCCGGGTCCAGGATGTGCAAACTGGTCTTGAGGTCACCCTGCACGATCTTCAAACCGCGGCGCTCGACCTCTGCTTTCATGGCTTCCTTCTCTTCGTCCCAGTTGGCGATGGTATACGCGATATGATCCACCTTCGGCGCGGGCTGCCGGTTGCGGACGATCAGGATGTTGTTGCCAAACGATAAGCGGCACTGCTTGCCGTTGTCGTCGGAGACCTTCATGCCGAACAGGCCCGCGTAGAAGTCGCGTGTCTTGGCATAATCGGTCACCTGATAGGACACGTGGTTGATGTTGGTGGCAGGCAGCACTTTGGCCTCAGCCGCGGCTGCCGGAACCGCACTTGCCGCGGACGCAGCCGTAGCGGCGATTGTGAGGCTTTGGATGAGTTGGCGGCGGGTGAGCTTTCCTTCCTCGAACTCGCGAACCAAATTGGCGACGATGTGTTCCATGGGTCCCTCCTTTTCGGGAAGTATATACCCGGCGAGGAGCGAATGCCCGCGTCAGAACAGGCGCAGGATCGTGTTCACCAGCCCGTCGATCGTAAACGGGTGAGCCTCCGCGGCGACGCTGAGTCCGAGGCCCCGCGCCGTCTGCGAAGTGACCGGGCCGATGGTTGCCACCTTCACACCGTCGAGTGATCGAGCGCCTGCCGCGGTTACGAAATTCTGCACGGTGGAAGAACTCGTGAACGCGATCGCGTCAGGCTTGTGAGCCAACACTGCGGCAACGCGCTCTGCCAGGTCCTCCGGTATCACCGTGTGATAGGCCTCCACCAGATCCACCTGCGCGCCCCGGCGAGCCAGTTCCCTCGGCACCAGGTCGCGTGCCACGGCGGCGCGCGGCAGCAGCACGCGCTTTCCGGCAAGATCGTGCGCCGCGAAAGCTTCTAATAAACCTTCGGCGACGTATTCCTTGCCCATCAGATCAACCTTCAGATGCAACGCCTCGACCGCCGCGCGTGTGGCCGGACCGATGGCGCAAATCTTCGCGCGCAGTGAGCGCAGATCTACAGCCGATTGGTCCAGCCGATCAAGAAAGAACCGCACGCCGTTGGCGCTGGTGAAGATCAGCCAGTCATAACAGCCGAGATTGGAAATGGCGCGATCGAGCGGGCCGGAATCGGCCGCAGGCCGGATGTCGATCGTCGGCAATTCGATCACCTCTGCGCCCAACGAGCCGAGGCGTGAGGAAAGCGCTTCCACTTGCCCTTTGGCGCGGGTCACCACGATTCGCTTTCCAAACAGCGGCAACCGCTCAAACCAATTCAGCTTCTCACGCAGCCGCACCACTTCGCCCACGATGATGGTGGCCGGCGGCTTCAGCCCATCCCGTTCGATCTGCGCGGGCAGCGTGGCCAGGGTGCCGGCCAGAGTCTGCTGATCGGGCCGCGTGCCCCAGCGCACAGCCATGGCCGGCGTATGGGCGGAGCGGCCGCGCGCGATCAACGCCTTGGCGATCGCGCCAAATGTCGTGAGCCCCATGAAAATCACCAGCGTCTCGGCCAGCCCGACCTTGTCCCAGTCGATCGCATCCACGGCATGGCCCGTCACAAACGTCACCACCGAAGTGTGCTCCCGGTGGGTGAGCGGCACGCCCGTGTAAGCCGCGATCCCCAAAGGTGTCGTGACGCCAGGCACGACTTCGAATTCCACGCCGGCATCGGCCAGCGCTTCCGCTTCCTCCCCGCCGCGCCCGAAGATGTACGGATCGCCGCCCTTCAACCGCACCACGGTCGCTCCGCGGCGCGCGCGTTCGATCATCATGGCGCAGATCTCGTCTTGCGTGAAGGCGTGGAGAGACTTCTTCTTGCCTACGTAGATGCGCTCGGCCGCGTGCGGCGCGAGATCCACCAGGGCGTCGTTGGCCAGATGATCGAACAGCACCGCATCGGCGCGCTCCAGTATCCGCCGGCCTTTCCAGGTGATGAGATCGGGATCGCCGGGGCCTGCGCCCACCAGGTAAACCTTACCCGGCATACACCGCGTCGAGAATCTTGCGCGCGCCCCGGCCGAGCAGTTCGTTACCCAGCGCGCGGCCTAGCACGGCAGCCTCGGAAACCGGGCCCTCGGATTGCGCACTCACCAGATCCGTACCATCCGGCGAAACCACCACCGCCATCAGCCGCAAGCACTCCCCCTCAACCGTGGCGTGCGCTCCGATCGGAACCTGGCATCCGCCGCCCAATGCCGCAAGCACACCACGCTCGGCGGTCACTGCCGCCCGCGTGGACGCATGGTCCAAGACCGCGCAGGCATCCCGGCCCGCGCCCGATTCGCGCGATTCCAATGCCAGAGCTCCCTGCCCCACCGCCGGGCACATCACTTCTGGCGCGAGCAGCTCCGCGATCCGCCCGCCCCAGCCGAGCCGTTTCAGCCCGGCCGCGGCCAGTACGATCGCGTCATACCGGCCTTCATCCAATTTGCGCAGCCGCGTATCCAAATTGCCGCGTACGGATTCAATCTGCAGATCGGGCCGCAGCTTCTTCAGTTGCGCCGCGCGCCGCAGCGAACTGGTTCCCACCTTCGCGCCCTGCGCCAGCTCATCGAGCTTTCGGCCCACAATCGCATCGCGCGGATCCTCCCGCCGGGGCACACCTGCAAGGATCAAACCTTGCGGCAGCTCGGTAGGAAGATCCTTGAGGCTGTGCACGGCCAGGTCCGCCCGCCCATCGATCAGCGCCTCTTCAATTTCTTTCGTGAAGAGCCCTTTGGTCCCTACCTTCGCCAGGGGAACATCGCTGATCTTATCGCCCGTCGTCTTGATGATCTCGATTCGGCTCGCCCGGCCCATCTGCGCGAGCTGGCCTTCCACCCAGTGCGCCTGCCACAAAGCGAGTTGGGAACCGCGCGACGCGATAACGAGCATGCCTCAATCCTGTAAGTGAAAGACTCTCTTGAGAACCGCGATGGTGTGGGCGCCATCGGGCTGCCCGGCCTGGTTGCGCAGCTCGGAAATCGGCCCGTGCGCGATCTTGTTGATCATCCCGCGAGTCGCCGCCTCAAGCGCTTGTTCCATTTCCGGCGTCAGCGGCCCATACTTATGGCGCACTTTTTCGATTTCCGCGGTGCGGATTTGCTCGAGTTGCTCCTGCAGGCCCATGATGGTCGGGGTCACTTCCGCCACCTTGAGGCGCGCCATCATGCGCTCCACCTCTTCGTCCACCATCGCCTCGGCGCGCTCGGCTTCCTTCGAGCGCTCCCGCAGGTTGGCCTCGACTACTTCTTGCAAATCGTCGATGTCGTACAGGAACACATTGTCGACCTCGTTCACTGCCGGCTCAATGTTGCGAGGAACCGCGATGTCGATCAGGAACATTGGCCTGTTGCGGCGAGCGGAAATCACGCGCTGCATCTCGTCTTTGTGCAGGATGTAATGAGGCGCGCCGCTCGAAGCAATGAGGATATCGACTTCGGGCAGCATGGCGGTGAAACGTGTGTATTCGACCGGCGTTCCCTGAAACAGCTTGGCCATTTCCACCGCTCGCTCGTGCGTGCGGTTGGTGACAAAGACATGATCGGCGCCCGAGCGGCGCAGATGCCGCGCGGCTAACTCCGACATCTTCCCTGCCCCGACGATCATGACCGTGCGATGCGAAAGCGACCCGAAGATTTTGCGCGCCAACTCCACCGCAGCGTAGCTCACCGACACCGCCATCTGCCCGATTCCGGTTTCCGAGCGAACTCGCTTGGCGACGCCGAACGCGCGCGTGAGCAGCCCATCGAGCCATCCGCAGACCGCGCCCGCGTCCTTCGCTGTCGCGTACGCCGCTTTGAGCTGGCCGAGTATTTGCGGCTCGCCGATCACCATGGAATCGAGGCTCGCTGCCACCCGGAATAGATGATGGATCGCCGCGCGCCCTTCGTGCCGGTACAGATTCGGCGCAATCGTGGCCGGGTCGATGGCCTTTTGATGGGCGATGAACGAGTCCACAATCGACTGCGGATCGGCAGTGTCAGCGGCGGTGATCATGATCTCTACCCGGTTGCAGGTGGAAAGAATCACCGCCTCACTGATGCCCTCACAGGATTTCAAGCGTTGCAATGCTGCCGGGAGCGCGTCCTCATGAAAGGCCAAGCCTTCCCGTATTTCCACGGGCGCAGTCTTGTGGCTCACCCCTGTCAGCAGCAGTTTCATTGGTTGAGCAGCATGACTCCCAGTCGCGAATGCGCAAACCAGGTGATGGCCGAGAAGCCGAGCACGGCGACGGTCATAATCGCGGCTTTGCGGCCGCGCCAGCCCACCGTGGTCCGGAGAAACACGAGCGCCAGATAAATGCCCCAGGTGAAATAAGAGATGGCGATGTTGGGCTGCTTGATCCAGGCCGTCTTCATGACGATAAAGGCCCACGTGCTGGCCGCAATTACAGCCAGTGTCATCAGCACGAACCCCATCGCCATGGATTTCGAGATCAGGTCATCGAGCGTTCCCAAGGCCGGCAGCCGGTAGTAGAACTTGCGCGGCTTCTTGGCTTTCAGTTCGCGCTCCTGGAACAGGTAAAGCAACGACGCTACCGCCGTGACCAGCAGGGCCGCAAATCCCAGCAGCACCAGCACGATGTGAACGGTGAGCCAGACGTTCCGTACCACCGGACTGGTAAAGACGGTTACCGGATTGCCCAGCGTCGCTACCAGCGACCCGACAAATACCAGCGGGAAAATGAAGGCGCTCAGGCTCTCCATCTTGTAGCGCCACTGCACGAATAAGTAAAAGATGGCCACCAGGAAGGCGCACATCGAGAGCGTTTCGTAGAAGTTGGTGATGGGGCAGCGGTTGCTGACCACGCCCTCTTCCACGATAGAAACGAAGTGAAACACGGTGCCGAGGGTGAAGGCGCCGAGCGCGACGCGGAACAATTGCTCGCGGCGCCGCACCAGCATAAGGATCGCGTGCAGCAACCCGACCGAATAGAGGGCCGCCGAAACACGCAACCAGATGACGCTCATTTCCGCCATAAGTTAGGTGCAACTCTCTGAGTCAGCAGCCATTATATCGCGGCGGAGCGGTTTTCGGAGGGGTGGCTCCGGAATCGACTAAACATCAAGCACCGCTCCCTTCGGTCACGGCTCGGTAACACCGACGCCGCGTACCGGCCGTGATCGCTTACCGAGCCGTGACCGAAGGGAGCGGTGCTTTGCATGCTTTACAATCGAGTTGCATGCCGATACGCTCCCCGTTGTGGTGGCTGAGGCTGGCATCCGCTGCCGCGTTGCTTATACCGGCGATAAAAGCGGACCAACCCCGGCAGAGTACGTCCGACCAATCCGCTCCCGCGGCGCTCAAAAACCTGAGCCTCGAAGAGCTTTCCCAAATCGATGTAATCTCGCCATCGAAACAACCAACTTCGGCTTTCCGATCTCCGGTGGCGATTTACGTGATCACCGGCGAAGATATCCGGCGTTCCGGCGTCACCACCATCCCGGACGCGCTGCGCCTGGCGCCGGGCGTCGAAGTGGCACGCATCGACGGCAGCAAATGGTCGGTCGGAATTCGTGGCTTCGGCACACGGCTTTCCCGATCGGTGCTCGTCCTGATTGATGGGCGGACCGTCTACACCCCTCTATTCGCCGGAACTTACTGGGAAGTACAGGACACCCTGCTCGAGGACATCGACCGCATCGAGGTGATCCGCGGTCCGGGCGGCACCATTTGGGGGCCGAATGCCGTCAACGGCGTGATCAATATCATCACGAAAAGCACGAAGGAAACCCAAGGGACGTTTGCCGGGGTAGGTGGTGGCAATGTCGAGCAGGGATTTGCCAACGTTCGTTATGGCGGCAGCGCTGCCAATGGCCTCACTTACCGCGTATATGCGAAGGGCTTCACACGCGGGCCTGAGTTCCATTTCGATAACGACAACTTCGACGACTGGCGCGGCGCGCAGGGCGGCTTCCGCATCGATTGGCCCGAAGGGCAGCGGGATTCGTTCACGGTACAAGGCGACCTCTACAAGCAGGAAGACGGGGAGCGCGTCACGCTCGGCACGTATACACCTCCTACGGAAAGCACCTTCGATGGCAACGCGGACCTCTCGGGAGGCAATCTCCTCGCCCGCTGGACGCGAAAACTGAGCGGCGAGAACGATTTTCAACTCCAGGTCTATTACGACCGGACGAATCGCTACGAGCCGAACCTTGGCGAGAATCGCGACACGTTCGACACCGACTTCATCGTGCGCGCCAATGTGAAGTCCCGCCACCAGTTCATCTATGGGCTAGGGGCTCGCTTCAGTGACGGTCGCTTCCTGGAGGTTGGCTCCGGACTGGTCTTCAATCCCGCCAATGAATTGGATTATTTGCTCTCCGGATTTTTCCAGGACGACATCACGCTGATCGATCGCAAGCTGTTATTGACCGCCGGCAGCAAGCTGCTGCGTACCAATTTCACAGGTTTCGAATTTGAACCTAGTGTGCGGCTCATGTGGACGCCGACGGAAAGGCATACCGTGTGGGCTTCCGTCACCCACGCACTGCGCACTCCCTCGCAAGCGGAAGAGGATTTTTATCTCTCGAGCTATCTCGGTCCCGGGCCGGGCGGAGTGCCGCTATTCGCGCGCTTCAACGCGAATCCGGATTTCGCTCCCGAAGAACTCAATGGCTACGAAGTTGGTTACCGCACCCTGCTCGGGAAGAATTTCTTCATCGATTTCGCGGGCTTCTGGAATCACTACCACGATTTGTTTAGTCAGGACCTCGCCGGCTCGATTTCGACGGAAAGCACACTGCCCTTCCCGGAGCCGACGCCCCCACCATTTCACTTGTTGATTCCAGCGCAATTCCGCAACGATCTGTTTGGTTTCACCACCGGCGGAGAAATCGGTCCGGAATGGCGGCCGACGAAAGCCTGGCGCTTGCGGGCATCTTATTCGTATCTGAACATGAATCTTTCTAAGGCGGCTGGAACTGCGCTTGGAGGAACGCCCGAAATGGTGGATGGCGCCAGCCCGCGCCACCAGATCGACGCCCAATCATCCTTCGACCTTCCCAAGAAGCTGCAGGTAGACCTGATCTATCGCTACGTGAGCGCGCTGCCGGCGCAAAGCGTACCGGGATATTCGACGGGCGACGCGCGCATCGCCTGGCGCTTTCTATCGCAGCTTGAGTTCTCAGTCGCCGGTCGTGACCTGTTCCAGCCGCACCACGTCGAGTATTCCGGAGATCCCGGAGGGCCGGTTGCAATCAGGCGCAGTGTCTACGCGAGCCTGGCCTGGAGAAAGTAAAGCATGGCCATGCAGTCGCAGCGCCGCGGCCGCCTCAGCGTTCCCAGATTACTCGCGCTGTGTATCTCGGCATATGTGGGCTTGCTCGGGTCGCCGGCTTCGGCTGCGGAGGGCAACCTGGAATACCAGGTCAAGGCAGCCTTCCTGCTGAATTTCACCAAGTTCATCGAATGGCCCCCGAACGCTTTCGCGAATTCCAGCTCACCGTTCGCCATCTGTATCTTAGGAAACGACCCCTTCGGGCGGGCGTTGGATGACGTTGTGGCTGGGGAAGCGGTCGGCGATCGAAGGCTGATCGTACGGAGAATCGATGAGGCTCCCGCGCCGCAAGCTTGTCAGGTCGTCTTTATTGCCGCAAATGTGAAGGACCTCGCAAAAATTATGGGTGGGCTGGCTCCCGGCGTCCTGACAGTCGGGGAGGGCGACAGTTTTGTCCGCGAGGGTGGCATAATCGGTTTCGTTATCGACAATCGCCGCGTGCGCTTCGACATCAGTCCACCCGCCGCGGAGAGGGCCACACTAAAGCTCAGTTCTAAGCTGCTGAGCGTAGCGAGATCGGTTGGAAAATAAACCGGGCCGATAGACATGTTTAATTTTCGCGACAGGCCAATCCGGCAAAAGCTCGTGATCACCACCATGGTGACCACCATCACAGCCCTTCTGCTGGCGGGTTTAGGATTCATCCTGGCGGATTCCATCCTTTATCTCAGTTATCTGGAGCGCGACTTATCCACGCTCGCTCAAATCGTGGCGGACAATAGCACCGCAGCCTTGGCCTTTGACGACCCGGCATCCGCCACCCAGACATTGGGAGCCTTACGCGCTCGAACTCATGTCGATGCTGCATGCGTCTATCGAGCCGACGGCACCATCCTGGCCCAATACTGGCGCGCCGGTGGTTTTCGATTTCCGCCGCCCGAGGCGCAGGATCTCGTTCGTCGCGGCGGCGAATTGATTGTTTCCCGGCCGATCATCTTGAAAGGCCGCCGTACCGGAACCCTGATGATGTTCTACAACCTCGGTGAACTCGCCGAGCGCATCCGGCTGTACGGAACGACCGTTGTCGGAGTTTTGTTGGTTGTCGGCTTGTTTGCCTTCCCGCTGTCGTGGCGTCTGCGTACGGTGATTGCAACGCCCATCTCCCGGCTCGTGAGCGCTTCCACTTCGGTGGCCGAAACCGGAAACTACGGCATTCGGGCGCAGAAACTCTCGGGCGACGAATTGGGTGTCCTCGTCGACCGGTTCAACGAGATGCTAGCCGGCATCCAATCGCGCGATACCGACCTGAAAAAGGCGCTGGCTGAACGGGAAGCGGCGCTGCGCGCGGCCGAAGAAGAGCACCAGCGATTTCACTTCATGGCGGAATCGATGCCACAGAAGATTTTCGCCGCCGGGCCTGGCGGAGAATCCATATACCTCAATCGGCAGTGGATCGAATTCACGGGCCTTTCCTTCGGACAACTCAAACACTGGGGTTGGGAGCAGATCATCCATCCCGACGACCTGGAAGAGGGTCTGCGCGTTTGGCGGCATTCGATCGAAACCGGAGAGCCTCTTCAGTTGACCAGCCGGTTCCGGCGTGCCGATGGCGTTTATCGATGGCATCTGAACCGCGCCCGCGCGATGCGCAATGCCGATGGCGAAATCACTCTGTGGATCGGATCGAGCACTGAGATTCACGAACAGAAGGAGAAGGAAGAAGAATTACGACGGGCCAATGAGGATCTCCAGCAGTTTGCCTATTCTGCCAGCCACGATCTGCAGGAGCCGATCCGTAATGTGGCCGTTTATAGCGAAATAATGGCCAGGCGCTACCGTGACAAATTGGATGGCGACGGGCTACTCTATTTGAGCTTCCTGGAGGAGGGTGGCCGGCGTTTGGCACGGCTCATCAACGATCTGCTGGCATACACTCGAGCCAGCCGGGCTGAGCTTAGCGAAACCACGGTCGACGCGTCGGTTGCTTTGAGAAACGCGCTTGCCAGCTTGTCCGAGGCGATGCGAGAGACGGACGCGAAAGTGACCTATGATCCGCTGCCGGAGGTGCACATGGGCGAGGCGCACCTGCAACAGGTTTTTCAGAACCTGATCGGCAACGCTCTGAAGTATCGAAATAATGCCTCCCCCCGAATCCACGTTTCGGCGGCTAAACGCGGCGCTGCCTGGTGCTTTTCCGTCAAAGACAATGGCATCGGCATCGAGCCCAAATACAAGGAGAAGATCTTCGGTGTATTCAAACGATTGCATCACGACCAGAGATATAGCGGCACCGGTATCGGTTTGGCGATCTGCCAACGCGTGGTGGAACGCTATGGCGGACGAATCTGGGTCGAATCCGAACCCGGAGAAGGATCCACTTTCTCCTTCACCGTCCCACACGATGAATCCGCGCGTCGCGCCAAGGTTCAATCTGTTGCTAGCTGAGGACAATTTTCCCGACACTCTACTCGTGCGTGAGGCGATTCAGAAAGAGGGCCTGCCTCTGGACGTCCACGTGGCATCCGACGGTCAGCAGGCCATCGATTTCATTACCAGTGCCGAAGCCGACACCAACGCGCCTTGTCCCCACTTCTTGTTGCTCGATCTGAATCTTCCGAAAAGGGACGGCTTTGAGGTGCTCCGCGCCCTTCGCGAAAGCGCGCGATGCAAAGATGTTCCGGTCTTGATTATCACCTCGTCAGATTCCCCCAGCGATCTGAGCGAAGCGGCCGCGCTCGGCGCAGGATATTTTCGTAAGCCGCCGAGCTACGAAGAGTTCTTGAAACTCGGGGGCGTAATGAGGAAACTGCTCAAGGACCGGGGCGTGCTCTAGGGTTCAGTCCCGCCGAAAACTCGATCCGTGCCAGCCAACGGCGCAACGCTCGCGCGCTAACCGCATGATCTAATAGGGCATGCGGCTTTTGGGGCTGCTGGCCGCCGCCGGCGTTGCCTGTGCGCAGGATTTGCCGCGCGGCCAGATCATCGCCGATGTGAAATGCACCGCTGATCCGACCCAAAGCTACGCGCTCTACCTTCCCTCGAATTACACTCCCGACCGCGCCTGGAAGGTGCTTTTCGCATTTGATCCCGGCGCCCGCGGGCGCCTGCCAGTCGAGCGTTATCAGGCCCCCGCGGAACGGTACGGTTACATTGTGGCGGGCTCCAATAATTCGCGCAATGGCCCGTGGGATCGAAGCTTCGCTGCCGCCGACGCCATGTGGAGCGATGTCTTCAGCCGTTTTTCCATCGACGAACGCCGTGTGTACGCAACCGGGCTTTCGGGAGGATCGCGGGTGGCTCTCGCGGTGGCCCTGCGAACAGGAAGAATCGCCGGCGTCATCGCTTCCAGCGCTGGATTCCCGGATGCGAAACCGCGCACCTCCGTCCCGTTCGCCATATTCGAAACGGCGGGCGTAGATGACTTCAACAACCTGGAGATGCGCGACGTCAATCGGCCGCTGACCAGTCCGCACCACCTGGCGATATTCGAAGGCGGGCATGAATGGCCTCCCGCTGCGGTAGCGGCTGAAGCCGTCGATTGGCTGGAGATCCAGGCGATGCGCGCCGGGCTGCGCGAGCGGGACGAAACGCTGATCGGCCACATCTTCGAGACGTACCAGGCGCGCTCCGCGTCCGCTCCTGACACCATGATCCGCTACCGGGTTCTGAACGCACTGGCAGCGGATTTCGCCGGCTTGCGCGACGTTACCTGGATCACCCAGGAAGCAGCCGGATTGCAGCAGTCGAAGGAATACCGGGACGCGTCTAAAAAAGAGCGCGAACTAGAGCAAAGCGAGCGCCGCCGGCGCGCGGAGTTGGAACAGCTAGTCGCAGGTCTGGTGGCCGACCCGGCAGTTCGCCGTTCCAATCTCGACGACTTGAAGCCCCGCCTTACGGATATCGCCCGACAAGCCCGCGCCCCACAAGATTCGAGCGAACGCCAGATGGCCCGCCGCCTACTCGGCGAGGTGATGGTGGAGTCACGTGAGATCCGCGATAACGAGTTGCAGGAATTGCTGGAGAAGCTGCGCACGCCGAAGAAGTGAGCCCGGCGCGCCAAAACTGAAACCGTCATCGTAGACACAATTGAATGCGCTGTCAGCTCGGTTGGTCCTGGCTTTCATGCTTTTTCATTTCGGATTCTCATGAAGAAACGGCTGTATTGAAACCTTGGCTGTCGTATGGCCTAAATATGGTATGGAGACCCGCGCAGAGCGACACGAGCTCCAGCAGATTTGGCTCGAAAAACTGCGCGAAGCGGGAACGAAGTACCAATCGATACAGTCCTGCGCCCGAGAGATTGAAAGAGAACGCAAAATGCTGCCGTCACCGGACGGCTCCTTTGCGTTGCAGCAGGCTTTGAGACGCGAGCGTTACGCGCGGACTGAGTACATGCGCGTACTCGATGCTTTCACCAGATTGCTCCTTCAGGGAGAGATTCCTAAGGACAAGAGTGCTTAGTGGGGCCGGAAGGCCCGGCCCCACGCTCACAATCACCACAACGCACGCGGCGCACGAACGCAGTTCCCAAGCTGCGTGAAGATCATTTCCGCTTTGCCTACGCGGCCAAATCGGTAACGAAGTTACCGTTTTTCCCGCTAAGTGATTGAATCTACGTTCGAAAACGGTAACAGACTTACCGTTTTCCGATTTCGCACCCGGCTGTCGCGACATTCCCCTGTCCAGGTGTTACCATGTGGCTTCGATAAGAGCTATATGGACCATATACTCTCAATTGTCCTGTTTACCCCGCTGGCGGGCATGCTGGTCCTGCTGTTGATTCCGTCGTCCAATGCGCGTGCGATCCGGCTTTGGGCGAACTTCGTCGCGCTCGCCGGCTTCCTGGTCTCGTTGCCGCTCGTCTTCCGTTTCGATTCGGCGAAGGACTACCAGTTCGTCGAGCAGGCGCCCTGGATCCCCAGCCTGGGAGCGACCTATCACCTCGGCATCGACGGTCTGGGTTTGCTGCTGGTGATGCTCACCACCCTGCTCGGGTTCATATCCATCCTGTCGAGTTGGAACGCCATTCAGATCCGGCTGAAGGAATACTACGCGCTGTTCCTGCTGCTGCAAACGGCCATGCTCGGCGTCTTCATGGCGCTCGATTTTCTGCTGTTCTTCATTTTTTGGGAAACCGTGCTAGTGCCGATGTACTTCATCATCGCCATCTGGGGCGGCCCGCGGCGCACATACGCCGCCATGAAGTTCATCATTTATACCTTGATCGGCTCGGTCCTGATGCTGCTCGGCATCCTGATGCTCTATTACGAGCACTACCTGCAATTCCATACCTACAGCTTCGGCATCGCCGACCTGATGCAAACGCGCCTGCCGCTCGCCATCGGGTGGTGGATTTTCTGGGCCTTCTTCCTGGGGTTCGCGGTGAAGGTGCCGATGTGGCCGTTCCACACCTGGCTGCCGGATGCGCACGTGGAAGCGCCCACCGCCGGGTCGGTGATCCTGGCCAGCGTTCTGTTGAAGATGGGGACATACGGCTTCCTGCGATTCTCACTGCCGCTGCTGCCGGAATCGGCCAAGAACCCGACCATCATCAACATCATGGCGGTCCTTTCGATCATCGCCATTGTGTACGGGGCGCTCGCCTGCCTGATGCAGAAGGATTGGAAGAAGCTGGTGGCTTACTCTTCGGTGAGCCATCTGGGCTTCTGCACGCTCGGTATCTTCGCGCTCAACCCGGCGGGAATTGCCGGCTCGATCATCCAGCAAATCAACCACGGCATTTCGACCGGCATGCTCTTCCTGATCGTGGGCGTGGTCTACGAGCGGCGCCACACGCGCGAGATATCGGAATACGGCGGGCTGCTGCGCGTGATGCCGCTGTTCACCATCATCTTTCTGATCGCGGCCCTCAGTTCGATGGGCATGCCGCCGCTCAACGGATTTATCGGCGAAATCACCATTCTCGGCGGGGCGTATCAGGTGCACTTGAATTGGGCAGTGTGGGCGGCCGTGGGGATCGCGCTCGGCGGCGCTTACCTGCTCTGGCTCTTCCAGCGCACGATGCTTGGCGAGATTAAGGAAAGCAACCAGAAGCTGCTGGATCTCTCGGGGCGTGAGATTGCGGTGTTTGCGCCGCTGGTGGTTTGGGCCTTTTGGATCGGGCTCAGCCCGCAAGCGTATTTTCGTGTTTTGGAACGGCCCGTGGCCCAGATCGTGGAGCGCGTCCAGCCCGGCTACTATGCCGCGCATCGTTTGGCGAATCCGCTGGAAGCGCAGAAAACGGCATCGCTCGCTGGGCGTTAGGTTTTTCGCCAGCGGCCCCAAGAATACGCCCACACAAGCGTGAAACTGGGGAGGGTGCCGGACCGATCCGTAGGCTTAACTGGCGGTTCGTACCATAGCTCCAGCAGAGATTCGCAATCAAAAATCATCTCCTCCCGGCCGCGTCTATGTGGCGGCAAAGGCGTCATCAGAGTCAATCACGTTGCTCTTCCACCGACATCTGTCGAAGTAATCGCTGTGCGGGTCTGAGGCTTTGCCAATCGCGAACTTAACGACATCAAAAGAAATCCTGTGGCGCCCCGCGTCTACGACACGGTAGTCTGCACAGTTAAGCGCCATTCTTGCGGCTTACGGTGCAGCGTCAGATGCGGCAGCAAAACGCCGGTCTGACGATACACGATCCACAGATGCGTCGGCTGAGTAACAAATGCAAATAGAGATCCACTGCCGAAGCTGATGAGTACGGTTCCTCGGCGGCACGCGAGCACCCTTCACGAATGGCCGATGACTGGCTTGCCGAAGACGGAGAATCCAGGTTTTGGTTGCGGGGGGTGGATTTGAACCACCGACCTTTGGGTTATGAGCCCAACGAGCTACCAGACTGCTCCACCCCGCACCGCTATCGTAACGTAGCGTCCGGGGTACGTCAACGTCGAACAACTGAACACGGCGCCGGCTCGATGGCGAAGTGGATTACCACACGCAAAGGACAGATCGTTGAGCGCGCCTGAAACCTAGGCCGGCGGCAGCAGCAGAATGTCCGCAGCCGCCTGCTCCGGCGTGATCCCCTGAATCAGTCGCGGCAACTCCGTAATCGGTGACGGTTTTGCTCCGTCGCCGACTCGCACCAGGCTGCGCGCGTCGATGAAACGGTCGAAATGAGTCGCGGCCGTTGAAGCGAAGGTCGATAGTGCGCCTTGGCGCCGCAACGAGACAGGCTCCACCTCGGCCCATAAAGGTATCCCGCGCTCCCAAAGCGGCTTGCCCGATTCGATGACATCCATCTCGCAACCCTGCACGTCCGCCCAGACGAGCGCGATCTCCCACGATTTGAATCCAGCTTCGGCAACGATGCACGACAGGGTGTCGGCCTCTACCCTCTGGTAACCGGCAATCTTCTCCTCGGGAAAATCGTTCCCGTCACGCACCACGAAGTGACTACCGGAATTGCCTTTGGTGATACACATCGTGAGGCTCCCGGGCTTGGTTGCAATCGCCTTCTTCGCCAGCGCAATTCGGTGGGACAGGGCATTGGTCTCCACATTCGTTTGCAGGCGGCTGAAATTCACGTCCACGGGCTCGATCGCTAGCGCCCGGCAGCCGGCCTCCCGCGCCAGAGTGATGCACGTCGTGCCAATATTGGCGCCAGCGTCAATGACCACATTGCGCAGGGAGGTCAGCACGCCATTCCGGTGCAGCCACGCGATCAGGGCCCGCATCTCCTCGCGGTGATGGCCGCCCTCCACAAACAATTGCCACGAGATCAATTCATACGCACTGGCACTCCAAGTGAGGCCTTCCCGTTCGAAGGTAATCGAGGCAACTCCCGATTCTTCCATCAGCCGAAATGCCAGGATGCGCCGGTGGCGCGGGCTCATCATCCGGACGAATTGCCGCAGCAGCTGTCCTTTGATCTTTTGGCGTCTGGTCATCTCTGCGCTTCTTATTGGTTCTGCTCGACTTATCTGTTAGCCGCACAGCCTGGCATCCGCTGGGACACCCGTGCAGTTGTACGCTACCACGAGTCATTTGCGCAAAACCCAAGCCCGCGTACTACTCTCCACGAAGTCTGTTCTAGACTGCGGATGGTACGCCCGCGTGCCTATGCTACGGGTTCGACTCCCATACGATGGGCCGGTTGCTGGCCCTCCAGCTTTCCACCAGGGCGTGATAGCGGCTTTCGAGAACCGGCCGTTTGAGCTTGAGAGTGGGGGTCATCAAGCCGTTGCCCACGGTCCACGGACCGTTGACGATGGCGATGAATGCCACGCGCTCGTGCGGATCGAGCTGCGCGTTTACTTCGTCGAGTTGCACTCGCAGAGAGTTCTCAAGAGCGGCTCTTGCGTCCGGCTCGGCGCATCGCTCACGCGCAGCTTCGGACAGCAATGCCACCGCGAACGGGCTGGCCAGGCCCGCGCCCATCAGGCAGCATGCCTCTACTTCGGAATGCGCGATCAGCTTACTTTCAATGGGAGCCGGTGCCACGTACTTCCCCTTACTGGTCTTGAACTGCTCTTTGATGCGGCCCACGATTTTGAGCTGACCATCACTGGCAATTTCGCAAACGTCGCCGGTGTGGAAAAAGCCGTCCGCCATGAAGGAATCGCCGGTTCCCAACGGGTCTTTGTAGTAGCCCAGCATGTTCATGGGACTGCGAATCTGCAGTTCGCTGCTCTCACCCAACCTCTGTTCGACGCCAGGGATCGCGGCTCCGACATAGCCGGGCCGGACCGTGCCTGGTGCGGGAAGATGCGTGACCAGGGTTTCGGTCATGCCGTAACCTTCCGCCAGGTTCAGGCCCAGTTCGCGGAACCATAGCAGAATATCCACGGGCAGTGGCGCAGCGCCGCACGCCGCGTAGCGCACGGCACTCAGTCCCATCCGGCGCAAGATCTTGCGTTTCACAATGCCGCTCACAATCGGCAGCCGAAACAACCGGTCTAATTTCTTGCGAGGAACTTTCTCGAAAACGTTCTGCTGAAATTTCAGCATCAATCGTGGGACGGAGAGGAAGATGGTTGGCTGGGCACGCTGTAGATCAGCGAGAAAAGTTTCCAAACCCTCCGTGAAAAAGACTCGCGAGCCCAGGAACATGGAAACCGACTCGACGCCTACCCGCTCGACGATATGCGCAAGCGGTAGATACGAAAGGACCCGCTGCTCCACCGTTAAACCGAGCATCTCGGTAACCACCTTGGCGTTATAGGTGAACGCCTCGAAACTGTGCATCACGCCTTTGGCTGTGCCCGTGGTGCCGGACGTATAAATAATAGTAGACAGCTCGCCGGCCAGGCGGGTCGGCGACTCCGCCAGGGGAGGTGTGACGCGAATCAGATCGTCCCAGCCGCCGGAACTCTCGCGGGAAGCGGTCGGAAAGCGGATCGTGCAGACGCCGGCGGGTATTCCGTCAGCCATTTGCTCGTCGGTAGCTCCCAGAAAACAGGCCTTCGCGCCGCTATGTTCCAAAATCTGCCGGGCCGTCTGCGGCGTCAGGGAAGGATAGATTGGAACCGAGACGTGTCCCGCCATCCAGATGGCAAGGTCGGACAGCACCCACCAGGCGCAATTCTTCGACAAGATTGCAACCCGCGATCCCGGCTCCCAATTCTGTGATTTCAGGTACGCAGCCACCCGCCGCACCTCGGCGCCGGCCTCCAGCCAGGTCCAGTCGCGCGCCTTCCCGCCAATGGGCTGCGTTAGGAAGATTTCCGGCGCCCGCTCGCGTTCCCAGCGATACAGACGCTGGAGCGGCAGATCGCCGTCATTTACCGTGGGCATGAGGATGTTCCCGTCTGTTGAACGCAAGGACAACTTTTTTGGACGTTCTCGCCGATTCCGCGCTTGCGTTTTATCTTACCCATGGGTAAGATATCAAGGGCGCGGTTCTGTGTCAATCGGATCGCAGCCTCTCCGCCATGCCCAAAGAAGCCACCGTTTCGCGATCGCACTGGAAGGCCTTCGCCGACCGGCGCCGCGATCCCGCTACCAAACGAGAAGCGGTTTTGCAGACCGCCGCACAGCTCTTCCTCGAGAAGAGCTACGGGCGCACCTCCCTGAACGACGTCGCCGAGCGGTTGAACATCACGAAACCGGCGCTATACCACTATTTCCGCAACAAAGAGGAAATTTTGCTGGAGTGCTATCGCCTGGGCACGACGCTCATTGAGGAGACGCTCAACGACATCGCCTCCCGCTGCGGAAACGGCCTCGAGAAAGTCGAAGCATTCATTTTTTCGTACACCAACGTCATGACGGTCAATTTCGGGCGCTGCGTCATGCGATTGGATGAAGGCGACCTATCGAGCGCCGCCCTGACGGAAGTTCGCAATTACAAAAGAAAGATCGACCGCCGGCTGCGATCGTTCGTCGAAGAAGGCATCGAGGATAAATCGATCGCACCCTGCGATTCGAAGATCGCGTCATTCGCGATCGCCGGCGCGCTGAACTGGCTCTGCGAGTGGTACGACCCGGAAGGAGCTCTTTCGGCGGAGGAGATCGCCTCGCAGTTTGTGCAGACGCTGACGCAGGGATTGGCTCGAAACAGGCGCCGCAACGGAGCGCGGGCCGCAAGCTAGGAGTAAAGGAATGACTGCTGAACCAATCGTGAAACCTGCCGGAGGTTCTTCGCCCGGCCAGGCCAATGCAACCCTCATTCGCAAAGTCGCCGTGCTGGGCGCGGGCACGATGGGCTCGCGCATCGCAGCGCATTTCGCCAACGCAGGCTTGCCCGTCGTGCTGTTGGACATCGTGGCCAAAGAGGGACCGCGCAGCAGCATCGCCGCGCAGGCGCTGGAATCGCTCAAGAAGAGCAAGCCGGCTGCGTTCTACGAAGCCTCGGCCGCCAGCCGCATCGCCATCGGCAATTTCGATGACGATCTCGCCATGCTGCGCGACTGCGACTGGGTGATCGAAGCGGTGAGCGAGAATCTGGCCATCAAGCGGGGGCTGCTCGAGAAGGCCGTTCCTCATCTGAAACCGGACGCCATTCTCAGCACCAACACCAGTGGGCTTCCGATCGCGTCCATTGCCGCCAAGCTGCCCGATGCCGTGCGGCGGCGCTGGCTGGGAACCCACTTCTTCAACCCTCCGCGTTATATGCGCCTGGTGGAAATCATCGCCACGCCGGAGACCGACCCGGCGGTTGTCGATGCCGTATCGAGCTTTGCCGATCTGCGCCTGGGCAAGGAAGTAGTGTTCGCGCGCGACACGCCGAATTTCATCGCCAACCGGATCGGCGTGTTCATCATGATGGAAGCCGTGCGGCTGATGCAGTCGGAGGATCTGACGGTCGAGGAGGTGGATGCACTCACCGGCACGGCCATCGGCTGGCCGCGGACCGGCACGTTCCGCCTGGCCGATCTGGTGGGGCTCGATGTGTTGGCAAATGTAGCCCAGAATTTCGCGCAATCCCAGCAGCAAAGTGTCACCATGCCACCGTTCATCCAGACGATGCTGGAGCGGCACTGGCTGGGCGACAAGACCAGGCAAGGGTTCTACAAAAAAGATAGGGACAGCCAAGGAAAAGAAATCCGGCTCGCGCTCGACTGGAAGACGCTCCAATACCAACTCGCCTCGCGCCCCAAGCTTCCGTCGCTCGACATGGCGAACAACGTGGAGAAGTTGCCCGAGCGTCTGACCCAGTTACTAAGCGGCGACGCGGCGAAGGACAAAGCAGCGCGCTTCCATTGGAAGCTCCTCGCCTCGTTGTGGAATTACGCCGCCGATTGTTTGCCGGAGATCGCCGATGATGCTGCCAGCGTCGATCGGGCGATGCGCGCCGGTTTCAATTGGGAGATGGGCCCCTTCCAGCTTTGGGATGCCGCCGGTGTTGCGCGGACGGTGGAGCGCATGCACGCTGCTGAGGAACCCGTCAGCGCCAATGTCGAACGGATGCTGGCCGCCGGCAGCGCCTCCTGGTATCGCGATCACGGACGGGAATGCTTCGACCCTACGAGCGGCGCGTACAAATCGATTGCCGAGGCCCAGGGGATCGCTCGCGTGGCAAGTTTCCGCGCCTCCCACGGCGTGGTCAAGCACAACCCCGGCGCATCGCTGGTGGATTTGGGAGACGGCGTCGCCTGCCTGGAGCTCCATTCGCTGAAGAACGCCATCGGCGAAGACGTGGTCCGCATGTTGACCGATACACTGCGGCCCGATAGCGACGCCGTGCGCAACTTTGCGGCCTTCGTGATCAGCGGGGACTCGGACAATTTCTCGGTCGGCGCCAACCTGATGCAGTTGCTGCTGGCCGTGCAGGAAGGCGAATGGGATGACGTCGACCTGATGATTCGCGCCTTCCAGCGCATGACCTCTTCCATCAAGTTCTGTCCCCGCCCCGTGGTGGCGGCGCCGTTCGGCATGTGCCTGGGCGGTGGCGTGGAAATCGCCATTCACGGCGTGCGGCGGCAGGCGCATGCCGAGCTCTACATGGGATTGGTGGAATGCGGAGTGGGCTTGCTGCCGGCCGGCGGCGGGTGCAAGGAAATGACGATCCACGCCATCAATGCCGCCGCTGCGGTGCGAGAAGGCGGACGCAGCGAATCGGTCGAACTGTTGGAAGCCTTGCGGCGGAACTTCGAAACGATCGCCATGGCCAAGGTATCGACATCCGCGCTGGAGGCTCGGCATCTGGGCTACCTTTCCGTGGCCGATCGCATCACGCTGAACCGCGACCGCCTGCTCACCGACGCCAAGCACGTGGCGCTCGATATCGCCAACGCGGGCTACGCGCCTCCCCTGCCCCGTAAAGACATTCCGGCGCCCGGCGAAAATCTGCTGGCAACGCTGAAGATGGGCGTGCACATGATGCGGCAAGGTGAATTCATCAGCGATCACGACGTGAAGATCGCCAATTGGGTGGCGCACGTGCTCTGCGGAGGTAAGATTACGCCCGGCACGCCGGTGAGCGAACAATACCTGTTGGACCTGGAACGGGAAGCCTTTTTGTCTTTGTGCGGGGAAAAGAAAACGCAGGAGCGGATTGCGTTCACGCTAAAGACTGGGAAGCCGTTGAGGAACTAATTCACAGTGGGGCAGACCATCGCCTTTTGTGGCCTGCCAAGCCCGGCGGACGACAAAAAGCGATCGTCCGCCCCACTGGTGAGGAGAATTGAGAATGAGAGAAGCAGTCATCGTAAGTGCGGTCCGAACGGCCGTAGGCAAAGCCCCCAAAGGTACGCTGCGCGCGACGCGCCCCGACGACCTGGGCGCCATCGCCATACAGGGCGCGCTCGAACGCGTTCCCAACCTCGATAAGAAGGAAATCGAGGACGTCATCATCGGCTGCGCCATGCCGGAAGCCGAGCAAGGCCAAAACGTAGCCCGCATCTGCTCGCTCCGCGCCGGCCTCCCCATCGAGTCGGCGGCCATGACCGTCAACCGGTATTGCGCTTCGGGCCTGCAAACGATCGCGCTGGCAGCGGAGCGGGTCCGCGGCGGCGGGGCCGACGTCATCGTGGCCGGCGGTACCGAGTCGATGTCTCTGATCCCGTTCGGCGGCAACAAGATTTCCATCAATCCGTGGCTGGAAGAGCACTATCCGAATTCGTATCTCTCGATGGGCCTGACCGCGGAACGGGTGGCGCAACACTACGGCATCTCGCGCGACGATGCGGACCGCTTCGCGCTCGCCAGTCATCAAAAAGCGCTGGCGGCGCAGGCCGCCGGAAGATTCACCGACGAGATCGTTCCCGTCCCAGTGACCTTCTTCGTTCCCAACGGAAAGTCGAAGCCCGAGAAGACGGAGATTCGGTTCACCGCGGACGAAGGCCCGCGCGCCGACACTTCACTCGAAGCCTTGGCAAAACTCAAGCCGGTGTTTCACGCACGCGGAACGGTGACGGCGGGCAATTCGTCGCAGACCTCGGACGGCGCCGCAGCAGCCGTTGTGATGTCGAACGAGCGGGCCTCGGCCCTCGGACTGAAGCCGCTGGCACGCTTCGTTTCGTTCGCTTATGCCGGGTGCTTGCCCGAAGAAATGGGCATCGGACCGGTCTATGCGATCCCGAAGGCTCTCAAGCTGGCGGGCCTGAGCCTCGACCAGATCGATCTCATCGAATTAAATGAAGCCTTCGCGGCGCAGTCGCTGGCCGTCATCAAGACGTTGGGCCTCGACATGGCCAAAGTGAACGTCAACGGCGGCGCCATCGCCCTCGGGCATCCGCTGGGATGCACGGGCGCAAAGCTGACCGCGAGCTTACTGCAGGAAATGAAGCGCCGTAATGCGAAATACGGCATGGTAACCATGTGCGTGGGCGGCGGCATGGGGGCCGCTGGAATCTTCGAACGCCTGAACTAAACAACCAGCCCCAAATAGCGAGAAACGCGAAAAAGCGCAGGAGCGAACAATACAATGCCTACCGTCAAAACAGCAGGGATTGCCAAGGCCGCGAAGGGCGGCAGTTTTCTAACGGAAGAGCGCAAGCCGCAAGAAATCTTCACGCCGGAAGATCTTACCGAAGAACACCGGCACATCGCCAAGACCGCGACCGAGTTCACGCTGAACGAAGTCATGCCGGCCGCGGCGGAGATCGAAGCCAAGAATTTCGACGTCACCCGCCGTCTGCTTCGCAAGACGGGCGAGCTCGGCCTGATGGCTGTGGACGTCCCCGAAGCCTATGGGGGCCTGGAGATGGACAAAGTGACTTCGGCCATTGTGGCCGAGTCGATCAGCCGGCTGGGCAGCTTTTCGGTGGCGTTTTCCGCGCATGTGGGCATCGGAACGCTGCCCATCGTCTGGTACGGCACGGACGCGCAGAAGCGCAAATACTTGCCCAAGCTGGCTTCCGGTGAATGGATTGCCGCCTATGCGCTATCGGAATCGTCATCCGGTTCCGATGCCATGAATTGCCGAACCCGGGCGGTGCTTTCGCCGGATGGCACGCACTACGTACTCAACGGCGAAAAGATGTGGATTTCCAACAGCGGGTTCGCCGACGTCTTCACCGTGTTCGCGAAAATCGATGGCGAAAAATTTTCTGCATTCATCATCGAGCGCAACACGCCCGGCTTTTCCGTCGGCCCGGAAGAACACAAGCTCGGGATCCGCGGCTCCTCCACCTGCCCGCTGATCCTGGCCGATTGCAAGGTGCCCGTGGAGAACCTGCTGGGCGAAGCCGGCAAAGGGCATCACATCGCGTTCAACATTCTGAACATCGGGCGCTTCAAGCTGGGAGCGGCCTGCGTGGGCGCGGCCCGCAACCAGTTGCAGGAGGCCATCCGCTACGCCAAAGACCGCAAAGCCTTCGGCAAAAGCATCAGCGAGTTCGGCTTGATTCAAGAAAAGCTGGCTGAGTGCGCCGTCGGCGTCTACGCTGGTGAAGCACAGGTGTATCGCACGATCGGCATGATTGACGCAGCGCTGGCCGATGTGGACACGAGTGCAGCCGCGGCTTCGCGCGATATCCAGAAACGCATCGAGGAATACGCAGTAGAGTGCTCGATCCTCAAAGTGTGGTGCTCTGAGATGCTCGACACGGTAGTCGACCACGTGCTCCAGATCTTTGCCGGGTACGGTTACGTGGAGGAGTATCCGGCGGAGCGGGCCTACCGCGATTCGCGCATTAATCGCATCTTCGAAGGCACCAACGAGATCAACCGTCTGATCATCACCGGCTTTCTCATGCGGCGTGCCATGTCGGGCCAGTTGCCGCTATTACAAGCCATCAAGCAGGTGATGGACGAAGTGATGGCGGGGCCGGTAGCGGCGGAAGAACGGGAAGGGCCGCTGGCTGCCGAGCATCACTTGCTGGCCAATGCCAGAAAGCTGACGTTGTTCGCGGCCGGCTCGGCATCGCAGAAATACATGCAGGCCTTAGCGGATCAGCAGGAAGTGATGGGCGCGCTGGCCGACGGCATCGCCGAAGTCTACGCCATGGAATCGTGCCTGCTGCGGGCGGAAAAGATGATCGCGTCGGCTGGTGAAGCAGCCGCGAAGCAAGCCTTGGCCATGACGCGGTTCTACATTGCCAACGCCATGGAACGCGTAGAGCGATCGGCGCGGAAGGTGATTGGCGCGGTTGCCGAGGGCGACATGCTGCGCACCCAGATGGCAATCCTGCGGCGCCTGGCGAAGCACGAGCCGGCTAACACCATCGCGCTCGGCCGCCAAATTGCGGGACACGTGCTCGCGGCCGGCCGCTACAGTTTGTGACCGGCCTTGGACCGCTCCCTTTGGCCGCGGCTCAGAGGCTCCTCAGCTAACGCGCATGTCACGAGCCGAGGGCTTACTGAGCCGCAGCCGAAGGGAGCGGTGCTCCGCATGAGGTGCAGCTTTTGAACCACGAAGTCTTCAACCAGCCTCCGCCGCTGACCGATTACAACCCGTTCGCTACAGACCACGCGTTGCGCGATGCCGTGGCCCGCGAAGGCGCGGGTTGGGCATGCGGCCAGCTCGACGAATTCGGCCGGACGGTCGGCGGTGCCGAAGCCATGGAGTGGGCCGTTCAAGCCAACGAGAATCCGCCGGTGCTGCACACGCACGATCGCTACGGCCATCGGCGCGACGAAGTCGAGTACCATCCGGCGTGGCACCATCTGATGCGGCTGGCTGTGGCCCACGGCATCCACAACCTTCCCTGGGCGAAACCCTGCCCCGGCGCACATGTAGCCAGGGCCGCTTTGGCTATGCTGGCTTTGGAAAACGAAGCCGGCCATGTCTGCCCCATCTCGATGACGTATTCCGCCGTGCCCGTGCTTCGCCGCGATTCGGCACTTGCCGCCGAATGGGAGCCGCGCGTTCATTCCACCAGCTACGACCCGTCGTTTCGTCCGGCGCCGGAAAAAGCGGGCGTCATCCTGGGTATGGCGATGACCGAGAAACAGGGCGGCTCCGACGTGCGCGCCAATACCACCAAAGCCGAGCCGATCGGCAAGGGCGAGTACGTGCTCGACGGCCACAAGTGGTTCTGTTCCGCCCCGATGTCTGACGCATTCCTCGTGCTCGCGCAAGCTCCCGGCGGCCTCTCCTGCTTCTTTCTGCCGCGCTGGAGACCCGACGGGCAGCGCAACGGATTCCATCTGCAGCGGTTGAAATCCAAACTGGGGAATCGCTCCAATGCTTCGAGCGAGGTCGAGTATCACGGCGCATGGGCGCGGCTGGTAGGCGAAGAAGGGCGCGGCGTGGCCACCATCATCGAGATGGTCCAGCACACGCGTTTGGACTGCACCATCGGTTCCGCTGGTCTGATGCGGCGCGCGCTGGTGGAAGCCGTTCACCATTGCCGCCATCGGCACGCGTTTGGCCGGCCCTTAATCGCGCAGCCGTTGATGCGCAACGTGCTGGCCGATCTCGCGATCGAATCGGAAGCCGCGACCGTTCTGATGATGCGCATCGCGCGCGCCTTCGATGAAGGTGACCACGCCTTCGCCCGGCTGGCGGTCGCCGTCGGCAAGTATTGGGTCTCCAAGCGCACCCCCGTCTTCGTTGCCGAAGCGCTGGAGTGCCTGGGTGGCAACGGCTTTGTCGAGGAATCGCCCATGCCGCGGCTCTACCGCGAAGCGCCGCTCAACTCCATTTGGGAAGGTTCCGGCAACGTGATTGTGCTCGATGCGCTACGCACGATGAAGAAGGAGCCGGAGGCGCTCGACAGGCTGCTGGCCGAAATCCGCCTGGCGCACGACCCACGACTCGAAAAGTCCTTGGCCGGAGTTGGCAAAGATGTTCCGGAAGCAGAAGGGCGCCGGCTGGCGGAAAGGCTGGCGCTGGCGTTACAAGCCTCGCTTCTCCTGCGTTTCAGTCCTCCGGCAATTGCGGAAGCATTCTGCGCGTCGCGCCTCGCGGGCGAGGGAGGCCGCGCCTTCGGCACGCTCGCACACTCGATTGACCTCGAACCCGTCTTGTAAGAGCCGCGCGCAGTACCATTACGGCGCTTCAAAACTCAGACGATCCCCTTATAAACAAGCTCAGTCGTTCTCCGAGGTGCCGTTAGAGTAGGTGCGATTCGTTCTAGGAAATCAGTCCTGGTGTCGCCTACATTTGGAACAGGTACGGTGTCTTGTGCACTGCTTGGTTTGCGGTAAAACGGTCCCCCTTTTCCGAATGCTGCGAGAACGCGGCTTCTGCAGCGACGAGCACCGCGAACAACATCATCAGCTCTTGATGGCTTGCCTGACGGACGGCCAATCCGATCCGTCCGCGGCCGAGACCGCGCACGCGCCGAAGGCGGCCGGCTTCATCAACGAAGCTGTCGAACTCGCGCGAGGCGCTGGACAAGCGTTGCCCGTTGCGGCCTGCGGATTCCGTTTGGCGGTTACCGTTCCGCCCGCAGTCCGTCGTTTGCCGGCGCCCCAGGCACCAGCAGTGTCCGCACTGATTTCCCTGTTCCCGGCCCGGAGCGAGGGTCTTCGAGATCCTATCGCGGCAACCGAGACTCCACGCACGCCGCCCGTACGCGTATGGCGCGCGATGCGAACCAGCGCCCGTGAGGTCCGGCGCGGTCTTGAGGCTGCACACCCGGTCCAGTTGGCCGTCGCGGCCGCGGCAGTTCCTGCCGAGCATGCAAGTATCGGAAAAGCGTGTCCGTTTGAACCAGCGGCGGTGGGCTTCAGCAGTCTCGTGCGGGGGCGGCGTCAAGTGCTCGACCCCCCACAACTCCTGCAGGATACTCCAACCACGGCCGGCCTCATCGCGGTCATCGCGGCGCCTTTGGGTGCCCAGGTGCTTCCGGTCCCGTGCGTGCCGCTCGCGTTCGGCCTGGCTCCAACGCTTCCGCGGTTAACCGAGGCGTTTGCCAAAAAAGAATGGGAATTGACGGGCGCGGTTCCGATCGCGCCTGGTGCGGCACGCAATCATATCGAGGCGGCATGGAAGTTCAGTGAAGGCGCACGCGCATTTCCGTTACGGGCACTCGCCCAACGCCCCCAAACTGTGGTTCCGCATCCGTCTCGCGCCCTGCTTCGGGCCGGATTGCGCCCGATCGGACCCGCGCGCGAATCGGGACAGACCAATCCAGCGCCTCTGGCCGCACTCGAACTGCTCGCATGGGCGCCTCGCTCCAAACCGTCCTTATCAATACTTGTTCCAACGCCCATCGCCGCTAGAGCAGCCCGGCCCCAATTGGCGGCATTGATCACGCCCAGCGCAGCGACTCCGCTCTCGTCCGCGCAGCCACATCTTGCTTTAGAACATCACTGGCGGATCCGGGCGATCATTTGGAAACCAGACCATGAGGCATGGAAGACCCCCGTCCCGCTGCCAGCCCCGGTCATCATGGATGGTGAAGAGCCCGCCACTTTCGCGATGGCGCCAACGCCCAGGCCGCGTTTTTGGATCAGGCTGATTCCCGAGTGGCGTCTGGTAATCACGCCGGCGCGAGCCGTCGTATTGGCCACACCGCTGATTGGCCTCGGCATCGTACTCTCAGCGCTCACTAAACCGGCCACCCACCAGATCTACCGGGAGCAACCGCCGGTGCTCGAACGGGTTCAGACGCTTCTCCGCGACCGCTCCGAGGTCCTGATCGATGATGATTTCCTCTCCGGCATCTCAGGTTGGGATGGTGGCCCTGGATGGGCAAGCGGATGGAGTTACGGTTCGGCCGGATTCGTGCAGCCCCGCAAGCTGGCGCTGCTGCGGGCATCGCTTCCCATGGCGAACTATCGCGTGGAATTGGTCGGCCAGATTGCGCAGAAGAGCTTGAGCTGGGCCTTCCGCGCCACCGACGTCAATAACTACTACGCCATGAAGATCACGATTGCCAAGCCGGGACCTCTTCCGATGGCCGCCATCGTCCGCTACACGGTGGTGAATGGCGTCACACTCAGCCGGGTGGAATTGCCTCTGCCCCTCAGCGTTCGTAACGACACGCTGTACCACGTCGAGACATCGGCTGTCGAAGACCGCTTTACCACTTCAATCAATGGACACGTGGTCGACACATTCTTCGACAACCGCCATCCCACCGGCGGCGTCGGCCTGTTCAGCACACCGGGCGAGTCGTCGCGCATCCTGTCCGTACGCGTGGTGGAACGAGACGATTTGCTGGGCCGCATATGCGCCTTTTTTGCGATTGAGCCGGCCGAGCCCAAAACGGCCTTTTTGCCGATAAAGAGAACGACGGCAGCCATAGCCGAGCAATGAGAGAAGACCATGAAAGAGAAAATAAAACTCCCTTCGAGACAAACACCGCGCACCCCCAGTTCGCCATACTATGCGCGCGCCGTGGCGCTCCACCTCGAAGGCAAACGCCGTGAAGCCGTCAACGAACTGCAGGGGGCTCTGAATCAAAAGGGCGCGATGAAGGCGGATCAACTTGCCGAAGTTTACTCGGCGCTCGGCTATATCCAGTTTGAACTCGACCAGTTCGAAGAAGCAGCCGAAGCATACACCCGATTGCTTGAAATAGAGCCTCGGCATCCATCGGCATGCTTCAACCTGGCGCTGTGCTGGGAGGCGCTGGGCCGCTGGCAACTGGCCGCCGATCAGTTTGAGCGGACGCTGGCCATGGATCCCGCCAAGCAGGAGGCTCACCTCGGATTGGGCGCTTGTCACCTTCAGTTGGGGGCTACCCGGCAGGCCCTGGAATCCTATGAGCGTTGCTTGCGAACCGATCCCGACCTCGAAGCAGCGCAGTTCGGCAAAGCGGTGGCGCTGCAGTTACAGAAGAAGTATTCGGAAGCGGCCGACGTGTACCGGCGTATTTTGGAGAAAAGCCCCGGCTCGGAAGAATGTTTGAGCAATGCCATCTCGGTTAGCGGACAGCTTCAGGACTACCCGGCGGTAACGGACCTTGCCCGCAGGCTGTTGGCGATTCGTCCCGACGCCACCATCGCGCTCGAAGGTTTGGCCAGTGCGGCCTTTGCGGCGGGCGATCAGGAAGAAGCCGCCGAGCGATGTGCCGCTCTAGTCAAAGCTGCGCCCGATTCTTTCGAAGGATGGTTCAACCTGGGTATGGCGCACCACGCCTTGGGACGCCACCTGCAGGCCGCCGATGCCTACTCGCAAGCCGGACGCCTGCGGCCCAACGACGCCCAGGTCTACCTCAACCTGGGGATCGTTTATCAGGAGATGGATGATCCGCAGCACGCGCGCGAGGCTTATCACAAGGCTCTCGAACTCGACCCGGACTCTACCACGGCGCTTTGGAACCTGGCATTGCTGGTCGAGAAGCAGGGCCAGACTGCGGAAGCGCAGCAGCTCTACACGCGGCTCGCGGAGAAAAGTCCCGATTGGGAAGACGCGCGGTTTCGTCTGGGGTGCACCCGCCTGGAGTTGGCCGATTACCGCGGAGCAGTGGACGCCTTCGAAGCCTGCCTGCGGAAACGGGAGAGCTGGCCGGAGGCGCAGTTGAACGCAGCCATCTCCTACTGGAAATTGGGCGACCTGGATCGCGCCTGGGCCGGTTTCGAGAAGGCCACCGCGGTCCAGCCCGATTGGATTCCGGCGTTGCGTGGCCTGGCTGGTATCGCGGTCGAACGGAATGCGCTCCCGCAGGCGCTCGAGCTGCACAGCCGGTTGATTGCCATGGGCGAACGCACCTCCGAGTTGCTCTACAATACCGGGCTGTTTTTGCAGAAGAACGGCCAGGACGATCAGGCCGTGCCGCTCTATGAAGAAGCCCTGGTTTGCTCACCCGAGTTTCCAGAGGCTTCGCTCAATCTCGGAATCGCGTTGCAGTCCTTGGGGCGCGAGGCAGAGGCCCGCGTCCACTGGCGCAAGGCGATCGAAGCCGATCCGAAACTCGCGCACGGATACTTTCAATAAGCGTTCCACCGGCCATAGCTTTTGTGGCCGGTACGGTACAATCCGATTGAATGCCGACTGCCCGCCAGGTGAGTTGGGCGAAATTCCGTGTCGCGATGGCGGTAGTCGCGTCGCTCGCGATTTTTGCGGTTGTCGTCTACCTGCTGACCGGCGGTACACTCTTCACCCCCAAATCTACTGTCTTTGCGTATATCGCCGATGCGACCGCGCTTAGCTCCGGCTCGCCAGTGCGCGTGAACGGTGTGGATGTCGGTCGTGTCCAGAAGGTGGCGCTCTCCGGATCGAACGATCCCAACCGCGTCATCTTGCTCGCCATGGAAATCGACGAGGAGCACCTGCCGGACATCCCGGTGGACTCCTATCTGCAAGTCAGCACCGACAACGTAGTGGGCGACAAGTTTGTCGATATCACCCGTGGCCGCAGCACCGTCACCATCCGCCGCAATGGGGAGATCGCGTTCAAGCCACAACCGGAATTGCTGAAAGCGCTCGACCTCACGCAATTCGAGCAACAGGTCCGGACGGTGGAAGCGACGCTCGACGACATCGAGCAGGGGCGAAGCGAATTTGGCAAATTTGTCCTCCACGATGATGTCTACAACAATCTGCTGCGTTACGTCAGCGACTTTCAAAGAGACTTGCGAGCCACTGTCGGCGCCACCACTCCCCTTGGTTCCTTGATCTACACCGATCGCCTGTATCGCCAGATTCAGGAGCCGATGATCAGCCTGGATGCCCGTCTCGCCAGCATCCAGGCCGGCCAAGGCCAACTCGGCCGTCTGCTGCGCGACGATGCCCAATATGCAGAGTTGCGAGACAAAATCGCCGGCCTGCGAAAAACGGTCGCCTCCCTGCAGTCGAACCAGTTTCTGCAATCGGACGAGCAGTATGCCGGCTGGAACCGGACCCTCGCCTCCTTCATTCGAAATGTCGATGACATCGAGGTCAACCCGTTGCTAGGAACCTCGGCCGAGTATGAGAACTGGACCGGCGTGGCCAGCCAGATGCGCGATTTGCTGGCGGATTTCCGGAAGGACCCCAGAAAATTCCTGCGTATCAAGTTGTATTAGCGTAGTGGGACAGACGATCGGTTCTTGTCGTCTGTCGGGCTTAGGCAGACAGACCGCAAAAAACGACGGTCTGTCCCACCTTACAATCGAAGTTGCCCCAGATCTCATTTGAAGTGGTCGCCGAATGCGGCACCACACGTGCGCGCGCGGGTCTGCTGCACACGCCGCATGGAACCATCGAGACTCCCGTCTTCATGCCCGTCGGCACACAGGGCACTGTAAAAGGCCTGACCCAGCGCGATCTCGCCGATGACCTGGCCGTTCGGCTCCTGCTGGCCAACACCTATCATCTCTTCCTTCGTCCCGGCCACGAACAGATCCGCGCGTTGGGCGGCCTGCATCGATTCATGTCCTGGCCCCACGCCATCCTGACCGATTCGGGCGGTTACCAGGTTTTCAGCCTGAGCGGCCTGCGCAAAATCACCGAGGAGGGCGTGGTCTTTCAGTCCCATCTGAATGGCGATCTGCACCGCTTCACTCCGGAATCCACGGTGGACGTTCAACTGGCTTTTGGCAGCGACATTCTCATGGTGCTCGATGAATGTCCCCAGTATCCGGTCAGCCACGAATACGCGCGCGAAAGCATGCAGCGCACCGTGCGTTGGGCGCACCAGGCCAACGAACACTACCGCCGGCGCATCTCGGAAAGCGCCACGCGGCACGCCCTGTTTCCGATCGTCCAGGGCTCCATGTTTTCCGATTTGCGGCGGATTTGTGCAAACGCCCTTCTCGACCTCGATTCCGATGGTTACGCCATCGGCGGCCTATCGGTAGGCGAGCCGCGGCCGCTCAGTATGGAGATGGTCGAAGCTACCGAGGATCTCCTGCCGCGCGCGCGCCCGCGCTACGCCATGGGAGTGGGGATGCCGGCCGAGCTCCCCGAATACGTGGCGCGTGGCGTGGACATGATGGATTGCGTACTGCCGTCGCGCAACGCCCGAAACGGCTGCCTGTTCACTTCACACGGCCGCGTCATCATCAAACACGCCCGTTATAAAGAGGATGCCGGCCCGCTCGACGATCGCTGTTCTTGCTACACTTGTAATACGTACTCACGGGCGTATCTTCGGCATTTGTACTTGTCGGGCGAGATTTCGTACGCCGTACTGGCGACGCGCCACAACCTGCAGCGGTACCTTGACATTATGCGTGGGATCAGGCAGGCTATATTGTCGGATTCATATCCAGCTTACCTGAGGACTGTCCGCCTGGCTTCCGATGATGCGGAGTGATCCCCTTGCGATAGCGACGTGTTATTGAGTTTGCTGCAATCGACGCCTCCCTCCTCCCCCCTGGGGTCCTTCGGCACCTTCATTCCTATCCTCCTGATATTTGGGATCTTTTACTTCCTGTTGTTCATGCCGATGCAGCGCCAACGGAAACAGCAGCAAAAAATGTTGTCGAACCTGCAGAACGGCCAGGTCGTGCAGACCAGCGGCGGCATCGTCGGCACCATCGTGGCCATCGAGAGTGACGATACCCTTGTACTACGGGTTAAGCCCGACAACGTCAAACTTCAAGTAGCACGGAGTGCGGTTTCTAGCCTGGTCGCGGCAGATGCGAAGAAGTAGAGCGTAGTATTCTATTTGACGGACTAATTGACGGATTAATTCATGGGCAAGAACTTCAAAGGACGGGCCATCGTGACGGTCGCGGTTATCGTGGCCTGCGTAATCGGCATCATCGGTTTCCCGAAGTCCATTGCAGACCTCGAGCGAAACTGGCAAAACAACATCCGGCTTGGCCTGGATCTGAAGGGCGGCAGCCACCTGGTGCTGCAGGTTCAGGTGCAGGACGCCATAAAGGCGGAAGCCGATCAGGCCATCGAGCGCCTGAAGGATGATCTGAAAAAGCAGACCATCAGTTGGGCCAGCATGGATCGGAACGATCCGCAGCGCGTAGAAGACGCCGATAGCGTCGAAATCACGATTAAAGGCATCCCCGCCACACAAACCAGCGCGTTTCGCAGCCTGATTAACGAGAAGTACTCCGATTGGGTGCTCACGGCGGACAACTCCACCGACTACTCCCTGCGCATGAAGCCCTCCGATCTGGTCGCTCTCAAGCGCGACACGGTCGAGCGTGAGATCCAGACCATCAGCAACCGCATCAACCAACTCGGGCTTACCGAGCCTTCCGTCCAACAGTACGGCCGCGCCGGCGATCAGTATCAGATTCTGGTGCAGTTGCCCGGCGTGGACGATCCGGCGCGCGTCAAGGAGCTGATCGGCACCACGGCCGTTTTGGAAATCGACGACGTAAAGGAAGGCCCCTTTGCCAGCCGTGAAGCCGGGCTGGCGCAGCATGGTGGCATTTTGCCGCTGAACACGAAACTGGCCAAGTCGCTCCCGCGCGGAGGGAGCGAAGGCGACCAGTGGTATCTCCTGGCGAAGAGCCCTGTGATTACCGGCCGCGAAATGCGCAATGCCCGCCCTGGTCAGGACGAGTTCCGCAAGTGGGAAACCAATTTTACGCTCTCCCAGGATGGCGGCAAGCGCTTCGGACAATACACCGAAAAGAATGTCGGCAACCGTCTGGCGGTGGTGCTCGACAACAACATTGTGAGTGTCGCCACGATCCAAAGCCGGATTGAAGATTCGGGCCGCATTACCGGGCTCGGCAGCGAAGATGAAGCGGTCGACCTCAGCCGGTATCTGCGTTCCGGTTCCCTGCCGGCCGGGATCAATTATCTGGAAGAGCGCTCGGTGGGTCCCTCGCTGGGCGCCGACTCGATCCGCGAGGGCTTCCTGGCCGGAATTTTCGGCCTCCTGGCCGTCGTGGTGGTCATGCTGGTGTACTACAAGCGAGCCGGAGTGAACGCGGTACTGGCACTGGTTCTCAATACGGTGATACTCCTGGCCTGTCTTTCGTACTTCCATGCCGTTTTGACCTTGCCCGGAATCGCCGGGATCATCCTCACCATCGGTATGGCGGTCGACTCTAACGTCCTGATTTTCGAACGTATACGCGAGGAACTGCGGGCCGGAAAAGCGGTCGTCGCGGCCGTGGATGCCGGTTTCGGCAAGGCCTGGTGGACGATCGTCGATACACATGTAACTACCATCGTCTCGTGCGCCTTCCTGTTTCTTTTCGGGGAAGGTCCTGTCCGCGGGTTCGCTGTGACGCTGGTTATCGGCTTAGCTGCCAACGTTTTCACGGCTGTGTTCGTTTCGCGGACTATTTTCATCTGGGAGCTCCAAGGGCATCGCCAGATGCAGGAGTTGAGCATTTGAGGGAAGGGGCCGGGTGACCCCTCGAAACGGGAACATTTTCTAAGAGGCTGGTGTCCAAGGTATTTGGTGAAAACCGGCCTGGCAAAGTTCGATGCAATTATTCAAAAACACCGATTACGACTTTCTAGGCAAAAAGTGGCCGTTCATCATTGCGTCACTGGTGTTGTCAGTGGCTGGGTTGACTAGCATCGCAGTGAAGGGCGGGCTCAAATATGGGATCGATTTCAAGGGTGGCGCCCAGATGACCGTCAAGTTCTCATCCTCACCGCCCATCGACAAGATCCGCTCTGCCATGTCGCAGAAGATCAAGGGCGACATCAGCGTCCAAAACTTCACCGGCAGCGGCAACGAGGTGATCATCGGCACCGAGCTCGAAGAAGAGCGGCAGTTGAACATCAACCGGCAGGCGATGGCAGAAGTGCTCAACTCAACCTTCGGCCAGCCGTCGAGCGGCAAACTCGACTTCAACAATGCCAGCTCGCAGGACCTCGTTTCCCGGCTGCGCGATCCATTGGCGCGGGCCGGCGTGGCCATGAGCGATCAGCAGTTCCAGAAACTGACGTCGGACCTTCTGAATTATCGGAACACGCCTCCGCGGTCGGGGCTGCTCACGGATTTTAGTCAATTGTCATCCGTGCCAGGCGTCAATTCTGGTATCCTGAACACCATTCGCCAAGAATGCTATTTGTCGCCTTTTCACATAGCCGACGTGGAGGTGGTGGGCCCGCGGGTGGGCGCAGAGCTGCGCAACAAAGCGGTGTTGGCCACCCTCTACGCGCTGGCGGGAATGCTCGCCTATATCGCGTTCCGATTCGAATGGATCTACGGCCTGGGCGCCGTGATCGCCTGCTTCCACGACACCATCATCACCATCGGATTGTTTTCCATCTTTAATAAAGAGATCTCGATGACGGTCATCGCGGCGCTGTTGACGCTCGTCGGTTACTCAATGAATGATACGATCGTCATCTTCGACCGCATCCGCGAGGATCTAAAGTTCATGCGGCGCGAGTCGCTGGAAACCGTGATGAACAAGGCCGTCAATCAAACGTTAAGCCGCACGGTCATGACCTCGGGGCTGACATTCCTGACCTGTATTGCCCTGCTCATTTTCGGTGGTCCGGTGCTTCACGGGTTTTCGTTTGCATTGGTTTGCGGAATCATAGTCGGCACGTATTCTTCCGTATTCGTAGCCAGCCCCATCGTTCTGGTGTGGCACAATTACGCAGATAGGCACAAGAAGCGGGCGCCGCTTCCACCGGCGGCTCCGGCTACGGGTCCTCGGAAGAAGGCGCCGGGTTCGCCGCCAGCGGCGAGTCCGTCCAAGGCGGTGAAATAGGAGAGAGGCCGCGCGGGCAGGCCGCCGCGGTGGGAAAGGAAGCTTGCATGTTTGAACAGACATTCGTAGCGACCGGAAAGACCAACAAGACCTGGACGGTATTCGTATCGTTCGTCGCGCAGATCATCTTCGCGATCGTCTTGGTGATCATTCCGATGATCTATTTCGATGCGTTGCCCAAGAGCACGCTGACGAGTTTCCTGGTGGCGCCGCCTCCGCCTCCGCCGCCTCCCCCGCCCCCTCCACCGGAAGCCCCTAAGGTGGTCAAAGTCATCCCCCGCCAGTTCGACGCCGGAAAGCTGATGGCGCCTAAGGAAGTCCCGAAACAAATCGCCATGATCCAAGAGAGCGAACTGCCGCCACCGTCGACCGGCGTGGCCGGTGGTATCGGCAGCGGTGTCGCGGGCGGCGTTTTGGGCGGCATTCTGGGAGGCGTTCCCTCGGCCGCTCCTCCTCCTCCGCCTCCGGTGAAGAAGGAAGAAAAAGCCGTAGTCCCCAGCCGCATCAAAGTCGGCGGACAGGTGGCGGCAGCCAAGCTGATTCGCCAGCCTAAACCCATCTATCCGCAGTTGGCGAAACAGGCCCGTATTCAGGGCGTCGTCAAACTGCACGCGCTGATTTCCAAAGAGGGCACCATTGAGGACCTGAAGGCGATCAGCGGACATCCGCTCCTGATTCCGGCGGCATTGGAAGCAGTGAAGCAGTGGGTGTACCAGCCGACGCTTTTGAACGGCGAACCCGTGGGCGTGGATACCGAGATCGATGTCAATTTCACTTTGAGTCAGTAACGGCCAGCCGTAAGGCTGGAATGAAAATAAATCAACTCGCAGGAGAGAGAGAAAACGATGCTTTTGCAATTGCAAGTTTGGTCGCTGTGGTTGCTCCAGGAAGGTGGTGGAGTAGCTTTCGATCCACGTTCCATGTGGAATCAGATGGGAACGCTCGCTAAGTGCGTCGTCATCTTGCTGTTCATCATGTCGGCCTATTCCATAGGCGTCATGATCGACCGCTTCATGGCGTACAGCGCCGCCCGCAAGCAGTCGCGGCAATTCGCTCCGGCCGTGGCCGGCGCGTTGCGCGAAGGCAAGTTGGATGAAGCTGTAAAGATCGCAGACCGGTTTAAGAAGAGCCATCTGGCCAAGGTTGTAGTCGCCGGCCTGCAGGAATTTCAGGCTCATCAGATCAGCACCGATATTCCGGGTGAAGAGATCGATGCCTCCAAGCGCGCTCTCGACCGCGCCGAAGCCATTGTGCGCGCCGAGCTCAAGCGCGGTGTCAGCGGCCTGGCGACGATCGGTTCCACCGCGCCGTTCGTTGGTCTGTTCGGCACCGTGGTCGGCATCATCAACGCGTTCAAAGGAATTTCGACAGAAAAATCCACCGGTCTCGGTGCGGTTGCCGGCGGTATTTCCGAAGCTCTGGTTACCACCGCTATCGGTCTGTTCGTCGCCATTCCGGCGGTCGTCATGTTCAACTATTTCACGAACAAGGTGGAAGCCTTCGACGTCGAAATGGGCAACTCCAGTTCGGAGCTGATCGACTACTTCCTGAAGCGCACGCAGCGCGGCGCGGGCGCCCGTAAGTAGTTAGCAAGAGGCAAAGCCGGAATCCGGCGAGTTGATTTTCTCGGGGAGACGCTTTGGGAATACCGCTTACGTCTCCCCCGTTCCTGCCGAGTTCCAGGGAGAGAGCCGATGAAAGTCGTATTCAAGAAAGCTAAAGAGAACCCTCCGGTTTCCGATATCAACGTCACCCCCATGGTCGACGTCATGCTGGTGCTCCTGATCATCTTCATGGTCATCACCCCCATGCTCTCCAAGGGAGTTCAGGTCGAACTGGTGAAGACCAAGAACCCCATCCCCATGCAAGCCGCGGACAAGAGCGACGCGATTCTCGTCGCCGTCACCCGCAACGGCGGCGTGTTCTTAAACACCACCATGATGCAGCCGGAAGACTTGCCCAGCAAGGTGAAGGACCTTCTCACCAACCGTCTCGATAAGACCGTGTTCATCAAGTCGGATCAGCGCGCCAAGTATGAAAAGGTGGTCGACGTAGTCGACAATCTGCGCGCGGCCGGTGTGGACCAGGTCGGACTGCTGACCGAACAGGTGCAGCAACTCGACCAACAGAAGAAGAAGGGCGGCGCGGCGCCAAAGGCTGCCGGCCAATAAAGGTTACCGAGCTGCGATTACCGAGCCGCGACCGTTAGGGAGCGGTGCTTTTAACGATTCCAAAGGAGCAATTTTATGGCAATGTCAATGGGCGGATCCGGAAAAGGTCCGAAAGCCGACATCAACATGACGCCCATGATCGACGTCCTGCTGGTGCTGATCATCATCTTCATGGTCATCACGCCCTTAACCCCACACGGCCTCGAGGCCCTGGTGCCGCAACCCCCTCCGCCCAACTCGAAGCCCAATCAATCCGACCTGCGTACCGTGGTGATCGTCATCGAGAAAGACAAATCGATGAAGATCAATCAGGACCCCGTCGAAGAGGCGAACCTGGGAAGTCGTCTGGAAGAGATTTTCAAGACTCGCGCCGAGCGCGTGGTTTTCGTGAAAGGCGATCCGGACCTGGAATTCGCGACGGTGGCGCGCGCCATCGATATCGCCCATGGCGCCGGAATCGATAAAGTCGGGCTGATGACTCCCAAGACGGAGGCCGGGCAATAACATGCGTACCCTGGTTTTATGTGCGGGCGTGGCCGGCCTGGCGCTGCTGGGCGCAGGTTGCCAGAAACTGCAGTCGCGCGATCAGCTCAATCGCGGTGTGCAGGCTTTCCGCAATGCCCAGTATCAGGAGGCAGTGGAGCGCTTTAAGACCGCCGTGCAACTGGATCCGACCTTTTCCCCGGCTCGTCTATACCTGGCGACTGCTTACATGCAGCAATACATTCCCGGCGCTGAGTCTCCCGAGAATCAGCAAATGGCGCAAGCCGCGAATGACAACTTCCTGAAAGTGCTGGAGCTCGATCCCAAGAATACGACAGCCATCAATTCCCTGGCGTCGCTTTATCTGAACGAGAAGAAGTGGGACGAGTCGCAGCAGTGGTTCGATAAACTGGTGGCCCTCGATCCCAACAATGCCGATGCGTATTACAGCATGGGATTCATTGCCTGGTCCAAGTGGTATCCAGTCTACGGCATGGCCCGCGCGGACTTGGGCATGAAGCAGGATGATCCTGGCCCCCTCAAGGACAAGAAGGTCAAAGAAGAGTTGAAGGCCAAGTGGCTTCCCGTGATCAACTCCGGCCAGCAGGCCCTCGATAAGGCGCTCCAGATCAATCCGGAATACGAAGACGCCATGGCGTATAAGAACCTGCTGACTCGGGAAAGTGCCGATCTGCTGGACAGCAAGGACGAGTACGAAAAGGAAACGAAGATCGCTGACGGCTGGCTCCAGAAAGCTCTCGATACTAAAAAGATCAAGGCCGAACGCAAGGAAAAGAAGACCGGCGGCGGCATCGTCGCGGAAACCAAGTAACTCGCCTTGTTGGGCAGGCCATCGTTTTTCGTGGCCTGCCTTAATTCCAACGCAGACGACAAAAGGCGATCGTCTGTGCCACGTGTTCTACAATTGATTCATAGTGCCATCCGAGTCCCTTAATCCCCCGGAACCCTTCGTACCGCCCCCTCCGCCCGATCCCATCGAACAACTCTATCGTGAGCTGGAAGTTAAGATTCGCGAATACCGCCCGAAGGATGATCTCGCCCCCCTCGAGAAGGCGTTCCGCTTCGCTCGCCAATGGCACGAAGGCCAGATGCGTAGCTCCGGCGAACCGTACATGATGCATCCGCTCAAAGTGACCCACATCCTGGCGGACATGCGCATGGATCTGGTGTCCATGGAAACCGGACTGTTGCACGACGTGGTGGAAGACACCAGCGTCACGCTCGACCAGGTGCGCAAGGAATTTGGCGACGAGGTGGCGCGCTGCGTCGATGGTGTCACCAAACTCAGCAAGCTCGACTTCTACTCCGCCGAAGACCGCCAGGCCGAGAGCTTCCGCAAGATGCTCCTGGCCATGGTGGAGGATATCCGCGTCATGATGGTCAAGCTGGCCGACCGCATGCACAACATGCGGACGCTCGGCTACCTGAGCGCTGAGCGGCGCGAGCGCATCGCCCGCGAAACCATCGAGATTTACGCCCCCATCGCGCACCGCCTGGGAATGGGCAAAATCCGTGGCGAGTTGGAAGATCTATCGTTCCAATACCAGGAGCCGGACGCGTATCGCGAAATCGTCGCCGCCATGGAATCGCGGCGCCATTCCAATGAAGAGTTCCTCGCCGAAATCAAGCAGACCGTCGAGGCCGAACTCCGCCGCGAGGGAATCCCAGCCCGCATGGATGCCCGCATCAAGCGGCCCTATTCGGTGTTTCTCAAGCTCCGCCGACAAAAGATCTCGATGGACCAGGTATACGACCTGATGGCGCTGCGCATCATTACCGATTCGGTAAAGAACTGCTACGCGGCCCTGGGCGTGATTCATAACAAGTGGCGCCCGATTCCCGGCCGCATCAAAGACTTCATCGCGATCCCGCGCCCCAACTTGTACCAGTCGCTGCATACTTCCGTGGTCGGCCCGCACGGGCAGACGTTCGAAGTGCAGATCCGCACCGACGAAATGCACCGCATTGCGGAAGAAGGCATTGCGGCGCATTGGAAATACAAGGAGGGCCGCAAGGGTCCGGCCGCCGACGATCAGCGCATCGCCTGGCTGCGGCACCTGGTGGAATGGCAGCAAGACATGCAAGATCCGGGCGAATTCATGTCCACGCTCAAGGTGGACCTTTACCCGGAAGAGGTCTATACCTTCACGCCGCGCGGCAAAGTAATCGTCCTGCCGCGCGAAGCCACGCCCATTGATTTCGCCTATGCCATTCACTCCGATGTGGGCAGCACCTGCGTCGGCGCCAAGGTGAACGGCCGCATCGTGCCGCTGCGCTCCACGCTGCGAAACGGGGATGTGGTCGAGATCATGACGCAGCCCGGCCACCAGCCGAGCAAAGACTGGCTGGCGTTCGTCAAGACTGCACGCGCGCGCAACAAGATCAAGCACCTCATCAACGCCAGCGAACGCATCAAGGCCATCGACATCGGGCAGAAATATTTGGACAAAGAAGCGCGCCGGCTGGGCGTGCAGTTGGGGAAAGTGTCCCGCAGCGATCTCGACCGCGTGGCTGGTGAGTATGGCTACAGCAAGATCGAGGACTTGTACGCCGGCCTCGGATACGGACGCTTCTCCGCGCGCCAGGTCCTGAGCAAGGTCGCTCCCGAAACCGTGAAGGAGGAAGAGGAGGAGAACCGGCCTGCGGCGCCTACCGACGTGGTTGCTCCCGTAGCGCCGGGCCACCGGCAAGCCGATGCGGACGCGGTCATTAAAGTCCGCGGCATCGATGACCTGCTGGTCTACCGCGCCAAATGCTGCAACCCCATCCGCGGCGAGGCCATCGTCGGTTATGTGACGCGCGGCAAGGGCGTCGCGGTTCACTCCAAGATGTGCCACAACGTGCAAAGCCTCATGTACGATGTGGAGCGTAAAATCGAAGTCGAGTGGGCCCGGTCCACAGAAGATGCGTTCCCGGTCCGCATTGTGGTCCACACCGACGACCGCCCGGGCATGCTCAACCAGCTCACCTCCGTACTTTCGGATGAGAACACCAACATTCGCAGCCTGGAAGCCAAGACCGAAATCGAAAAGGACGGCGCCCTGGTGGAGATGACCGTAGACGTGCGCGATAAAAAGCAGCTCGAGAAACTGGTCGCTGCCATGCGGCGCATCTCCGGCGTGCGCGACGTCGAGCGGCAATTCAATTGAGCATGACCGTATCCACCGACCCGGAACACATCGCCATTTCCAAGTCCAAAGGCATCAAAATCGATTGGAAGGATGCCCACCACAGCGAGTACGGCCTGACGTACCTGCGCGACAAGTGCCCCTGCGCCGCCTGCACCGGCGCGCACGGAACCCCTCCGCGGCAACCGGAAGCCGACAGCCCGTTCCAGATGTACAAGCCCAGGTTGACGATGTTAGGGGTAGAGCCGGTGGGAAACTATGCCATCCGCATCAACTGGAGCGACGGGCACAATTCGGGGATCTATTCGTACGACCATTTGCGCGCGATTTGCCCCTGCGCCGAGTGCCGCGCCAAATGAGGCATGTGGGGTCGGGGCTTCTGCCCGCCGCCGCCCTTCCGGGCGGCGCGCTGGAGTTTGGACAGCCCCCACAGACGACGCAAAGCGATCGTCTGTCCCGCACAGGCCATCCGGAATTGGAAATCGGCGGCTGCGCCAAACGCCGCCCGGAAGCCCGGCGGGTCGCGGTAGGGACGGCGGGTTTCCCGCCGCCCCCCGCACAGACCCGTGCTGGCGCTACTAACGCACACGGTTCCTACCTCGGATGTTGGGATGCTTGGCGTCGAAGCGCACGTCGGGATAGGGTTGCAGGATTT